>QHNV01000001.1 GCA_003218535.1 Verrucomicrobiota bacterium
TTGTTTTTCAGCAGCGCCGGCAGGAAGCGTTTCTTTAACGCGCGAAACAGTGCTTGGTCCCTGAAGAAACGTGTCACGTTGATGAGCAGATCGTCAAAGAGCGCTTCGATCTCTTTTTTGTTGTCGCGCAGGAACCGCGCGTATTGACTCATCTTTTCGATCCGATGCAGCGCCATTCGTCGTTGGATCCGCCGGATCAGCGTGCTTTCTTTGTAAGCGCTGAAATCGACACCCATTTGCTTTTTCAGCGACAGAAAGATGCGGCCCAGATCGTCCGCCTGGCGATAGGCGGCTTTCTCGATTTCCTCCGGATCGCTCAGTGGCCGCCGGATGTAGGGATGATTGGCGACGCGCTCGATTTCGCGCGCAATTTCGCGCGGCGGCAGAACAAGATCGACAAAGCCGGCGCGGATCGCGCTCCGCGGCATCGCGTCGAACTTCGCGCTCTCTTCATTTTGGGCAAAGGTCAAACCGCCGGCCGCTTTGATCGCGCGCAAACCGGCCGTGCCGTCGCTGCCGGTTCCCGAGAGCACGATGCCAATGGCGCGCGATCCACACTCTTCGGCGAGCGATTCAAAAAAGTGGTCGATAGCAACGTTGAGCCGCTCCTCACGTCGGACCAATGTGAGCGTGCCATCCTTGGCCATGACACATTTATTCGGCGGCTGCACGTAAACCGCGTTCGGTTTTGGCGTCGTCGTTCCTGTGACTTCGCTCACCGGCATCGCCGTCACTTTGCCAAGCAAATTGGAAAGCCGGCTGGCATGATGCGGATCGAGATGTTGCACGATCACAAAGGCCATGCCCGTTCTCGACGGCAAGTGACGCAACAATTCCATCGCCGCTTCGAACCCGCCAGCCGAACCACCGATGCCGACGATCGGGCAGTTAACAGATTCTTTTGTAACTGCTGTCTTCCCCCGTGCACGGCGCGTTCTTGCAGTCATCATAGCGCGCCGCGGTGTTCGCGGCTTTTTCGTTTTGGTATTAAGGGGCACGCGCGTTGTGTAACCATGCCTCACGTTTACAGACTTTCATAGAAGGATTTCGGCCAAACACTTGCGCAGGTAATGTCGGTCAATCGTCTCATCGGAGGCGCAGCTGCGCGGTTTCCTTCGGGAGCTCTGTGGGCCGATCCCACCCGAACAATTGAGGCGCTTGCAGTAGGAATTTCTTTTATCGGCGCCGGCACGATCTTTCAGGACCGCAGCGGCACCGCCATGAAAGGGCTGACCACTGCTGCAGGGCTTCTGGCTGCTGCATCAATCGGTATCGCCGTTGCGAGTCAATCGCTATGTCATAGCGTGCGGGATCACTCTCATTTGTCTCTTCGTCCTGCGCACATTGGGCAAAGTGGAAAAGCGATCGAAGCTCAATCGACAACGCAAACCTGATTGATACGAGCTGCCTGGCGCACATAAGAATCTTGCGCCTTCGGCGATTTGTTTTGGCATCGCCTTCAGCCGCCTTCGCCGAGGCTACGGCGGTGCCAGGGGAGAAGTCCGATCCACCCGCGTTATTGATATTGGCGTAAGACTGCGACAAGGCGAAAAGGGCGCAACAGCGCGCGCTCCAAATGCTCTCCGTCTTGTCGCTGTTCCGCAAAAATTTGATTAAGAGATACACCGGAACAGCTCGTGGAAACCGAAAGTACCACTAGGTGCCAGTTACTTAGAGTTGAGAAAGGAGATAAAGATGAACGAACAGCAAGTTAGTATGTCTGAGCGGAGCAGCAGTGGGAACAGTTGGGTAAATCTCCTGCTAGGGATCTGGGTGATTATCTCACCGTTTGTGCTCGGGATTCACGCTCCCAAGGGGATCTGGAACAACGTCATCACGGGTGTAGTAGTGGGCGTTCTTGCGATCATTCGCTGGAGCATGCATCAATCGGGATGGAGTTGGGTGAATCTGATCTTGGGAATTTGGCTCGTTATTTCACCATTCGTGCTATTTCTCAGTGGGGCTGCGATGTGGAATAACGTTATTCTCGGGATTCTCATTTGCGCGTTCTCGTTGACTAATACTTATTCCAAGGTCTCTGCCCAAACATAGAGATCACCAAAAAAATCGCGTCGATCTCCAGCTCATAGCAGAAATTTTGGAGCGAATCCAAGGGTGGTGGAACGTCACGCAGGCGCGAGAGTCGGCGCAACCGAGTGTCTTCCGATCGGACGTCATTTGCTCACCACGGAACAGTCGCCGATCGAATCGCGGCCATGCGTTCTTCGATTAGGTCACGCTCAACTTCCCAGTATCTCAGCGACGACAGCAGGAGCGTGTCAATTTGCTCTGATTCGGCAGATGAAGTGTAACCAAAGGTTTCCGGCCGCGATGGGCGATCTGCGTCTAGACGTCGACGTTCGCGAGTCTGTGCGCCGAAGTGGTGCTGCCATTAATGATTCCTCCTGGTGATTCATGTCCTGTTTTGTCTATTTCGCGTCATAACATGGTAGCGGTTGTGACCGAGTCGTTCGCCGGGCTCGCGACACCGGCCAAGCGAGACATGAAAGTTCTGCGCGAGATTTTAGGTCGAATTTTGGGATTATCGTAGGGGACGCCATGCCGCGGCGCGTTACCGCGGCGACAACGCGACGCCGGAGAGTTCGCGTTTCATGACAAGTTGCTCTTCCTGTCGCGCCGAAGTCCGGGCGACCGCCGGACGAAGGCGGGCGAACGTCGGATTACTTCGGCGGTCGGAGATTGCCGCTACAGGACAGTCAGCCCTTATGCGTCAAAATTGGGACAACTGGCAGCTGACTTCTTGGATGAAGATCGCGGACGCCGCGGACGGATCTCGTCCGGCGGACGTAATCCAGCCAAATATTGCACATCGAACGCGCGTAATGCCGCCTCGACGGTGGAACCGATTCCGACGACGCCCTCTTCAACGCTCGGACCGAGAAGCGCAACCCAAAGTCCACTGCGGATGTATAATCGCGGACGCCGCACGGCGGCAGGGCTTCCCGGATGGACTTCGCAGTAATGCTGCATTATTTCTATTGCCGCCGCCGTTTGATCGACCAGTCGAGCGTTGACGGACGGGATACGGGTATTCCTTTTCATCTTCCATCAAAACGCATGCGCGTACGGGGTCGGATGTGATTTTTTTGCGCTCTCATGCGAAGTGCCTGGAGGGACATGCGCCCTTATGTCGTGAGCGCTGAGGCGGCGCATCGGATCCATCCTAGCGTCAAGCGGTTAAGGTTTTCACCGATAAAAGAATCCGCCGCGCTGCTGATTGTGCGCCCGACCAGTACGGAGGCATTCTATGCTTTATGGAGTTGATCTCCCCGGCTCACGTTTCAGATGAAGAAAAGTTAAGGATACTGCGGCGGCTGGATCAATTCCGGCACTGGCATTCACTGGACGACAGACGCTACTGCCTAGTGTGTGGCAAAATTATCACTGGTCATCAGATACGGCTGCTAGGTGGCACGCGTGGCAACGGACCGTTGCGGGTGATTTGCCCCACCGAACGTTGTCATTCGATTCCGATGGATTGGGTACTGCCGACGGCTGAAGTCCTGGCGGACATTACGATGAAGAAAGCCGCGCACGCGGATGCACACGCCATCCGTCAGGATCGCGACGCCCAGAAGAATCAACGCGTTCGGCCCTGCGCCAATTAGCGGCGTGGTTGAAGCGGCCAGCCTAGAAGCGATCGCGTTGATGCTGTAGCCACGCCTCTGTGGGGCGTTGGATTATTAATTAAAGTGATGCTTCTCTGGACGGCGCGCAGCGCCGTGGCTACAACACCTCGCGCGCTCATAGGATTTTGCCCGATTACACAATCATCCGCCGCCCCGATTGTTTGTTTCACTGCAATGAGCAGACTGTTTTCCAGTTATGATTGCTCACGTCACACTCGACGATCGGTTGTCGATATTACGCGGGCAGGATCGACTCAGGAGATGGGATTCGCTCGACGATCAACGTGTTTGCAGCGTTTGCGAGAGAAAATTCAAGGGCCGGCAGGTTGAGATCCGGCGTTTTCCTGGCGGGAGGTATAAACTTTATTGTCCCACCCTGGGGTGCCCATCGCGACCGCATCAGTGGGTCTATCCAGGAAGGCCGCTCGTTTCCGATATCGTCGATCCAGATTGGTGGCACGCAAAGAAAAAGCGGGCGCAGCCAGTAAGCGAGCCGATTGGATTTCAAAGATAAGAACAGTCGTGATTGAAACGCTTGACAGAGCCGGAGCACCAGTAAGGACCGACGAGGCGCTGATGAAAGATATTTCTCGCCGGCACCACGGTGCGCTCAGCGCGTTGTACGGACGCCATCGCCAGAGGCTCAAGGCGATGATCGACAGCGTCGTTCATGAAGAGACCGAGACTGACGATGTCTTGCAAGAAAGTCTGCTCCAGATTTGGAACGAGGCCGATCATTACTCGCCTAAAGCGGGCAAGCCGCTCGGCTGGATGGTGACTATCGCGCGGCGACGCGCCATCGATCGATTGCGTAGGCGCCAAGCTTATTCGCGCGCGCGCGAGCGCTACGGGCAAGCGCTGCTCCAACGGCCGCGCAATGCGCGACGGGAAGCGTACGATCCTTTTATTCTAAATGACCTGCGCGGCTTTCTAAAGAAAGCCATGCGGGCATTGCCGCCATCTCAGTGCGAGGCGGTGGAGCTGGCTTTTTTCAAAGGGTTAAGTCACAGCGAGATCGCTGCGGCGACGCATGCGCCGCTGGGGACAGTAAAAACTCGTCTTGAACTCGGGCTGCGAAAACTGACTTACGCGCTGCGACCGTTTCGCCACAAAGTGTGATTCAGCGGGATCTCGGCGGTGTAGCCACGCCCGGTGGGGCTTCCTTTTCGAGCGATCTTCACGAAGGGCGCCGTGGCTATATTAGATAGTCCGCTCGTAAGACTGTGCGACTCCTACCGAAGGAGAATGACAAGGAGTACGATCAGCAGAATTAGACCAAGACCGCCGCTGGGATAATAACCCCAGCCTCCGCTGTATGGCCACGTCGGCAACGCAGCGACGAGCAGCAGGATAAGGATTAAAAGGAGAATAAAGCGCATAGGTTTCTTTGCCTCTAATTCGTATTTGCTCCGTACAGTGTTGGCATAATGAAGGAAAATTTTCAGTCGGTAACTGAGCGCTGGGAGCGCCGCCGTTTTGTCATCCATTTCCAGAGCGAGCAACGAATTGTTTTCGTGGGCGCCCATTTCGCTCTGGCGGTCTTTCTTATCTCCACAGCAGTCGCGTCCGGCGCAGAACTAATAGAGGTAGCCAGTTTCCCCGACAAACAAATTACTGGCGTGGGCGTCTCGACAAGATCCGGTCGCATCTTCGCGAATTTTCCTTACTGGTCGGATGATCACACCATTTCAGTGGCTGAGATCGTGAATGGCCAGCCGAAAGCATTTCCCAATGACGAATGGAATAAACCTGGTCCCGCCGATTCGCATTTTATCTGCGTGCAGAGCGTGGTAGTCGATGATCAGGACAATCTGTGGGTCCTCGATCCCGCAGCGCCAAAAATGCAAGAAGTCGTCAAAGGCGGGCCCAAGCTGGTGAAGATCGATCTCGCGACCAACCAGATCGTGCAAACAATTCCGTTCGGTGAAGATGTGGCGCCGAAGAAAAGTTACCTCAATGATGTTCGCATCGACACGCGCAGCAACACCGCGTTCGTCACGGAGTCTGCCAAAGGCGCCATCATCGTTGTCGATCTTAAGAGTGTCAAAGCGCGTCGACTTCTCGATGGCCATGCATCCACTCAACCGGAAAAAGATGTCAAACTTGTTGTGGACGGCAAAGCGCTGATCGAGCAGCAGAAGAAAGCGCCACCGCAAATCGCATCCGATGGCATCGCGCTCGATACGAAGGACGGCTATCTCTATTACCACGCGCTCACCGGTCACACGCTTTACCGAATCAAGACTAGTTTTCTCACTGATGAAAAACTCGGGAAACACGAGCTGGAATCGAAAGTGGAAAACGTCGGGCAAACGCCAGCGCCCGATGGGATGCTCGAAGCGCCAGATGGCAGTGTTTATCTCACCGATCTTGAAGACAGCGCCGTCGTGCGCTGAGAGCCCGCGAGCAAACGCGTTGAGCCAGTCATCACCGACAAGCGCCTGCTCTGGCCAGACACATTGAGTTGGGGGCCGAACAACGAAATTTACGTGACGGCGTCCCAGATCGAAAACATGCCGCGCTTCAACAACGGCAAATCCACGCGCACAATGCCATTAGTTCGATGCCCGCTCGATGTTGCCGCCTGCTTTTTCTAACGTTTCAGCCAATAACCGTTCCGTAGTTGCCTGCGACAGGCCAAGGATGAACGGGTATTTGTGGTGCAACTCGCCCTCGAACAAAAATTCTCCAACTGGTTCGCCGCGCTGCGAAAAACGAACGCCGCGAATGCGTTTGCCTAACGAGAGCATTTTCTCCGTCAAGCCGGTTGATTCGAGAATCTCCAGAGTTCGCGGGTTGACGGCCAATGCTCTCGATTCTGACGTCGGCTCGACCAGCGCTCGATGACACGAGTGGGGATGTTCGCCTGCACGAGGTAAACTGCCACACCGAGGCCGACTGGCCCCGCGCCAACGATGAATGGAACTGACTGGTTCATTAGAATTCCGTTGCGACGCCGAATGCCCTGTTATCCCGAGCGTGGTGCGGCGGCGCCGACAAGCTCGGGTTCTTCAACCGGAGGCCGTTTGATCTCCATCTCACGCTCAGGTCGGCGTTTCTTCGGAACAGGCTCAATGCGTTTCACGCGTCCAATTTTTGCCGACTCGTAAATGGCGTTGATCACGCGCACGTCGGCCAATCCTTCGTTGCCCGAAGGCTCAGGCGGCCGATCATTCAGAATGCAATCGGAGAAATAGATCAGTTCCGGGGCGAACTGGTCGCCTGGCTTGAAGATTTTTTCCGTGGTCTTGCTGTTAATCGTGGTGATGCATTTCAATTCGCCAAGATATTCATAAGCATTCTCCAATCGTAGCAGGCCTTTAGTGCCGACAAGCTCGTATTGCGACACGATCGCGGAGCCGAAACTGCACGTGAATGTCGCCAGCCGTTCGCGAGAGAATCGCAGTAGCGCGCTTGTCATTTCCTCAACTTCGCTGAAACGCTGCTCACCGTTGTTGGCAGTCAGTCCTACGACCTCGATTGGTTCGTCGCGAAACAAATAGCGGGCGGCGTTGATGCAATAGATGCCGATGTCATAAAGTGACCCACCGCTGAGTTCCTTATCCAACCGAATGTTATCAGCTTGAACCTGCTGTCCAAATAACGAATTAAAATAACGGAGTTCACCAAGCTCTCCGGACCGCGCGAGCTCGAGTGCGCGCAAGTTTGCATCGTTGAAATGGAGACGATACGCGATCCCACCCCTTCCTTATCGATGGCGTTTTCCAAATCGTCGTATCTGTACGCGTTCACGCCGTAGTGTTCGCTCAATTCATGGTCCTTCTCGGGATTTCCGGTGACGAGCGCCGCCAGCTGCGAGTTCTCCGCATGTTCAAACGCTGGTAGCATGGCCGTCTGCGCGATGTGTCCCAGCCCGACTACTGCATAACGAATTTTCTTATTCATGAGTCTCCCTCCATTTTTAGTCCCGAAATAATTTCGCGCGGCGGCGGCTGCGTGAGCGCATCGTTTCGTTAGTCCAACAGGCAACAAATCTTCAACTTTATGAAAATCTCGATTCTCCTGATAACGAAAATAAGTCCGAAGATGCCGTATCGAACGAACCTTTACTAAAAGAAAGGGAGAAAAAGGTATGAAACGGTTATTATTAGCAGCGGTATTTGGGTTGGCGGTTTGTTTGTCGGTCGGTGCGCAAACCACGACCGACCAAACGCAGGAGCCCGCTCAGAAAGAACGAAAAGCAAAGCCGGAACAATACGCGAAGCCTGGTCAGAAACGCTCAGTCGATGAAAGTGTTCAACCAAAGGAACGCCAGCGAGCAGGGGCCACCGAGGAGCAGAACGCTCCCCCGAGCACTCGCGAAGGCGCGCGGACAAATGAACAGCGGAACGTTGCCCCACCGCAGCGTGAAGGCGCACGACTTCAGGAACAAGGTGGAAAAGTATCGCGTAGCACGAAGGTCTTTCGAAATGGACGCGAGACCACCGAGAGCCTCAGTCTGCATAGCGCGGTCCGCGATCAGAGTGATGTTCACTTTCAGATCGGAACACATGCTCGCGACTGGTGGCTGAAGAGCTACAGCGTCGTGTTGATGTCTGGTTGTTACTACTATCTGGCCGACGATGGTTGCTGGTATCCTGCCTATGGGTTTGATCCCAGTTGTAATTATCCGCCGGGCGTAGTGTATTGCGAGTGAAAGTTGGATGGGCGTAACTTCTGCGCAGCTGCGTAGCGGAGCGCCCATTCCCTATCCCAAATCAATAGCCGCTGGAGCATCGGCGAAAATTTCGGGCTGAAAAACCCTGCTCGCGTAGGGGTATTGTGTCTATTGCGAGAGACGACTGACCCCGGTTCGGCTCGCGAATCATTTATCGTTATGACGAAACTACAATTCAAAGGCAGTTGGAACGAAGTGAAGGGCAAACTCAAACAGAAATACGCGCAGTTGAACGATGACGATCTGGCATTTACTGAAGGCAAAGAGGACGAGTTGCTCGGACGACTTCAACAAAAGCTCGGCAAAACGAAGGAAGACCTGCGGGCGGAGATTGAGCGCCTGTAAGATCGATCGTTCGCCCGCCGCGAGCGGAGTTGCCATTTTTCAGTCGTGGATCGCGTGCCCTGCCGGTCACCCAAGCCGGCCACGCAATACATGCGAAAGGATCGGTCCTGATTTCTCCGCCTCAATGCGCAGCCGAAGGTGACTTCGGCTGCGATTTTCTAGCGGAGGAGATTCTCTATTTTGCAAATCAACTACCTCGAAGAACTTCAAATTCTCCTTCAGGCGCTCGTGGCTGTCGTGCTCGGGGGAATCCTGGGATGGGAGCGGGAGGCTGCAGGCAAAATCGCTGGATTTCGTACATACGTGTTAGTCTGTCTCGCGGCGATGCTTTTTGTCCGGCTCGGACTCGCACTGATCGGCGACGCCGCCGCGCATTTTCCGTCGGGCGCGCTCCGCGCCGACCCCACGCGAACGATTGAAGCTCTGGCTGTGGGGATCTCATTCATCGGCGCGGGTGCAATCTTCCGAGATCGCAGCGGCACCGGTATGCAGGGCCTCACCACCGCCGCTGGACTTTTAGCAGCCGCAACCATCGGCGTTGCGATTGCCATTAATCGCTACATCGTCGCGTGCGGCATTACGCTTATTGGTCTTGTAGTTCTGCGCACATTCGCGTACCTCGAACGTCGGTTGAAACTAAAATGAGCGGCTGGCGCAAAACGTGGACTTTCGCCGATTCGTGATATATTTAAGGATGCAGAATCCCCAAATTACCGCTTATCTGAAGACTTATTGCGGCTGGAGCGCCGGTGTGCGCGCCGTTCTCTCGAAATACAATCTTCCTTATACGGAAAAGGACATCATCCAGAATCCGGCGTTTCGGTGGGAGATGGAAACCAAGAGCGGACAGCCGCTTTCGCCCTGCGTTGAAATCAATGGCCACATGCTCGCGGATGTTAGTGGCGAAGAAGTCGAGCAATACTTGATCGACAATAAGCTTGTCCAGCCGAACGACGCCGCGACAGGTGTGCCCATCAACGCGCCCTGTGCGACCGAGCAGCACGAAGGCGTGGTGAAGCTGAATTTATAGAATCCGCTGGGGAAGATAGGTGTGGGAAGCTGATGGCTTCCCGTATAGTCGAATGTGGAGGCGACTCATCAGTCGCGTTCGTGCAATTGATCACGTCCCGCTGGATCGGTTACTTTCGCGCAACGCAATCCGCGGCTAGATTGTCTTGCTCTTGAGTGATGAAACTTTCCGCCCGCCTCCGGTCTAGAATAAAGAAGAGCCGGCATAGCCTTTTCCGGTACGGCTGGAAGATCACGCTGCTGGCAATTGTCGTGGGCAGCGGTGCTGCGATTTTTCTCTTTTACGGGGCATGGGCGCAGACGTTCGACATGAAAAAAGTCGGCGAGATGCCGGAACGCAACACCGTCTATGATGTCGATGGAAAAATCTATAGTCGTCTCGCGGGTGCGAATCGTCTGAAAGTCTCTCTCAGCGAAGTTTCACCGCTTTTCGTTGAGGCGGTGCTGACTCGTGAAGATGTGCGGTTTTATGACCACAAAGGGGTCGATTGGCGGGGAATTCTTCGGGCCCTCGGCCATGATATCGGGAGCGGCTCAGCAAAGGAAGGTGCCAGCAGCATTACACAACAGCTAGCTCGTAATAGTCTTCCGTTGGGTGGCCGCACCCTTAGCCGAAAGTTGCTCGAAGCGATGGTCGCATTTCGAATCGAGCGTCAATTTACCAAGCAGCAGATTCTTGAGCTTTATGTGAACCGGATTTACTTCGGCACCGGTTGTTACGGAGTGGAGACAGCTTCGCAACTCTATTTTGGCAAAAGCGCATCGAAGTTGAATCTCTCTGAAGCCGCGCTGCTCGCCGGATTGATACGAAGCCCGAATCGGTTTTCGCCGCTGAAAAATCCGGAAGGTGCGGCGATGCAGCGCAATGCGGTGCTGGATCGTATGGTGGCACTGAAAAGCATTTCGCCCGCGCAGGCTGAGGAGGCGAAGAGAATAAAAGTTACTACGCATCCAAAGCGTTTGCC
>QHNV01000002.1 GCA_003218535.1 Verrucomicrobiota bacterium
CGCATCCGATAAAGCAAGTGGCGCAAAAGGATCTGGCCTTCGTTCCGTCGCTTCTACCGGTCCAAGTCGGCACGAAGGTGGAGTTCCCGAATCTCGACGACACCTATCACAGTATCTTTTCCTACTCGCCTGCGAAACGATTCGATTTGGGCCGTTATCGTCCCGAAGAAAGGCCGATTCCGTCAGAAGTTTTTGACGTTCCTGGGCTGGTGACCCTTCGCTGTGATATCCACGAGCATATGCGCGGCCTCATTCTGGTTCTGAACACGCCGTATTTTGTGGTCACGAATCCCGACGGGCGCTTTCGGTTAAGTGGACTTCCCTCGGGCCGCTACACCCTTAAGGCATGGATAGACAGCAAGACCACGCGCGAGCAACCGGTGGAACTGAAGAACGGCGTGACCGCGCACGTTGATTTCCCATGATCTCGTTGAGCGACGCAAATCAGCGCAGTATCACACGTTTCCGCAGGAAATTATCAGCGGCGATGGTGCTGGTGGCTTCGGCAACTACGATCCTTGCCCTTTATCTCACACAACACAACGTCGCTGTGACTGCCACACGCGATTTGCAGCAAAATTTTCAAACCGAACTTTCGGGGCTGCATCAAGTGGAGGAACTTCGCCAAGCTGCCTTGGCAGAACGTTGCCGCGTGCTTGCGGAAAAGCCGCGAATCCATGCAGCTCTGGAAGACAACGCGCTCGATCTGCTTTATCCAAGCGCTAAAGACGAATTGCGCGATTTAATGGAAGGCGACACGCCAGTGGCGCAACAAGGAGCCGGATCGCTCCACGCTCGGTTCTATCGGTTTCTCGACAGCAGCGGCGCTGTCCTGTCGCCGCCAAACTCAAAAGACGTCGGAGAGATGAGCCCGCAAGCAGAAGCACAACTAGCGTTGAAACAGTTACTCGAGACTCAACAGATCGGTTATATTCGAGAAAATACCGATGCTGAGAGGGAGACCGTTCATGAAATAGTGGCCGCGCCGATTTTTTCCACTGAGACTGGCAACGTGATTTCCGCGCTTGTCGTCGGATTCAAACCATTCGAGCTAAGCGGAAGAGGCACAGGCGCGGGAATGAAAAGCGGCATTTGGGCAGACAACAGGTTGTATTTGCCGTCATTTCCGAAAGAGGTGCGAACTGCGTTGGACAATGAAATTGCAAAAGCAGTCGGGAATTCCCGCTCCGAAAAAAACAATTTTGTCGTCACCATAAACGGTGCGCCGCAGCTCTTGTTTTACAGGCGACTCAATCCTGATTCGCTTTTTCCGCCGGCGTACGAGGTTTGCGTTTACTCACTTGCCGATTCGATGGCGCAGTTGCATCGGCTTCGCTGGCAAGTTGGCGGTGCGGGTGTGCTGCTTTTGCTGGGCGGATTTGTGGCCAGCCACTTCGTGGCGCTCCGGTTCGCCATACCAGTACAGAAGCTGGCGCTGGATTCGCAAAAGAATCGCGCGAAACGAAGACGCGCCGACATCGCGCTCGTTTCGACGCGGAAGAAATTGCAAAGATCGACAAGATACTCGGCTGATGCTTCCCATCAGTTGAAAAGCCCGGTCACGGTCCTGCGCGCGGGTCTGGAAGGATTGCTCGCCCGCGATGATTTTAAACCTGAAATCTACGAGGAGCTGTCCGCGCTGCTGCACCAGACTCATCGTTTGACCGGTGTGATCGAGGATTTGCTTCTCCTCGCGCGCATGGACGCGGGTCATCTCCAGCTCGAATCCCAGCCGGTGAATCTCAGCCAGCTCATCGAGGAATGGCTCGACGATCTTGGCGCCCTTTCCGATTCGCCCTACGTGAAAATCGAGAAAAAATTCCCGCCCGACTTGTACGTCGCAGGCGAAAAACACTACACATCTTTGATTGTGCAAAATCTTCTGGAGAACGCGCGTAAGTACAATTGGCCGGATGGCCTGATCCGCGTGAACGCACACAAAAATAGAAATGAAATTGTGCTGACCGTCGGTAATACTGGCCAGCCGATCGCGCGCCATGCTCAGTCACATGTCTTCGACCGCTTTCATCGCGGTGGCACTGCCACAAACATTTCCGGGCATGGGCTTGGTTTGAATCTGGCGCGCGAGCTCGCCCGTTTGCACGGCGGTGATTTGCGCCTTGTCTGTTCAGAGAACGATTGGACCGAGTTTGAAGTGCGCTTTGTCAGCTCGCCGCCGACGGCGAATGGTCCGAGTCAAAACACATGAAGGTCCTGCAGGCGCTCAGCATTTGTCTGCTCGCCTGCACAGTACACGCATTTGACGTTGATGATTTTCTCGAGCGGCTCGATTCCACGCTTACTCTATCTGCGTTTCACGATGTTCTTCGCGCCCGGCTGAGCGGCACAGTTGATCTTGAAGCGTACCATTTCCAACAGCCGGCGCCTGGGCTCATCGACAGCAGCATTGACAATCTCTTCAACCCCCGTCTTTCACTCTTTCTCGACGTTCAAGCCGGATCGCAGATTTATTTCTTTGCTCAGTCGCAGGTGGATCGCGGGTTCGATCCCAGCACTCATGGCGCTCAAGTGCGCCTCGATGAATATGCGCTTCGTTTTACGCCGTGGGATGACGGGCGTTTCAATCTGCAGGTAGGCAAGTTCGCCACCGTGGTGGGCAATTTCGTCAAGCGGCATTTGTCGTGGGAAAATCCGTTCGTTGACGCGCCGCTGGCTTATGAAAATATCACTCCGATAAGTGACAAGGAGGCGCCGAGCTCGCTGCTGGATTTCGTTCGCAGATTTGAACCGGCAGGTAAGTACGAATTTAATCCAGTGATTTGGGGTCCGAGTTATGCCAGCGGCGTTTCTATCTCAGGGCGACTTGGTAAATTTGATTACGCAGCCGAGATGAAGAATAGCGCGCTCTCGTCGCGGCCGGAATCCTGGAGTGTCACAGAGGTTGGCTTTGGTAACCCGACCTTCAGCGGGCGTCTCGGGTTTCGCCCAAATGAGGCATGGAGCTTTGGCATATCGGCAAGCGACGGTGCATATTTTCGCCCTGAGGCCGAGGGCACATTGCCGCGTGGCCGCGACATCGATGACTACCGCGAGCTTGTTTTAGGTCAGGACATCAGCTTCGCATGGCATCATCTGCAATTATGGACGGAACTTTACGAAGCGCGCTTCCAAGTTCCGCGAGTAGGCGACGCGGACACATTCGCTTACTATCTTGAGGCAAAATACAAATTCACACCGCAACTCTTTGGCGCGCTTCGTTGGAACCAGCAACTCTTCGGCGACGTACGCGACGGCGTGAGCGGTGATGTTCGTTGGGCCCAAGATCTGGGCAGGATCGACGCGGCACTCGGCTATCGTTTCACGCCGCATACTCAGTTGAAACTCCAATATAGCTTTCAACACGAAACCAC
This sequence comes from Verrucomicrobiota bacterium, assembly GCA_003218535.1. Classification (GTDB taxonomy): domain Bacteria; phylum Verrucomicrobiota; class Verrucomicrobiia; order Chthoniobacterales; family UBA10450; genus Udaeobacter. Next base: position 3,372 of record QHNV01000002.1, read on the forward strand.
AGGTAAAGAGAACGACAATCACTTGGTCGCAGCCCAATTCACGATACGGTTCTGAGGTCCGCCGCTTTTGAAAACTCATGCGTGTCCTAGTGGTTGAAGATGACGTCCGATTAGCGCGACAAATTGCATCGGCGCTCACCGAGGCCGGGCACGATCCGATCATCGTTCATAATGGCGAACGAGCTTTGGATAAAGCAACAGAAACGCCGTTCGATTTGATTGTGCTGGATATTATTCTGCCAGGGATGGACGGGTTTGATGTGATGCGGCATTTACGTTTCCAACACATGACCAGCCGTGTGCTGATGCTGACAGCTCGTGGCGAAGTAAAGGACCGCGTCACTGGATTACAACTTGGCGCTGACGATTATTTGCCAAAGCCATTTGCGATGCGCGAACTGGTGGCTCGCGTGAATGCGCTGGGGCGACGTTATCCGGAAGAACCAATTCTAAACCTTCGCGTTGGCGATCTTACACTGGACCTCGTCAATCACCAGGTCTATCGCGGCTCGCGCCGACTCGAATTGTCCGCACGCGAGCTGATGTTGCTGAAAGTACTCATGCGCGAGCCAGGCCGTGTCTTTACCCGCACTGAACTCTGCGAACGCGTCTGGGAACACGAACACGAGTACGATACTAAGCTGGTGGAAGTTTTCATCGGGCGTTTGCGAAAGAAGATCGGTGATCCACCGCTGATTCACACGGTGCGTTACGTGGGTTACACAGTTCACGAGCCGCCCTAAAATTCTGGCGGATGGAATTGCGACAGCCTGCCGGAAGGCACGCGGAGAATTCCTGGCGTCAGCACGATTTCGGCGCCTAAATGCCGTAGAAATGCCACACGCTCCGTGGACATTGTTTCCGGCATGGTGAGAATAAACCCGTACTTTCGGATCGACGCCGCAAACACGAGCTCGATGCCAGTGTTCCCGCCGGTCGCTTCGATTAGGGGTCATTCCCGGCTATAGAACACCGCGGCGCTCAGCATCGTCAATGAGGGCGACGGCCACCCGATCTTTGATGCTGCTACACGGATTTCGCATTTCCAATTTGTCGACAACCAGTCCCGGTAACCCGCTGGCCATGCACGCCAGCTCCACCATTGGCGTGTTGCCAACCGTTGCTGCTAAATTAGGAAAAATCTCTTTGCGGGGCTGGGAAACTGCCCTTTGGTCGGCGGCTGCTGACTACGGCTTCATTGATTGGGCTTTGTCCCTCTCGCAAGAAAAATTGTTATCTCGGCTCTGATACCGCATTCAGAGCTGGGACAACAGAGTTCACCTGTGTCAACCACCGTCACGTTCACCAATCCCGCGTCACCAAACCAGCTCACAATATCGGCGCGCTCGAATCCGAGCCACCGGTCATGTTGCTCCGTTCGTAGCCACTCGTGCATATGGGTATCGGCGTCTGTGATGACTAGCCTTCCATTCGGTTTCAGCACCCTACTCATCTCGCGAATCGCGCGGGGCGGATCGGACGCGTGGTGCAGCACCATGTTCGCCAAAACTACGTCCACCTCGGCCGTGCTAAGCGGCAATGACTCGATATCGCCGGCTCGTGCCTCGAAGCGCTTCCCGGCAAAGCGCCTTCGCGTTTCAGCGAGCATTCGGTCAGACGAGTCAATACCGATTACCTGTGCTCCGGCCGCTAGAGCGCCTTCTGCAATGAAACCCGTACCGATTCCAACATCGGCAACAATGCTCGATGACATGATATCTGCAGCTGCGATCGCTGCATTACGAACACCTTCGCCAAAGAACAAGCGGCGCATCTCGTCCCACTTGTGCGCAATGCTTTCGAAATACTCGCGGGTATCGTCACTCATGCCTGATTAGAGAGTTACGTTGATGAAGGGTTTAATGAAGGATTTTCTTTCCAGCTCCCATACGATCCGAGCGTGCGTAGCAGGTCTTCGGCGATGTGGTGCATGATGTCATAAGCATCCTCGGACTGCTGCTTTTCTTTGCCGGTGGACTATCCTTTCTGCGGCGTGCTGCCTCCTCTAACGCGGCCACCACCTTGCAAAAACTTTTTAGTTCACCTTGGCTGACTCGGCTCAAGACCAATCGCTCCAAGGTCTTCAGATGCTGATGCACACGGTTGGCGAGCTTCTGTCCCTTCGCGGTCAGCCTAACGGTAAAGGAGCGACGGTCCAGCGCGGCGATCTCGCGCTTGATCAAACGACGGTGTTCGAGTCGATCGAGAATGCTTGTCAACGTCGAGCGTTTGTGGGCCAGCCCGCGATGAAGGTCGGCCACGCCAGCCTCATTCGATTTCGCCAAGAGTGCAAGGATGTGCGCTTCGCCTTGCGTCAGGCCAGGTTCACCCAAGGCATCGAGATAGAGTCCGATGCGATGTGTGGCGCGATGGACGGGATGAATAAGTTGCAGTGACATTAAAGCATGAGCGGCTTTAGGTCTGGCTCCACCCACGTCGCGCGTGCTAGGTCGCTAAACAGTCGCGACCGCGAATAATAAGTAAGCGGGAAGTGCTTTTCCAGCAGCTCCGGCCTCGCCCGAACAATTCCCTCAAGGGATTCTCCACGATTCATGGCATGCGCCTGAGCGAGCAGGTAGATCCAAAACAAGGTGATGGTCTCATGATACTTTTCCACTTTCCCTGCTGCCGTCGCGAAGCGCCGAAGCGTCTTCCCGCATTTTCCAGCCGGCATCCTGAACCGAAGCGGATTCGGAGAGATAGGTCCAAGCAACGTGCAGATGTGAAGCATGATGAAAATCTTTGTTGTCGATCTCGCCGCGTTCAAGCGCACGAGTAAGTTCTGCGTCAGTCATGGAGGGCACGGTTTGCGAGTGCTGCATTAATCGCCGCTTCCCAATGTTCGCGTTCTTCCTCCGCCCAATGCGCATTCAGTTTTGTTACTTCCTGATTTCCATCCGGAGTAAGAGCAGAATGTCGGTAAGTGATGATGGCTTTACATTCACCGCGACCATCAGGTTGGACCTGGATATTGATTTGATTGATCGTGAAACCCGGCGTGATGAGAACATAGTTAACATGACCATTCCCCGCATCGTAAGCGGTGACCAGCCAGATCCGCTCTCGTCCGGCTGGGCCCGGCGTGGTGAAAACAACTCCTTCACGTTGGGCCCCCTCCACCGGATGAAGGAAGTGCGGGTTCCAGCCCGGTGCCCATTCCTCCTCTTGCACCGGACCGAAGAGCGGCGTCACCTCAGAGACGGCGCCGTGCAATTTAATCGTGAAAGATTCCGTTCGCTGTTCCAGCGGCGCACTTGGCCCTGCTCGTCCTTCTTTTAAGTCAATAAATGCAAGGATTGCGATAGCGATTAGTCGAGATGTTCGTTCCATATAACTATTCTGATATCGTAATATACGATATCGTCAATCTTTTTTTGGAATTCAAAACTGATTTGAAATCAAGCGTGACGCTCGCCGACGGTTCGATCTCTCCGGGCGGGAGCTGATGTTGCTCAAGGTATTGATCCGTGAACCTGTTCGCGTTTTCACGCGCACCGAATTATGCGAACGCGTCCGGGAACAGGAACACGAGTATGACACTAAACTCGTAGAAGTTTTCATCGCGCGCTTACGAAAGAAGATCGGCGATCCCCCTCTGATTCACACGGTACGTTACGTGGGTTACACAGTTCGTGAAGGGAAATGAGGTCCCGTGAAGTCGGAGCTCACAGGTCAGCGTAAAAGAATCCGCGAGCAGATTCGGCGCATTCGTTACGGCGTTGCAGCTGTCAGCGAAGTAACAACGGCGTTACTCTTGCGATGCAGCGCGCCAATGGGATCGCTGCGATTCTACGGGCATGAAAACAAACAGCGCATCCACAGCAAACGATATTGGCAATACCCAAGACCATCCACAAACACAAAAACTCGAAGAGAAAAGCAGACCATACAAACGTTCCATAAGTCGTCGTTCCTTTTTCAACGAACTCGCTGGCATCCAGGACAGCGAAGTTCCAGGCGGTAGCGGGAACCCAGCCTACCATGATGCGCTGGCTGTGCTGGATGAAGACATGGACCAATATATCCATGATAACACCGAGGATGAGATCACTCATCATCAGTTTCTCAACGCCTATCTCGCGTCGAAGGGAATGCCTACAGTGAATCTCGGGCCATTCCGTACATTGCACGGCAGCACCGCGACTGGATCCAGCGGGAAACTGCGGCTAACAAATCTTACAAAGCTTACTCTCGATACGAGTTGGTGGACTCGCTACCGCGATCCGAACCATAACCCCGATCTTGATCCAACCTTTGTCTTTCCGCAGGCGGTCCCCAGTTTGCATGTGGGGCGGCACACGGCCATTCCAAGAACCAACGCCGACACGACCAATGCTAACTTCCTTCAAGCAATCGCGAATACAGCAGGGTTCCACTTTGCTACTGTCGAACAAGGTGGCAATAGCCTCTATCCCTCGCTGGCGCAAAGGGCGACACATGAGGAAGTCATACGCATCCTGATCAGCATCGGGCCTACCGAGACCATGCATTTTCAGACTTGGCAGGACAAGGCGGGCAATGCGCCGCCATTAACTGCGACTGATCCGGTAACCGGTGTGTCGGTGACATTCCCGAATCTAGACGTGAGTAATCCGCTGCTGAAGAAAAACCTGATCATGCCAGAACCATGCCCATTCCTTAGTCGAAGCCTACCACCTTGTTCGATCATCCGACCGACCAAGACCGAGGGCGCCGCCATGGGCGCGCTCAGGTTCCTGACGGCAATGGGGCTTTTCTTCGGCCAATCGCAGGCGTTCTTTGCGTTCATGATTCAGCTGGCACAGGCAGCCGACGCGGCCTGACCGCGCTTGAGAGACCGGGCCCAAGTCCCACGCTCTGGAAAAGTAACAAACTTGTTACTTTTCCAGAGGCGGCCTGTGATCGGGATCCGTCCGATTCTTGAGGTATGAGAACAAAACTAACAACCATACTAACGATAGTTTTGTCGTGTACACTTGGCAGTGTCGCGCTCGCCGCTGACCCGCACACCTCGGGCACTAAGGGCCAACCCAGCCAGTCGTGTGAGACTTCAATGGTGACCCCGGGCAAGACGGCGAATTTGCCGGCACACTCGGTATTTAACGAGGACAGCGTCGCAAGTGCCCATTATGCAAATCCTACCACTCAGGGCGGTATCTCGTCTGGCAACACACACGTCGTGAGCCAATACGATGTCGCGTGCTTCCAACAAGCCATGAGGGAGTTGCAACAAACGGCCAGAACGACAGAACGAGCCACGAAGATGTCGATCGGCCGCGGGCACGGACGGTAATTAGCATTCGCCTTTCCAACTCGCTGTCGAAAAACTCCTACTCCTGCCCTGATTCAAGCTCGCCGCATCTAGTATTGAAGCAGGAGCGAGAGTAGGAGTTCCGGCAACAAACAAGGGCGAGATAGCACATGCTCTCGCGCGCAATTATAACCTGCATAACGCCCAAGCTCGCGCTAGCGTTGCTGCCGTTCGACAAATGCACAAGCGCAATTCCATCGTCATGCGCGCCCCAAAGATGTCAATCTTTGAGACCGCAGCGAACCTGGAGCTTTGGCCGACCATTTTGCCTCATTATCGTTACATCCGTTTCCTCGAACGCAGCCCCGATCGCAACATCGTCGTCATGGCGGCACGCCGCTCGGGTATTCCGATTTCTTGGACCTCGGAGCAAATCATTGATCGTAGCAAGCTCGAAATTCATTTCCGTCACCTAAAAAGCTGGACAAAAGGGATGTGCGTCGTCTGGACATTTTCCAATACTCCAGATGGTGTGCTGGTAGAGATCTCGCACGATTTACGCTTTCGCATCCCTCCGCTCGCACCGATTATTGATCTGGTCATCGGTGACTTTTTTATTCATAACATCGCCAA
>QHNV01000003.1 GCA_003218535.1 Verrucomicrobiota bacterium
ATATAGTGGAGGATCTGACGCGCCCCCAAAGAAATTTTTCAAAAATTACAATTTTTTTCTTGACGGTCTTCGCCGCTTTGCTATATAGCATTATCCCACTTGGCTCTGTGACTACTGTCCTGTCGTGGGGGAATGGTTCACAAGCACCTTCCAGGAGGTTCTGTGATGCAACGGTCGATCAGCTTTGCCGTAGTCCTTCTGCTTTTCGTCGCTATGCTTGGCAGTCTCGCGCCGCTGTCAGCCCAGGAAATTACCGCGGCGATTGTTGGCACTGTCACTGATCCTAGTGGCGCACCGATCAACGGTGCCGGCGTAACCGCCACCGATACCGAGCGTGGAACCGTCTGGACAGCCAAAACAAATGACGCAGGCGTATATAACTTGCCGCGCGTACCCGTCGGCAGCTACACCGTCCAGGTCTCGGCACCTGGATTCCAGACCGTGGTGCAGCCGGCGTTCACTCTGGTGCTTAACCAGAAGGCACGTGTCGATGTGCAGATGCGAATCGGGCAGGTCACCGAAAGGGTCGAGGTCTCGGGCGCTGCCCCGATCCTTCAGACGGAAGCAACCCAAGTCAGCACCATCATCGACTCCCAAACCAATGAGCGTTTGCCGCTGGCTACCCGCAACTACGTGCAATTGACTTTGCTCGCGCCCGGTTCGGTCTCGCCTGATCCCAACAACTTCAACAACGGCACTAACACTTCCCTCCAGGGAGCTAGGCCCTATATCAACGGGAACCGTGAACAAGCCAATAACTTTATCCTGGATGGCATGGACAACAATCAGGTGTCGGACAACCTTTTGGGTTTTACGCCAACACCAGACGCCATTCAGGAGTTTAACCTTATCACGCAGAATGCCTCGGCCGAGTTCGGCAACTTCCAGGGTGGCATCATCAGTACCAGCATTAAGTCGGGCACCAACAGTTTCCATGGGGACCTCTGGGAGTTTTTCCGCAATGACAAGCTGAACTCCAACTCCTGGGAAAATAGATTTGCCGCGCAACCGAGAAACTTGTTGCGCTGGAACATGTTCGGTGGCACCATCGGCGGTCCCATTGTCAAGAAGAAGCTGTTCTTCTTCTTTGACTATCAAGGGCAGCGATTTAACCACCCCTCCTCGTCGAAGTTCCTTAACGTCTTCACCGCGTCGGAACGTCAGGGCAACTTTGGGGATATTTGCGCTAGCGGGTTCACTGGTGGCCTCTGCAACGACACGGTTACAGTCAACAATGTGACTTACAAAACCCACCAGCTCTATGATCCGCGGAACGGCAACACGCCGTTTCTCAATAACGTCATTACCCAACCGATCGATGCAGTGGCGCAAGCTTTGTTTAGTTCCCCCCTCTATCCCGCCCCGACCAGTAGTGGCCTCGAGAACAATCTCAGCTACATTCAGACTCAGGCTTTCAATGCCAACCAGTTTGACATAAAAATCGATTTCAACCCCACCGCGCAGGACCACCTCTTCGGCCGTTATTCCCATGCCAAGCAGCGCAATCCCACCACCAATTCATTGGAGTTGCTGGGCGACGGCTTTGCGGAGGCGCCGATTCACAATGAAGTCATTGACTGGTCCCATAACTTCTCTGCCAGCCTCTTGAACGATGTGCGGTTTGGCATCAACTACGTTAAAACGGACAGCGGCACCCACTTCGCGAGTTCCTTGGGCAATCTGGCTGAACAACTTGGTATCGCAAACGGCAATAAAGGTGGCCCGGGTATGCTCTTGGTGGGATTCAATGGTGGGACTCCCAGCAATCCCGGAGGCGGAATTCTAAGCGGCATCGGAAACAATTCGCAGACGGCGCGTTTCCATGACGCGGTCATCCAGTTCTCGGATGCGCTTGTGTGGACGCGCAACCGCCACGTCTTCCACACCGGTTTTGAGTACTGGCGATACCGCGTTAATTCCTTCTACAGCGGCAACAGCGGGTCGTTGGGTGCCATTCTCTTTAGTGGCGCTTTTACCTCGGAGGCTCCGATCAGTCCGGGGCCCGGCGGGAACGGCTACGGTGGCGCCGACTTCTACCTGGGACTTCCCTCAGCCTACGGCTCAGGCCTCACGTGCTGCGTTTGGGGACACCGTTCCAATACCATTGCCGGCTATATTCAGGATGACTGGAGGGCCACCAATAGCCTCACACTTAACCTGGGCTTGCGCTACGAAACCTTCACTCCGTGGCTGGAGAAGAACGACCACCAGGTTAACTTCGATCTGATTACCGGGCAGGTACTCGCGCCGAATTGCTCGAAGGTGAACTTGGGAACGGCCCCGACCACCTGCAAGAACAGCAGCCGCGGTCTATACAATAGCATATACGGTGGAAAGGCTTTTCAACCGCGGATCGGTTTCGCGTGGACACCGGCAGCTCTGGGCGGCAAGACTGTGTTGCGCAGCGCGTTCACCATATCGTCTTATTTAGAGGGCACTGGCACCAACCTGCGCCTGCCTGTCAATCCTCCTTTCCAGGCAGCTGAGACCCTCGTGCAGTACAAGGGAGTAGCACTCCCAACAACCACCACCGACCAGGGCTTGGCTCCTGTGGGTTCGCCTAGCGATCCGTTTTCCGGGTCGCTCGTACGGGTGTGGGACAAGAATGTGCAGCCTGCGCTCACAGACCAGTGGAACTTGACCGTACAGCAACAGCTGGGGGGCACGGCCACGTTGCAAGTTGGCTACGTTGGCCAGCATGGAACGCACTTGATGGTTCCCATGCCATACTTGCAGAAGCAGTTGCTCCCGAACAGCGCTTGTGCCACGCCGCCGTGTACGGCGCCCAGCGTCTTCTTCTCCGGCAATCCCGCTTTCCAGTCCGACATCTCCCAGATCTCGGGAACCGCCTCGGTGGGAAGCATGAACTACAACGCTCTACAGGCCGTCTTCCAGAAGCGCTTCTCGCACGGTCTGGAATACCAGGTCGCCTATACTTTCTCCAAGTGCATGACTGATAACAGCGGGTACTACGGCACTGGTTCATGGCTCTCTGCGCAGGGAACGTCGTCTAGCCCCTACTATCAGAACCTCTACAACCCCCATGGCGACTATGCCCTGTGTTACTTCGACTCAAAGCATATTCTTAGCTCCTACGCGGTTTATGAGATTCCTTTTGGCCGCGGTAAGAGGTGGGGTAACAACGCCAACCCTGTGGTCAACCAGATCGCAGGCGGGTGGTCGATCAACCCGATTGTCTCTGTGCATACTGGCTTCCCTTTGGCTCTGTCCGATTCCGGCTCTGCTCCCAATGACGTGAATTCCCGAGGCCAGCGTCCCAATTGTGGACCGGGAGCGGGGCATATCCTCGGCCGGAAAGCAGCGTTCGACCCCGCCAGCGGTCAGTACATCGGCTACCAATGGTTTGACAATGGGCCGTACACCGCAACTGGCCCCGAGCAGTTCGGAAGCTGTCCCGCCCAAGGACCGGTCCGCGGTCCGGGTTATGCGGATACCGATCTGAGCGTGCAGAAGAACTTCCCCATTTCCGAGAAGATGAGGATTCAGTTCCGCGCTGATTTCCTCAACTCTTTCAACCGGGTGAATCTGAACGTTCCAGCTACGACGTGTTGCGGCGGAACCATGGGGCTCATCAACACCTCACAGGATCCCCGCAACATCCAATTCGCTCTGAAGTTCTACTATTGATGGCGGTATCATGGGGCAGGGGTTCGGACTCTGCCCCATTTTTTATGTCTCGACCTTTTTATCCGGTTGTCCTCTGGGTTCCGCTCTGCCTTGCCCCCGCATTCGGCCGAACTGCAAAGCAGACATCCGTGGGCGACGTGCAATCCAGTGTGCAGGAGGCCGTAAGGCTTGCCCAGACCGGCCATTGCCAGCAAGCTCTTCCCGGCCTGAGGAAAGCCTCGCTGCGCCTTTCCGATAAAGAGTTGAAGCGCACTGTGGGTTTCGCCGGAGTGCGCTGCGCTACGGTTCTAAATCAATGGGATGTGGCGCTAGACTTTTTACGCATGCTCAATCGCGACTTCCCCCGCGATCCAGAAGTTCTGTATATTTCAGTTCACACGCACTCCGATATTTCGACCCGATTAGCTCAGAAGCTAGCCACCTTCGCCCCGAATTCCGTGCAGGCGCATGAGCTCAATGCGGAAGCACTCGAAATGCAGGGCAAGTGGGATCAGGCGGCGAAAGAGTACCGTGCGGTTCTGGAACAGAATCCGCGTTTGCCGGGCATTCATTTTCGCCTCGGCAGATTGCTGCTCTCCAAGCCGGATCCCGCCTCAACCGCGCCCGAGGAGGCTAGGAAGGAATTCCAGCAGGAACTACAGATTGATCCCAACAATGCAGGTGCGGAGTACGTTTTGGGTGAATTGGCGCGCCAGGCGCATCAGTGGGATGATGCCATCCAGCATTTTTCTCGTGCCGTCAAGCTCGATGCCAGCTTCGGGGACGCATTTCTGGGGCTAGGGACTTCGTTGATGGCTCAGAAGAAATTTTCCGACGCAGTTCCGCCGCTGGAAACGGCGGTGAAGCTTGAGCCGGAGAGCTCGACGGCACACTACAATTTGGCCGTCGCTTATACTCGCAGTGGACGCAAGCAGGATGCAGACAAGGAATTTGCGGTGCATCACGAGATGATGCAGAAGAGCGGCGGAGCCGGCTCCGAGCAGGGACCACAGCCGCCTCAGGCTCCCCAGTAACGCCCAATGCGGTCTCAATGTGAAAATCCTCCCGACTGGCTGTCCGCCATTTCTCGGCGTGAGTTCATCAAAGCATTGGCCAGTGGTCTGCTGTACGGGGGCCTTTCCCGCTATGCGCGTGCTTTACCGGATGCGTTCTATCCTTTCGAAGAAGTGCCTCCCTCGGTTAGCGGCATCACCTGGGCCCACATCGCAGGCAAGTCGCCGGAGCACTACCTGCCGGAGACTACCGGGGCAGGCTGTGCCTTTCTGGATCACGATGGCGACGGCTGGATGGACATCTATCTCGTGAACAGCGGCAACTGCGATTTTTTCAATCCTAATCCGCCTCTGCGGAATGCGCTTTATCGTAACAATCGCGACGGAACTTTTACCGATGTGACAGCGAAAGCCGGAGTTCGAGGTGGGGCATACGGCCAGGGTGTGGCCGTCGGTGACTATGATGGAGATGGGCTCCCCGATCTGTACGTCACCCAATACGGAAACAACATTCTCTACCATAACAACGGCGATGGCACGTTCACGGATGTGACCGAGAAGGCTGGAGTGGAGGCTCCGGGTTGGTCTTCGAGCGCTGTGTGGTTCGATTACGACAATGACGGCAAGCTTGATCTATTCGTTTGCCAGTTTGTCGAGTTCTCGAAATCCATAAGCAAAGATTGCCGCTCGGGGGAAGACGCCAAGCGTGGATATTGCATTCCTCGAGCCTATAAACCGACGGCAAGCTGGCTGTTTCACAACAATGGCGATGGGACCTTCACGGACGTGAGCAAGGCCTCCGGCATCGCCAGGTATCTCGGCAAAGCGTGGGGAGCGGTCGCCACCGATTTAAATAACGACGGCCGCATGGATCTGTTTGTCGCCAATGACACTATGGGCAATTTTCTATTTATGAATCGCGGCAGCGGCCGCTTTGAACAGACCGGTGAACCGGCTGGAGTGGCCTACAGCGCGGAAGGCCGTCCCCGCTCAGGCATGGGAGTCGATTCAGCAGATTTCAATCAGGACGGCTGGATGGATTTGTTTGTCGCGAACATTGATATGGAGCAGTACGCGATCTATCAAAACAATCACGACGGCACCTACGATGACCAGGCCGGGCCGACGGGAATTGGCCAGGCCACTCGCCTGCTGAGTGGTTGGGGGCTGAAATTCTTCGATTACGACAATGATGGCGAGCTAGACTTGTTTCTCGCCAACGGTAATCCGGACGATCTGATCGAGTCTCTGCATCTGCAAGTCAAATATCAGGAACCACTCATGCTTTTTCACAACACCGGGAAAAGCTTCCAAAATGTGAGTCAGCAGAGCGGACCTGTGTTCTCCAAGCCGCTCTCGTCTCGTGGACTGGCGATCGGCGATTTCAATAATGACGGCGCAGTCGACGTTCTGGTTTCGGTAAACGATGATGCGCCGGTACTTCTCCGCAATAATGTCGGCAGCCAGAATCACTGGCTTGGTTTGACTCTGGTCGGAAAAAAATCAAACCGTGACGCGGTCGGCGCGCATATTACTTACCAGGCGGGAGATCTCAAGCGCAGCCGCATGAAGGTGGGCGGCGGGAGCTACTTGTCTTCGCATGATCCGCGGATTGTGCTTGGCATTGGGCAGCGAAAGAAGCTCGATTGGGTAGAGGTGAAATGGCCGCTTCCCAGCGGCGCGGTGGAACGGTTTACTGATCTGCCGATCGACCGATACATCACGATCGTCGAGGGCGAGGGAAAATGGAAATGATTTCGCAGTGAGCATCAATCTATCGCCACGAACTTTATGCAAACCGGCGAAGGGGCGTCGAGCGCTTCGCCGATAGAGCTTAGGTGGCCAGTCTTTGAATCTATCCTGAAAACAACGACCTTATTAGAGCCTTGATTGGCAGCAAACAGGTATGAGCCAGTGGGATCGATTGCAAAACTGCGCGGCGTCTTGCCTTCAGTTGAAACATATTCGACAGCCTTAAGCATGCCTTTTGGGCCAATTGCGAACACGGCGATGCTGTCGTGCCCGCGATTGGAGCCATATAGAAACTTGCCATTCGGATGTACTTCTATTTCGGCCGTGTCGTTCTTGCCTTTGAAATCCTTTGGCAAAGTTGAGATCGTCTGCTGCTCCCTTAGAGTGCCATGCGCAGCATCGTAGGAAAACGCAGTGACTGTCGATCCCATTTCGTTGATCACATATACATATTTCCCGGAGGGATGAAAAGCGAAATGGCG
>QHNV01000004.1 GCA_003218535.1 Verrucomicrobiota bacterium
CCGCGAGGGGATGAAACTGGTTTGGACGGTCAACGCGGCGATGCCCCGTTCATCCTGCACGAAGACGGGCTGGGCTGGATGTACGTTCCGAAAGGTTTGCAGGACGGTCCGTTGCCGACGCATTACGAGCCGCTGGAATCGCCGGTGCGAAATCCGCTCTATTCACGCGACACGAATCCGGTAGTGAACTGGTTCACACGAAACGAAAACCGTTTCGCACCGCCAGGCGACCCGCGCTTTCCGTACGTTCTCACCACTTATCGGCTGACCGAACATCATACCGGCGGCGGGATGTCGCGTTTCCTGAGCCATCTTTCAGAATTGCAGCCGGAAATGTTCGTCGAAATCTCGCCGGAGTTGGCGGCGAAGCTGAAGATCGACAATAGCGATTACGTTTGCATTGTGAGCTTGCGCGGCGCGATCGAAGCGCGCGCTCTCGTCAGCCGCCGCATTCAGCCGGTGAAATTGAACGGAAAAACCGTTCACCAGGTCGCAATTCCATTTCATTTCGGAGCAGCCGGTCCGTTGCGCGGTAACGCTGCCAATAATCTGGTTGCCATTTCCGGCGAACCGAATGTCACGATCATGGAAAGCAAGGCGCTTGTCTGCAACATTATCCCGGGACGCTTGCCGCGTGGGCCGGCTTTTCTTGATTGGCTTGAGCGAAACGCGCCGCAGGCCGGTCAGCCACCAAACTTGCATCCGGAACAGCCGCCCCCGGGCGCGCCGACCGGCGGAAGATTTTCGCGCAGTCACGGCAGGGAGGGCAAAACATGATGAAGAATGGAGTAGTGAAGTGATGAAAAGATTTCCCATTATTCTACCACTCCACTATTCCATCATTCCGGCGCTGCCATGATCGGCGAAGGAGTACAGAGCACGAACCAACGCCGGCACAATTATGTGCAGGAAAACGTGGAGGTTGGTTTCTTTACCGATCCAACGGTCTGCATCGGATGCAAAGCTTGCGAGGTAGCGTGCAAGGAATGGAACGAAGTGCCTGAGGACGGTTTCACTTGGTCGGGAAATTCTTACGATAACACCGGCCACCTCGGTGCATCGACGTGGCGTCACGTCTTGTTCCTTGAACAAGATCAACAAAAAGGACAGCAAATCGTCGGTTCGTTAGGCGATGGACGAGATCCATTTCGCTGGGTTTTCCTTTCCGATGTTTGCAAACACTGCGAGGAAGCCGGTTGCCTTGAAGCGTGCCCGACTGGCTCAATCGTGCGGACTGAAGTCGGTTCCGTGCTCGTGCAGGACGATGTTTGCAACGGCTGCGGATACTGTGTTGTCTCCTGCCCCTTCGGCGTGATTGATCGCCGGCCAGAGCCGCTGCCCGATGCTGGCGGCGCCTTCAAGTGCACATTTTGTTACGATCGACAAAAAAGCGGGCTGGTGCCGGCATGCGCGAAAGTTTGTCCGACCGAATCGATCGTGTTTGGGCGACTCGACGATTTGCGCGCTCGCGCATCCCAACGCGTGCAGCAGCTCAAACAAAACGGATACGACGACGCGCAACTCTACGATCCTCTGGAGACTTCAGTTCGTGGAATTCACGCATTCTTTTTGCTTCTCGGCGGACCGGAGGCGTACGGGCTTCCGCCAAAGCCGCAGGTGCCGACGATCTATTTGAAATCCGCATGGAGTTCTGCCATCGCAACCGCGGTTGCAGCATTCATTGCGGTACTATGCGCATTCGCATTTTTATGAAAGCAGCAAGCATGATTTTAGCCGCGGACGGTGACCGCGGCGACCTTGCGCATTCGAATCTCCTGTGTGGCCGAGGTCAGCGCCCTCGGCCACAAAAATGTGTATGACCGACGAACAACGACTCGATCAACTGCGCGAGCAGGCCTGGGACAAAGGAGTCGTCGACGGCCGTGGCGTGGATGTCGCTGGCGGCCCCATCCCACGCAAAGCCGGTTATTATGGCAAGCCGGTCGTGAAACCGCCGGTCTGGACCTGGGAAATTCCGGTTTATTTTTTCGTCGGCGGACTATCCGGAATGTCGGCGGTCATCGCAGTGATTGGACTAATTTTTCAGCAAGGCGACGTCGCGCGTACAGCAATGTGGCTCGCTGCGATCGGCGCGATTCTCTCCCCGATCTTGCTCATTATGGATCTCGGCCGTCCCAGTTTGTTTCTGAACATGCTGCGCGTGTTCAAGTATCAATCGCCGATGTCGGTCGGCGCGTGGATTCTGTTTGTTTTTGGCGGCTGCGCGGCTCCCGGTTTAATCGCCCTCGAGCTTCACGCGCATCAAACCTTTGCGGGCGGTTTCGACCAGTTTCTTCAAGTCATCGCGTTTCTACTGATTCTGGGCTCGGCTTTTTGGGGAATGTTCCTGGCGACTTACACGGGCGTTTTGCTCGGCGCGACTGCGATCCCTGCGTGGTTTTTGCACCGCACACTTTTACCGATTCATTTCGGCGTTGCGAGTTTGGGATCGGCCGTGGCATTGCTTGAATTGCTTGGCCATCGAATCGTACCGCTTGCAGCACTTGGATTTCTCACCGCCGGCATCCAGACGCTGCTTTGGATTTGGCTTGAGATCGACAAACACGGTGCGGCCGATCGCGCGCTGCACGAAAAGGGTTCCGGCTGGCTCATTCGCGCCGGAGAGATCCTGCTTGGGCCACTCGCGCTGATTTTAGGCGTGGCAAATTTGGTTCCACTGGCGGCGATTTCATTTTTACTTGGCGCACTGATCAGCCGCTTCGGCTGGGCTTGGGCAGGAAAAGTTTGTGCCCGCGATCCTGAAGCGGTGTTCGCGTCGCAGCGCTGATGCTGTACCGCGGCTGACACCCCAGCCGTGCGCGTGGCCACGCCTCAGATTGCCGAGGTCAGCGCCCTCGGCTACAACGCTTCCAAGATCACGCGCTCGATATGCGAATAAACGTTGAACGATGGCGGACGCAAAAACCCGATCAGCGTTTGATTGCTTTCCCTCGCAAAATCGACGGCCAGGGTGGAAGGCGCTGAGACGGCAGCGACAATGGAGATACCAGCGGCGAGCGCTTTTTGCACGATTTCGAACGAGGCACGGCCGCTGACCAGAAGAGCATGTCGATTCAATGGCAACAACCCATCGAGGAACGCGCGGCCGATCGCTTTGTCGACGGCGTTGTGGCGTCCGATATCTTCGCGAACAATTTTCAATTCACCACTCAAATGAAAAATTCCTGCAGCATGAATTCCGCCGGTGCGAGCGAAATCGCTCTGCGCGTTTCGCAATTGTCCCGGAAGCGACAGCAACGTCTCGATATCGATCCGAACATTTCCCGACTCGATTGCTGGAAAATTTTGCCGGATCTCATTGATACTCGTCTTGCCGCAAAGTCCGCAGCTGCTCGAAATCGTCCCGAAATGTTGTGCGGAGTTCAGCTTCAATTTCACATCGCCTGCGAGACTGACGATCACTCTGTTGTCACCACCTCGCGAAATTTTCGCGATCGCGCTTCGATCGCGCACGACCGCCTCGGAGATGAGAAAACCAGCGGCGAGTTCTTCATCGTGACCCGGTGTGCGCATCGTTGTGGCCAATACTTTGCGGCCAACGCAGATCTCCATTGGCTCTTCGACTGTGAGATCGTCGGGCAAATACTCCAGTTGGCCGTCGTGTTTTCGGCGGATTATTTTTTGGGAATCGACGCCGCTTTCTTTCATGTGAAACAAGCCGTCTCAATGTTACCATGAGCGGAGTGGAAATCTGCCATCTTTACATCTCGCCCGGGCACAATTTTGTCGGGCACCACGGCCGCGAACCGGACACGTACCCTGTGGTTGAAGTGCCGGTGATCGAATGTGTCGCTGGGCGCGGTATTCGCGGCGATCGTTACTTCGATTTCAAGGAAGACTTTAAGGGCCAAATTACCTTTTTCTCGCTGGAGGTTTTCGATGAACTTTGCGGCGCAATGCAACTTCAGGGCTGCTCGCCTGCTCTGATGCGGCGGAACGTGATGACCCGTGGCGTCGATCTCAACCAATTGATCGGACTGCAGTTTGAGCTCCAGGGAGTTCACTTTTACGGAGTACAGGAATGCGCACCATGCTACTGGATGGAGCGCGCAATTGCGCCCGGCGCACAGGAATTCCTGAAAGGTCGCGGGGGTCTGCGCGCGAAAATTCTTAGCGACGGTGAACTGCGCTCGACAGCACGTGTCCTCGAACCGATAGGATGAATATTAGCGCGGTGTTGCTCGCCGGCGGCGAATCGCGTCGCATGGGCAAAGACAAGGCGACACTTCTTTTTCACGAGAAACCACTCTGGCAAATTCAACTCGACCTTCTGCGGAAATTGGAACCAGCAGAAATGTTCGTTTCGGCAAGAAGTGACCCATCATGGCGGCCTGACGACGTGCAGTTTGTTGCAGATGATCCGCCCTCGCGCGGCCCGCTGAGCGGATTAGCCGCGTCGCTGGATCGGATACGCACGAGTTACCTGCTCGCGCTCGCCATCGACATGCCGCTCATGAGCGAGACCTATTTGCGGTTCCTCTTTAGTTATCGCGAGCCCGGTCGCGGGGTTCTTCCACTATTGGACAATCGCGCAGAACCGCTCGCAGCGATTTATCCGCAGGAAGTGAATATTGATTTTCACAGCGCCCTCGCCGGTAGCGATTTTTCGTTGCAAACATTAACCAGCCGATTGATCAACTCCGGAAGACTTCGAACGATCGTTGTTTCAGACGAAGCGAGAGAATTTTTTGTAAACGTGAATCAACCGGCGGACGTGCAATCAGGTTAAAGCTTCCTTGAGCGCGGCACGCGTGGCGTGATAGCCGCACATGCCGTGAACACCGCCGCCCGGGGGAGTAGACGCTGAACACAAGTAAACGCCGCGCAGCGGCGTGCGGTACGGCGTAGGACTGAGGGTTGGACGCGAGATCAATTGCGCCAAGTCCGTCGCGCCGCCACTGATGTCGCCGCCGGTCAGATTCGGATTCGATTTTTCCAGATCGGCGGCGTTCATCGAGTGGCGGGCCAGAATGCAATCGCGAAAGCCGGGCGCGAATCGCTCGATTTGCGCCTCGATGCGCGCCGACATGTCGATCTTGCAATCAAATGGAACATGACAGTACGCCCATAGCGTGTGCTGCCCTCGCGGTGCGCGTGTCTCATCGAAGAGACTCTGTTGCGCGACCAGCACAAACGGGCGCTCAGGAATTTTTCCGCGCGCAACGTCGCGTTCTGCTGCGGCAATCTCGTCGAGAGTTCCTCCGACATGAATTGTGCCGGCGCGTCTGCATGCTTCAGCTCGCCACGGAACCGGCGCGCTCAGTGCACAATCAATTTTGAATATTCCGGGAGCGTGTCGAAACTTTTCGAGTTGTCGGCGATATCGCGGCGGTAATTTATTGCCCGCCATGCGGACGAATTGCCAAGGCGAAACGTCAAGCAGAACGGCGCGCGACTTTGGCAAGTCATCGAGATTCTCGATGCGATGGTTGACGTCGATCTTACCACCGAGTTCGCGAAGATAATTGGCGAGCGCATTTGTAATTTGCTGTGAACCGCCGCGTGGAATTGGCCAGCCCACCGCGTGTCCCGCAATCCCGAGCACCAGCGCAAATGCGGAGGAGATGGGCGCTTCGAGGGGAAGAAATGAGTGCGCCGCGATTCCGCCGAAAAGCGCACGGGCCGCTTCCTTTTTAAACAAGAACTTTGTCAGTAACGTTGCCGGGCAAATTCCCAGAATCCCGAAGCGCGCCAGCGCAACTGGATGTCGCGGTAAATGCAGCATCGGCTGCAGAAATTCATTGGCCAATTTGTTCCAATTGCGTGCGAGTGGACGCATCAGGCGGCGATAAGCACGCGCATCGCCATGGAGTTGTTGCGCCGTACGCTCGACATCTCGATGCAGGCACGCCGCAGTTCCGTCGTCGAGCGGATGTGCCAGCGGAATTTCGGGCTGGATCCATTGAAGACCGAATCGTTCCAGCGGAAGCGTGTTGAAAAATGGTGAGCCCGCCGCGAGCGGATGGACTGCCGAGCACACATCGTGCAGAAAGCCTGGCAATGTTAGTTCCGCCGAACGCGCGCCGCCGCCGATCGCTGCGTTCGCTTCGCAAACGAGCACGGAACATCCCGCGCGCGCGAGCGTGATCGCGGCCGCGAGACCATTCGGTCCCGAGCCGACTACGACGGCGTCGTATTCAATCGGCATCTGGAAAAGGGCGAGCCGATTGTGCGCTCGGCTTCCGATTACCTATCGTTGCGGAGCAACGTGCCATGAAACGCGTCGGCATCATGTTGATTCAATTACTGGTCACTGCTGCTGGCCTTTGGTATGTCTTTCACGATCCTCAAAGGCGAGCGCAAATCGCATATGCACTGCGGCATGCTGAACTCCGCTGGGTGCTGATCGGCTGGATCTGTTACAGCACCGTGGAAATCCTGGCGACTGTGCGCTGGCAAATTCTTTTGCGCATCCAAGGCATTTGGATCAGCTGGTTGCGTGCTGGTGCGATCGTGATCATCGGCCTTTTCTTCAACCAGTTCCTGCCCGGTGGCGTCGGAGGCGATGCCATGAGGCTGTACTTCATATTCAAACAGGCGCCGCGGAAAAAGATTCGCGCGACCCTTTCCATTGCCATGGATCGTCTGTTTGGGCTGGTAACAGTCGTGTTTCTAGCGGGCACGAGTTTCGCTCTGCGCTTCAGCTGGCTAGCTCGCGCAGGCCCATCTCGCCACATCGCATACGTCGCGTTCATTTTGCTGAGTGCCAGCCTTGCGTTCGTTGTTTTGCTTTTGTGGCTGGTGAACTCCGGTCTTCTGCATCAACTGCCGAAACGAATTCCATTTCGAGAAGCGATCATCCAATCCGGCGAAGCCCTGCTGCGCTATCGCACGCACGTTGCGGCGATGCTCTTCATTTTCCCGATCACTGTCGTTTCCCATCTCGCATATTACACAAGCTTTTATTGCGCAGGCGAATCACTGCGGCTCTCAACTTACGATCACGCCAGCCTCGCAGACATTCTCTCCATCATGCCGCTCGTGGACACGATCATCTCGGTGCCCATTTCTCTTGGAGGCATCGGCGTGCGCGAGACTCTTTTCCAAGAACTGCTCGGCAATCTCGCGCATGTGCCACCGGCGCTTGCCGCTTTTACGGCTTCACTAGGTTTTGCCATTCAAGCTTGCTGGGGATTAGTCGGCGCTGCCGTATTTTTGGCGTCGCAAAAAATCTTCAATCGCTAAAGGCCCGGGGCATAGAACAGAGTTACGAGGCCTGCTGCATCCTCAACGCATCAGAAAAAGACGCGCACATCGCGATCACAATCTTTTTTGAAGATCGCAATCCAGTCGGTCCCTACAAATTTACGATTCCCGCCCGGCGCACCAAGCATCTGCGCTTTAACAATTTTCATGACTCGGAAAAAATTTCTGCCGATACACCGTATTCGAGCCTGATCGAATCGGACGTGCCCATCGTCGTGCAACACACGCGACTCGACTCGCGCCAGGCCGAGAATGCCTTGCTTACAACGATAGCTTTCCCATGCGGTTAGGTTTCGAAATCCGAATCAATTGATGGAGTTCATGGAGCCACGTACAAATTATGATGACTGAAACTGCGAGCGATTTTCTGATACGGCGAATTAACGAATGGGGCCTGAAACGCATTTACGGCTATCCCGGCGACGGAATTAACGGGATCATGGGCGCGCTGGATCGCGCGAACGGCACCGTCGATTACGTCCAGGTTCGCCACGAAGAGATGGCGGCATTCATGGCGTGCGCCCACGCGAAGTTCACTGGCGAAGTGGGCATTTGTCTCGCCACGTCCGGTCCTGGCGCGATCCATCTGTTAAACGGACTTTACGACGCGAAAATGGATCACGCGCCGGTGGTGGCGATTGTCGGCCAGCAGGCGCGCGCGGCAATCGGCGGCGATTACCAGCAAGAGGTCGATCTTGTTACGTTGTTCAAAGATGTCGCGCACGAGTACGTGCATATGGCATCCACGCCGGCAGCGATCCGGCACTTGATTGATCGGGCGATTCGGATTGCAAAAGCAGAACGCACCGTCACGTGCATCATTATTCCGAATGATGTGCAGGAAATGTCTGCGGTGGAAACGCCGCCACGCAAGCATGGCACGATTCATTCGGGAGTTGGCTATGCGCCGCCGCGCGTCATACCCAAGGAAGTCGATCTTCGTCGCGCGGCTGATGTTCTGAATGCAGGCGAGAGAGTCGCGATGCTGGTGGGCGCAGGTGCGTTGCAGGCGACCGATGAAGTGATCGAGGTCGCAGATACTCTGGGGGCTGGCGTTGCGAAGGCGCTTTTGGGCAAGGCCGTTATTCCAGATGATCTGTCGTTCTGCACAGGTCCAATCGGGCTGCTCGGTTCCAAACCGAGTTGGGACATGATGGAAGAATGCGACACGCTGCTCGTAGTCGGCTCCAGTTTTCCGTATTCGGAATTTTTGCCGAAGGAAGGACAGGCGCGCGGGGTGCAAATCGACATCGACGCGAAGCTGGTGAGCGTGCGTTACCCGATGGAAGTCAATCTTGTCGGCGACAGCGCAGAAACGTTGCGCGCATTAATGCCACTGCTAAAGCGCAAGGAAGATCGCCAATGGCGAAAGAAGATCGAGGACGGCGTCGCTGAGTGGTGGAAAGTTTTGGAGGCGCGCGCGATGAACGAAGCGAAGCCGATTAATCCGCAACGCGTCTTTTGGGAATTGTCGCCGCGGCTGCCGGACAACTGCATCATCGTGGCTGACTCGGGCTCGGCTGCGAACTGGTTTGCGCGCGATTTAAAAGTGCGCCGGGGCATGATGGCATCGCTCTCGGGAAATCTCGCCACCATGGGACCGGGCGTGCCGTACGCTATCGCTGCAAAGTTTGCTTTCCCGGATCGCGTTGTGATCGCGACGGTCGGTGACGGCGCGATGTTGATGAACGGAATCAACGAAGTCGTCACCATCGCCAATTATTGGAAAGAATGGAGCGATCCGCGCCTGATTATTTTGGTTTTGGCCAATCGCGACCTGAACCAAGTGACTTGGGAGCAACGCGTGATGGCCGGGGATCCAAAGTACGAGTGCTCACAAAACGTTCCTCCGTTCGAGTTCGCGCGTTATGCTGAAATGCTCGGTCTTACTGGCATTCGCATCGATAAACCAGAACAGATTGCGCCTGCGTGGGAACAGGCCTTAAGCGCGACGCGTCCCGTCATCCTTGAAGCGATCACTGATCCGGAAGTTCCGACATTGCCGCCACACATCACGTTTGAGGAAGCGAAGAAGTTCATTGAATCAATGATCGAGGGCGAGCCGCGCCTCGGTCATATGATCAAACAAACCTTTAAGGAAGCGGTTCAAGGCATTCTGCCGCACAAGAAATGATTGTGGTGCAGACAATCCTGTCTGCGTCGGAGCTTGCTTGCGCCTGGAATACCGGCAGGCAGGATTGCCTGCCTCACTACGCAGCACGCGAGGCGCGTGCGCTCCCCGGAAAATGACTCCGCGCCGCGGCAAAGTTCCAATCGAGGATCTGCGTGTTTCCGCGTTGACCATTCCAACTGAAACGCCGGAGGCGGACGGGACCTATGAGTGGGACAGTACCACTATCGTCATTGTAGAGGTGACGGCTGGCGGCAAACAGGGGCTCGGTTACACGTATGCGGATTCGGCGACGGCGAAGTTAATTGAGGACAAACTAAAAGAAGTCGTCGTCGGCAACGATGCGATGTCGGTGCAGGCCACGTGGTGGGGGATGTTATATTCGATTCGCAATCTCGGCCGTCCGGGCATCTGCGCGATGGCCATTTCGGCGGTGGACACTGCGCTGTGGGATTTGAAAGCGCGCTTGCTCGATCTACCACTCGTGACGCTGCTTGGTCAGGTGCGTGACGCGTTGCCAATTTACGGAAGCGGCGGATTCACCAATTACTCAAACGAGGAATTGCAGGATCAGCTTCGAGGGTGGCTAGAGCAGGGGATTGCTCTCGTTAAAATGAAAATTGGGCGTGACGCCAAGATCGACAGGCAACGCGTCGCGGCCGCGCGCAAAGCGATTGGCGAAGATGTTGATCTTTTTGTGGATGCGAATGGCGCTTATTCGCGCAAACAAGCGTTGGCGCAAGCAAGGGCCCTTGAAGAATTCAACGTCACCTGGTTCGAAGAACCGGTTTCATCAGATGACCTCGAAGGCGCTGCTGCGGGTTCACTGGATTTCTTCAAGCAGCAACGCTCTGTGACGCGCATCCCATCCCTCTCTCGTCGCACTGCGCGCCGGCGCTGCATGTTCACATTGGCTGTGCTGCGGCCGCGATGCGGCACGCCGAATATTTTTACGATCACGTCCGCATCGAACGAATGCTTTTTGACGGAGTCGCAGAATTTGTTGCTGGCGGATTGCGTCCAGCGCTCGATCAGCCCGGTCTCGGTCTCACTCTGAAACGCGCAAATGCACAGAAGCTTGCGATCTAATTATGTGAGCCGATCACGATCTCCGCAGCGCCAGCACGATGGCGATTTTTCCATCGAGAAGTACGGCGCCAAGACGAGAGAAAAGAAGGAATGCGACGAACAATTGCTCGCCGAGTACGCGAGCTTGCTTGGGTTTTATGTTGCGAGCGTGGCCGTGCTGACGGGCATGGCAATGGAACAGGATCGTTTGCCGAAGAGATTCGGTCTGCTTGATCTGGCGTTGTTGGGAATCGCCACCCATAAGTTGAGCCGCATCGTCGCCAAGGACAGGATCACCAGCATTCTGCGCGCGCCTTTTGTGAATTACATTCGCAGCGCGGGCGCAGGCGAAGTGGAAGAGGAACCGCGCGGCCGTGGCATCCAACGTGGAATCGGCCATTTGATTTCCTGTCCTTACTGTGTGGCGCCCTGGTGTGCCACGGCGCTTGGTTTCGGTTTGGTTTTTGCGCCGCGCGTGAC
>QHNV01000140.1 GCA_003218535.1 Verrucomicrobiota bacterium
CGTGCGTGTCCGTTGTCGGACTTCGCCGTTTTGCCGCAATTCGATAGGCACATCGCTAACATCGACATTGGCATAAACAAACGGACCGACCGGCGTGTAAGTGTCGAACGATTTGCACCGGCCAAATTGCTTTTCCTGATTTTGCAAATCGCGGTCGGTAATATCGAGGCCGACCGAGTAACCGAAGACATGATCGAGTGCGTCGTTCACGCTTACGTTTTTCGCCCGAGCGCCGATCACCACTGCCAGCTCCACTTCGAAATCGGTCCGATGCTCGGGAAAGGCGATCTGGACCGTCCCGTCATGCGGGAGGAGCGAACTTGGCGCCTTAAACCAGATCAACGGGACCCCCAATTCACTTCGTTTCATTTCCGCGATGTGATCGGAGTAATTCAGTCCGACGGCAATTAATTTGGATGGCGCCACGGGAAGATCGACACGCAAATCCGCGAGCTTCCGCACATCGCCAGTCCGTTCGATCTCGGTCCAATATGGGTTTTTGAGAAGATGGACTTCTTCGCCGACAACTTCGCCGTAAAAAAATTTGTCGCCCGATCTGAACCCGCCAAACGTGCGCATCAATGAACGTACTCTGTCATGTTGAGCGAAGCGAAACATCTCTGATCATCGCTTTGACAGCGGTGTTGATTAATTACTCAGAGATCCTTCGCTTCGCTCAGGATGACAGAGCAAGGCAGTGTTTACTTCGGCACGATAGCCACAAAGTCGCGCACCGGCTTTTGCTCGAGAATTGAAAACACGCTGCCGTTCTCGCGCGCAAGCCAAAACGCGCTCGAAGACCCGCCATCGAGATTCAAAGCGCGTTGAATTTTCAAACGATCGACCAACGGTGTTGTGGAAAGAATCGTTGCCAAGTCCGCGAGCGAGATTTCCGAGCAGACTCCCACCAAAGCGCGATCATTGGCTACAGTTGCGGCAAAGGTCCGACGGGCCGAGGTCGAACGATCTAGGCCCCGCACTGGCTGGTAATGATCGATAAGAAAGGGGCCACATTGCACTGCCGCGCCTATGTTTCGATCTCGTGAAAATTCGCGAATTCGCAGGATCTGTATGCCACGTGGCGATGCGCTCAGCACGCCCGTGATCAATCGAGCGCGTTTCAACGGCACAAGCAGTTTGCCATCACTGATCCGCAAACCAATTGGCGCGAAATCAGAATCAAAGTATCCGCCGTTAACGCCAGCAAGACATTTCTCTTGCGACATCGTTTCGGACAATCTCGCGCCGCTTTGATTGTCGATTACGCGTAAGCTGCCTGATTTGGTGGAAAAAATGGCCAGATCAACGATGACGTGTTCTTGCGCACCGGCATTTTCCAAGACGACGTGTCGATGCACAATGCCGGCATGTCCGGGGTCCGAATCCGTCGTGCGAATCGTCCAATCCGCGTGCGCCGTGGCCGCAACGGCGAGAAGAAGCAGCGCAGCTCTACGCTTTGCCACCGTACTTGGTTAGCAAAGCTTGAAAACGCGGATCGCTTCGCAAGGGGTCCCAAATCGGATTTAGGTTTAGAATTTGTAGCGTGATAGAGCTGGGTCGGCTTAACAATCCGTCCAGAATTTCAATCGCGCGATCACTCTCGCCAAGAATAGCATACATTTCAGCCACCCCAGCGGTGATCTCCGGGCCACCAAATGCGTCCTTGCTTTCTGGCTGCAATTCAGTTGCCCGTTGCGCCTCCGCCAGCGCAGAGTCCCTTTCGCCCAGGTACGCGAGCACCTTCGCCAGCTGGATATGTAAGTCCGCGGCGTCTGGGCTTCGTTTCAATTGCTGCTCGGCAGCGCTTTTCGCCTTCAGGAAAGCCGCCCGCGCGCCGTTATCATCGTGTAAAGATTTTCGAGCGAAGCCAATGAGATAGTACTTGGTGCATAAGCCCCCCGAGAGAATTGCGAGCCCGTCGTCCGGCAGGCCCTCTGCTGTCTGCAATCCTTCGTTGTACCTGCGTTCCAACAGAAAGACATTCGCCCGCCCACCGGCGACCTTGATTTTCTGCTCTGTGGTCAGCGGAAGCGATTTCACGGACTCGAACGCTTTCTCTGCGAAACTGAAGTCGCCGCTCCCAGCGATGGCCAGCTTGGATTTAACTTCCAATGGCTCTAATGCTGTCGGGTCAACGGCGAGAGCGCGGTCGATTGTTTTGATAGCCGCATCGTAATTTCGCAACATGGCGTAATTGAAACTGAGATTTTGCAGCGACCACATGTCCTTGGGATTTAAACTGACTGCTTTCTCGAGACTAGCCCTCGATTCGGACCATTTTCCCTGCCTACGCTGGATTGCACCGATGGCGAGATAAACCTCTGATTCGTTAGGCAAACCGCGCTGCGCGATTTCAAATTCCTTCAATGCTGCGGCAAAATTGTTATCGCCGTAATAATACGAGAATCCCAGGGCTAGATGCGCTTCGGGAAGTTCAGGTTGCAATTGAAGCGCGCGGTTGGCCAGCGTACGCGCTTTCTGCCTTCGCTCGACCGTGCGTTCGTTGTTATGCAAGATCCAACTTTCCAGTTGCGAGTAGCGCGCCATGGCAAGGGCGAAGTTCGGGTCGAGCTCGATAGCGCGCTCGAAGAGTTGCTCGCCTTGTTTCAGTTTCTCGAAATCCTCAAAAACGCAGGAAAGATTGTGCGCCTGGACAAAAGCAAGGTAAGCCTCGCCATTTTCAGTTGGCTTGCGCGTCATCTGCGCTTTTTCGCTGGGTGATAATTTTGCCCGCAGTTCATTCGCGATTTTTTGTGAGAGATCGGTTTGGATTGCGAACACATCGGTCAAATCCCGATCGTAATCTTCCGCCCAGATGTGCTCATCAGTGTCGGCGTTGATTAACTGGACATTCACGCGCACTCTATTACCGATACGGCGAACGCTGCCTTCCAGAATAGTAGCGACTCCCAAAGCCTTTCCGATTTCACGCACATTGGACGCTTTCCCACGATATGGCAGCACAGATGTGCGAGAGATCACCTTGAGGTCACCAATCTTGGACAAGTTGGTGAGCACATCGTCCTGGATGCCGTCGGCGAAGTAGGCGTTTTCTTTATCGTCACTGAAATTCTCAAATGGCAACACGGCAATCGATTTGTCGACCTTGTGGGCCACTGCCCGCGGCAACACAAAAAAGCCGGTGGCAGCCGAGATGATCACGCCGATAGCAACTAGCAGAAAAAGATTGCGACGAAGCTGCTTTCGCGGCGCGACAGTCGGCGTGGCCTGAATTCCCTGCGGTGTCACGTCGAATACCCAACCGAGAACGAGCGCGACCGGAAAACCAATGAGCATCAGTGCGATGACCCCGCGAATCACCGAGTTTGGAATGTCGAAAACAGGAAGGACCTGAGCAAGACCTTGCGCGAGTGCCCAGCCCGCAACGATATATGCAATCGCCACGCGAAAAACTTTTCGCCGCTTTACTTCCTCGAAGAAGCCGCTCATGGCTACAGTTTTGGGTTGGTCGTGGCTATAGTTCAACGGCAAACATTAGACACAAAGACGTCGCTCCTCGTTCACTTCACGCCGGTCGCAAACACGGTTTGAAAATACGGGCTTTGCTTTTCATGAGAAACGAGGCTGACCTCGATCTCTCGGAAACCGCTTTTCTCCAGGAACTGATGCAGCTGCACTTCGCTGAATCCGAGCCAGTGGTCTGCGTACAACTGGCGGGCGCGTTCGAACCGGTGGCTCAGGAGGTCGAGAATCACCAATCGGCCGCCGCGTTTTAAGATTCGATGAGCAGCCGCCACGGCTCGCTCTGGGTGAATGGCGTGATGTAAGGCCTGACTAAGGATCGCAAGTTCGACACTGCTTTTCGCGATCGGCGGATCTTCAATGTCACCTAATCGATATTCGAGATTCTTGAACCCATGTTTCTTTGCAAGCTGCCCACCGAACTCGACCATTTTCGGTGAATTATCGATGGCAATGACTTTGCGCGCCCTTTTTGCCAGTAACTGCGAAAGCGTTCCTTCGCCGGCGCCGAGGTCGGCAACTGTCAGCGGCCGTAGAAGGCTGATGAGCATGTGCGCGAGCGCCTCCCATGACCGACCTGGAACATAACTTCTTCCAAACTTCCCGGCGAGTTCGTCGAAATATCTCCGCGCTTTATCCTGGCGCTTGTGCAGAATGAGCTTGAGGCCCGTGCGATCTCGGGTGGTTTCCGGCACCTCGCGCGCGAGAAGATGCGTTATTTCCGCCACACGTTCTCGCTGGGAATTTCGTCCATGATGGTTTGCCCCGTAATAGACGTTTTTTCCAACCCGGCGGTCGGTTACCGCTCCAGCGCGCTTCAATTGTGCGAGATGGCTAGAGATGCGGGACTGGCCCATCCCCAGAATTTGCTGCAACTCAGCCACGGAAAGCTCCTCTTGTTCTAGGAGCAATAACAGACGCAGACGGGTCGGATCCGCCAATAATCGAAGCAAATTAATGGTTGACGCCATTGTACCTGCCACGATATATCGACATATCATGATTGGTCAATATGTCTTGCGACAGCGTTACTCCGTTAAATCGCTACAACGGCTGAACGCGTCCCCAGGCCGGGCCAATTGAACTTTGTAACCTTTTAACTAATCACGTCTCAGTCATGTCCCGCCATTACATTTTTTCTTCTGAGTCCGTCACCGAAGGCCATCCCGATAAAGTCTGCGATACCATCAGCGATTACGTTCTCGACGCGTGTCTCGAGCAGGACCCGTTGAGCCGCGTCGCGTGCGAAACACTCGCCAAAGGGAACCTCGTCGTGGTTGCCGGAGAAATTACCAGCAACGCGAAGTTTGACTTTGAGGAACGCGTGCGCACCGCGATCCGTGACATCGGATATGTGAATGGCGATTGCATTTTTCACGCCGACACCTGCCGAGTGATTTGCGAAATGACCGAGCAATCGCGCGACATTAAACAAGGAGTTGATGAAGCGCCGGCGGATGGAAAGGCCACTGCGGAACAGGGCGCCGGCGATCAAGGGCTCATGTTTGGTTTCGCGTGCAATGAAACGCCGGAGCTTATGCCGGCGCCGA
Source organism: Verrucomicrobiota bacterium (assembly GCA_003218535.1). Taxonomy (GTDB): domain Bacteria; phylum Verrucomicrobiota; class Verrucomicrobiia; order Chthoniobacterales; family UBA10450; genus Udaeobacter. The sequence goes on from QHNV01000140.1 coordinate 5,034, forward strand.
TTTCTTTCGCGCATAAGCTCGGACGCGAACTGACGCGCTTGCGTAAGTCTGGCGAAATTCCCTGGCTACGTCCGGATGGCAAAACGCAGGTCTCGATAGAATACGATGGATATGAGCCGATGCGGGTTGCCGCAGTGGTGGTTTCCACTCAGCACTCTGCAGATGTGAAACAAAAAGAAATTCGCGAAACACTGATTGAGCTGCTGATTAAGAAAGTGGTGCCGGGCGAATGGCTCGACGCTAAAACGACCTACCTGATCAATCCCACTGGCCGGTTTGTGATCGGCGGTCCGGAAGGGGATGCTGGTATAACTGGCCGCAAAATCATCTGCGATAGCTATGGCGGAATGGGACGGCACGGTGGCGGTGCGTTTTCGGGAAAAGACCCGAGCAAAGTCGATCGCAGCGCGGCTTACATGGGGCGCTGGATCGCCAAGAATGTGGTCGCCGCCGGGTTGGCGGATCGATGCGAAGTCCAGTTCGCATACGCTATTGGGCATCCCGAGCCGGTGAGCGTGAGTGTCGACACGTTTTGCACCGGCAAAGTGGACGAGGAAAAATTGGAACGCGCGATATGGGACGTCTTCAATTTCAAACCTGCGCAAATTATTAAGCAGCTCGATCTGCTTCGCCCGATCTATCGCAAAACAACCAACTATGGTCACTTCGGGCGCGTTGACGACGTCGATTCACTCACGTGGGAAAGAACCAATAAGACGAAAGAGCTGAAGCAGGCTGTACGGTAAACCGCAAATAGCCTTATGAGCACGACAATCACTGACCCAAAGACAAAACAGGATTACAAAGTCGCCGATCTCTCCCTCGCTGATTTCGGAAGAAAAGAAATTTCCATCGCTGAAAAGGAAATGCCGGGCCTGATGGCGATCCGGGTAAAGTACGCGCCACAGAAACCACTGGCAGGCGTGCGTATCACTGGGTCGTTGCACATGACCGTCCAGACAGCGGTATTGATCGAAACACTGATTGATCTGGGCGCAAGCGTGCGCTGGGCAAGCTGCAACATTTTCTCGACACAAGATCATGCCGCGGCGGCTATCGCCAAGCGCGACATCTCCGTCTTCGCGTGGAAAGGCGAATCACTTGAAGATTACTGGTGGTGTACTTATCGGGCCATTTCACATCCAGAAGGTCAAGGGCCTCAGCTGGTCGTGGATGACGGCGGCGATGCCACGTTGCTCATACATAAGGGTTACGAGCTCGAAGAAGGAAGTGATTGGGCAAAGAGCAAATCGGCGAACAAAGAAGAGCAAGTCATCAAGGATCTACTGCTCAACGTTCATCGTGAGAATCCCTACCGCTGGCACGAAATCGCGAAGAATTGGCGCGGCGTTTCGGAAGAAACCACGACCGGCGTGCATCGCCTTTACAAAATGGCGCAGGAAAACCGGCTGCTGGTTCCCGCGATTAACGTGAACGATTCTGTCACCAAATCCAAATTCGACAATCTTTACGGCTGCCGGCATTCGCTGGTGGATGGATTGAATCGCGCGCTGGATGTGATGCTTTCCGGAAAAATCGCCGTGATCTGTGGGTACGGCGACGTCGGCAAAGGTTGTGCGCAATCGTTGCGCGGCCAGGGAGCGCGTGTCGTCATTACCGAAATTGATCCCATCAACGCCTTGCAGGCCGCAATGGAAGGCCACGAAGTCACGACTATCGAAGACACGCTCGGGCGCGGCGATATCTACATCACTGCCAGCGGCAACGTCGACGTCATCACGCTCGAACACATGCAGCGGATGAAAGATCAGGCGATCGTGGCGAACATTGGCCATTTTGATCACGAGATTCAGGTCGATGCGCTCAACACCGCTAAGGGCATGAAGAAAACCA
>QHNV01000141.1 GCA_003218535.1 Verrucomicrobiota bacterium
GCGCCCTTTTTCATGTCGGCGACGAAACGTACCTTTCCGAACTGTCCCGGCCGCAAAATGTTTCCCGGATTCGGATACGTCACATAGTAGCGGATCGATCCAGTCTTCGGATCCAGGCTGCGATCGAGCGCATAAAATTTGCCTTTATGTTGATACAGCTCGCCATTGCCGAGGATCAAGTCGAAGTCGAGGCTTTTTATGTAAACATTGCGCTCAGTTGCGTCAGGATGGCGCGAAACGAAATCGGTGAATGGGCCTTCGCCGGCGGTGACGACAGCTTTGATCGGGTCAATCTGTGAAACTGTCGTGAGTGGTCCCGTAGTTGGCCCGACCAGATCGCCAACCTGCGCGATGGCGAACCCGGCCAGGCCATCTATCGGCGCGATGATTCTTGTGTACGCGAGATTAAGTTCAGCTTGTTCAACGGCTGCTTCGTCTGCTTGGATATTTGCTCTCCCGGACCCAGCAACTGCGATGGCACTATCCCGCTCCTGGTCGCTGATTACTTTCTTGTTAAATAAATCCAGCGCGCGTTTTTCGTCTGCGTCTGCTTTTACTTGCGTGGCTTTGTCTTTTGCCAGAGTTCCCTTGGCCTGTGCCAATGCGGCTTGAAACGGGCGCGGGTCGATCTGGAAAAGGAGGTCGCCTTTTTTTACGATGCTGCCTTCCGTGTAATCGCGCGAAACGATGTACCCTTGCACCTGCGCGTTGATGTTGGCATTGATGAAGCCATCCAATGTGGCCACACGTTCCAGCACTCGTGGCACATCTTTCGGCGTGACGGTTGTCACTAGTACCTCGGGCGCGCCTGGAGGGGGCTGAGCCTGCTTGCGCGAACAACTTGTAGAAATTGAGATACAGATCAGAAGCGCGCTGAGAACAGCAAACTGTTTCATCAATTGCATTATCGCTGATCGCGAACTGAGGTGTCGAGTGCAGATGCAGTCGTTAACGTTCCTTGTTTTGCGCTGCGTCGCTCAGGTTTTTCATCATGACCACCCAGTCGCGAACGCCTGCCGTGTCCAAGAAGTTTGTCTCCGAGCCAAGCGTGCGGTAATTCCTCGCTGATTGTTTATTTTCATAATTTCTCCGTTCTTCCGCCGCCTGGGAAATGGAACGTCCGTTCGGTTGGGGCGATGACCTCCGGTCCGCGAAGCGCCTGCGCGGCTTGGTCAAGCAACTCAACCCGGGCATTAAATTTGATCTGATCGAAGACCAGGATTTCGGTGGCGATGAGCCAGGCTGTGAAACAGATCAACAGCGTGGCGAGCGGGAACCGTCGGCGACTGGACACGGCGGCTACAGAGGCGTTCCGCAAGTGGCCGCTTCCGAGAATCCGATTGCCCATGGCACGATGTTCGTCCGTTCCTCTGTCCAGTGGGGCCCAGCGCACGGCTTTGTTCGAGTCGGCAAAGCTGCGCGCGTCGGACGCGGTTAGACGTTCGTTTATTTTCATGATCGCACTTTGGCGCGCCGACAGAGCGCCGCTATTTCGCGTAAGCGAGATTTTCCGGTACTACTCGCGAGGTCATCTGTACTCCCTCGTTCGAGATAAAGGCTAGGACGACCGAGTGGCTGCAGCGTGCGCTCCCCGTTGGCACGCCGTAGCGATGCGAACCGGCTCAGCGCACCGGGAGTCCGCGCGATGAAGGAGAATCCGCTGAGGACACCGGACGCTACGGCACTTGTTTTGTCGCCGGTTTGAGGGTCAATGACGTCGCTGAACGCATACTGCGCCGTTCGAACATCTAACGCGACGTCCCTTGCCTTGGATCTGCCGATCGGCCGGATGGTTCCTTTTACAAGATGTTTACTTGCCAGTGGCGATTTTCCCAGCGCTGGTCGCGCTTCCAAAAGAACGTAAATGCAAACACCGAACCGCCGGGACACTCTGCAATGGGAAAATCTGAAAACCAAAGATTCAGTTCGTCTCGGTGGATCGTGTCCGATTCGTTAGTCCGCGCCCAATTGTTGGTTGACCAAACGACGGTTGCCTCCGCAGCGAGGATTATCCGCAAAGTTTTGCTGCGCGACACACGCCGCAGAGGATGGCGCAGAGTCCAAATCTCATAACGGCTCTGCACCGGATTCACCACATACCGCTGGTAGGCCGGCTCGACGCGATCGAAGCAGACACCGTCATGGCGGCTACGCACCAGCGACACATATTCGGCGTGCGACCAGCAAAGCGGCATCGCCGCGCCTGTTGGACAGCCGCGTTTCATTCTCGCATGAAGCAAATCGTCACCGTCCCATACCTGTTCGGTAAGCATGCCACCCTGGTTCGAAAAATTTTCGATCGTCGCGATGAACGGTTTTGGATCGCGCCCAGCGGACAGTTCGTAGTGGCCGCGTTCGCCTGTTAAAATCGGCCAGCAACGGCCAATGCCCGTTCCATCGTAGGCGCTGCCGTCATCCTTTTGTCCGTAGCCATCATAATTGTAGCGACGCCAGCCTGGGCCTTGCGGTAGATCATGTTTGAGCACGCGATCGATCACTTCGATGGAGTCGCGCACGAGCGGATCATTCGCATGCCGAATACCGAATCGCACCAGATGCAAAAAATCGCCGCCTACCACGTTCCGCGCTGCATGAAGCCCGCCGCCGTTTGCGATCTGAATCATCGCCGTGTTCGGATCCGCGTGGGGATCAGGTGCATTTGGATCGGCCGGAGTGATGCGGATGTAATGACGACGAATTCCTTCCACCAGCTCGCCCTGCGTTGTGACAGTCCAATCTTCCACGTGGGCCGCCAGCCAGTCGGCATATGCGAAAATAAAATCCGCAACATCTGCTAGGCGAAATTCTTTTGCCCACTCCGCAGTGCAGGCGAGCGCGGCGATCACGGTAGCGAGTGTGGAAGGTGAGTAGCCGGCGTTTTCTTCCCAGCGATCCTGACTCGTAACCGGTCCTTGCAGAATCAGGCGCGCAGCTGCGCGTACGATCATCGCGCGAGGACTGAACAAGCCGAGCGCATCACGTTTATGCAAACGCCACGCCAGCAATATCGGCATCGCAACTTGATCGAGCTGCAACCCTGACCAATAGGGGGTCCCATCGATCCAACTGTTCTGGGGGAAAGTGCCGTCCGGTCGCTGAATGGCCGCCAGCCAGATCAACGCGCGCAGCGGCGTGCCCGTCTGGCCCGTGGCGAGCAGCGCGGTCGCGCTATGCACCAGGTCGCGCGTCCACACGAGATGATAACCCCCCAAATCTTGGTCTCCTTTGATTTCGCCCCAGGGGATGCTCATTGATGCCACCATTGCGCCTTGAAAGACTTTGTCCTCGTGCGCGAGCAACACGCATCGACTCAACCGATACATGCCACCGTCGTCGCATGTGTCGCTGGTAAAGTCGAATTTGGGATCCACGACGGCGCGTTGCCACTGGCGAACATACGCTTCGCGATGCGATTGAAACGGCTCTGCCAACGATTGGAACAACTTCGTCGCCGCGCTCTGGTAACTGCGACCAAACGCAACGGCGATTGTGAATTCACCGTTGTCCGGGAGATCGACCTCGCCGGTCAATGCGATGTTGCCTTGCTGGGCTGCCTGAAATTCCCAGTCCATTTTGAAGTTATGCATCAAGTCCTGCCAGCCGTCGCTAAAGCCGACATAGCCCACGGATCGGCGAGAGAAATCAGTGCTGCATGCCATGACAAGGTGAACACGGTCGCGCTGCGCGTGGATCAGTTTGCTGTCGCCGATTTCAGAACACCATCCGGAGTTGCCGGTGCCAATGCCACTCAGGTGCGGCGCCAATAACGCGTAGAGGCGCAACTTTCCGCGTAACGAGTCATCGAAGACTTCGAGCTTCGTGTGGATGAGCATGGCCGACCGGTGCGGATCAGTGAGCACATGTTTCACCAGACGATAGCGGCCGCTCGGTTCCGAATTCGTTAGGCGATAAAAGAGACAATCACGCTCTGGATATTCGATCACATGATCGAGCTCGCGTTTTTCCTCGTGGCAAAACGTTTCGCCGTCGCTGATGAGAAACTGAAAGTCGCGCGTGTTCGGTTGATCGACATGTGGATAGTAAATCTCATTGACGACTCCATGGCTCAGGGTGAACCAAACGCGGCAACTGGTATGATAGGCCGTCCCCACGCCCTCTTTCGCACTGGAAGTCCAGCGTGGCTCGATCCCCGGTGCGCCGAACGCCAGTGAATTCTCGGGCGAATTCATTCCTAAGCGTTAGGCGATCGAAGCCGAACAGCAAGATGGCTAGAATGGAAATGAATAGCACTCACCAAGCATCAATATTCCGTAAAGATGCCGTCCACATACGTCACGTCGACCGTGAAGAATGAAGAGGACTTGGAACGGGCAATGGAACTGATAAGAATGTCGCATCAGCACTTGCGGGCAAGCAGGCTATCTTGGCAACAGAGGCAGCGTAAAAAGAACGGCAATTACAAGATGAGCGTCGCAACCCGCAGTCGCGCTGCTCGATTTATGCAGGCGACTTCTCAACGGCTCGCAGCCTGATATTGATCTCCGAGGTGAGCGTGCGGTGGACCGGGCATTTGCCGGCGATCTCCATCAGCTTTACCCGCTCTTCTGCAGTCAATGCGCCAGTCAGTTCGACTTCAACTTCGATTCTGTCCACCATACCTTGCTTGGTTTCGCAGTCTTCGCAGTCCTTAGCGTGAATCCGCGAGTGCCAAAGCGAAACGGTGATCTTTTCAAGGGGCAAGTGATTTCGGCGCGCGTAGAAGCCGACTGTCATGGAGGTGCAAACACCAAGACTCGCCAGTAGATAATCATATGGATCTGGCCCGGCATCGCCGCCGCCTGCACTCGCCGGTTCATCTGCGACAAGGCGATGCTTACCCGCAATAATTTCCTGCTCGAAACTGTCGGCGCCACCGCGCACGACGATGTCAGGCGTCTTGCTGTCGGTTTGTGCAACCATAGTCCGGATTAGCCGCGCAGGATACCCGCGAAAGCGTCGCGATACCGCCAGAGGAGAAACAATTCGAGAACTGTAACGACGATTGCCGGTGCAAGACCCTCGGGTGCCATCAAAATGTGAAAGAGCCAAATGTTCACGATGATGGCGCCGAGAATCGTCAGGCCAAGTGGAACGAAGCGGCCGATCAAGAGAAGCAAGCCGCCGACGACTTGGAAGACGCCGACAACGTGAACATAGCGGCTGATAAAAAGTGCGTGCAGATATTCACCGGCCACGCCTTTCGGCAGCGGTCCCATAGGAATAAAATGCAGGAATGCGTTGGAACCGAACACGACAAAGATCAATCCGAGAAGGATGCGGGCAATAATCGTGGCGATTTTCATGGTTCCCTTCATCTTTTCTTAGCGTGGATCGTTAGCCCAGCAAAATTTTCGGCAGTTGTACAGCAAAAACCGAGTGACATACACATGAACGTAAAACCCGTTGTCCAGGAACCGCAGCACGTGTCTCAACTAGTTGAACATCTTTTTCGTCATGAGGCGGGAAAGATGGTGGCGACGTTGACTCGGATTTTCGGGATCGAGCATTTAACCCTCGCAGAAGATGTGGTGCAGGAAGCGCTCTCGCGCGCATTGCAAACCTGGCCGTATCGCGGAGTCCCGGAAAATCCATCCGCCTGGATGATGCGTGCTTCGCGCAATCTGGCGCTTGACGTGATACGGCGAGAGAAAATTTTCCGTGCGAAGGAAGCCGAAATCGCGCGCCTGATCGAGCGCGATGGATTTGCACCCCAAGCTACAATTTTTCTGGAACAGGAAATCGTCGACGATCGATTGCGGATGATGTTTGTGTGCTGTCACCCGGTCATTCCGCCGGAAGCACACGTGGCGCTGACATTAAAAACACTCTGCGGCTTCAGCGTGACGGAAATCAGTCGGGCTTTCCTGACGACCGAAGCAGCAATTGCCAAGCGGCTGACCCGCGCGAAACAAAAAATCCAAGAGGCGCAGGTTCCATTTGAGATTCCTGCGGGGGACGAGCTGACGCGGCGGCTGGATAGCGTTCTGCAATCGCTCTACCTGCTGTTTAATGAAGGTTACAAAGCGTCCAGCGGCGAAAAGCTGGTTCGTGAGGAGCTATGTCAGGAAGCGATCCGTCTTACGGAGCTTCTGGCGCAACATCCTGCTGGAAATCAACCCAAGACACACGCGCTGCTGGCGCTGATGCTGCTGAATGCTGCGCGCATCCCGGCGCGCGCGGATGACGAAGGCAATCTGCTTCGACTCGAAGAGCAGAATCGCACGCGCTGGGATCAGGCGATGATCGCGCGCGGCATGGCGCACCTGCACGAGTCCGCTACGGGTGCCGACATTAGCGAATATCATCTTCAGGCGGGCATCGCCGCCTGTCACGCCTCGGCAATCGATTATGAATCGACTGATTGGGCGAAGATTCTTTCGCTCTATGATCGATTGATCGAGTTCGATGATTCGCCTGTTGTGGCGCTGAATCGCGCAGTGGCTGTCGCAAATGTTCACGGCCCGGAAACGGGCTTGCAGACACTCCGATTCATGCACGGCCGCGAAAAATTACGTTCGTACTATTTGTTTTACGCAGTGGTGGGCGAACTTGAAATGAGGTTGAACAATTATGCAGCCGCTGCCGAAGAATTGCGCAAGGCGCTGGAACTCGCTGAGACGAAATCGGAGCGAGCGTTCCTTTTGAAACGACTGCAATGCTGCGCGTCCACTGCGGTGACAAATAACTGATCTCGGAAGGCATTCGTTTGATCGCCCGACAGGCCCTCGGCTACGATAGGACAGGCCCTTGGCCTGAGCGTTATCTGTCCGCATCGCCTGGAATTTCCTGAAAAAAGTTAGGGTTCCTGTCCTGAAGCTACACGCTCGTTCGTCGTATCCTTGACAGAACTAAAAATCATCAACAGAAAGGAAAAACATGAGCAAGTCAGAGAAGAAACAAGCTGCAAGCATCGTTTGGTTTGAAATCCCGGCTGACAATCCGGAACGCGCCAGGGCGTTTTACAGCAATTTGTTTGGCTGGAAGATCAATCCATTTCCCGGGGGAGGCGATTCCTGGCACATCGATACTGGCGGCGCCGACGATACGCCAGATGGCGCATTGATGGCCCGTAAACAACCGCAACAGCCGATTACCAACTACGTCAGCGTGAATTCCGTCACTGAATTTTCCAAAAAAATCGAGAAACTCGGCGGTAAAATCTGCATGGCGAAAACGGCCGTGCCGCAGATGGGCTACTTTGCCGTATGTCATGATACCGAGGCCAACACGTTTGGAATTTGGCAGAGCGATCCGGACGCAAAATAATTTGTCCTAAACTCGGTCGCTCGTTCGTCATATTTTTGAAAGCGAAAAGAAACAATCAATTAACCATCAACTAAAAACTAACATGAACACACAAAACCAGAATGGATACATGCTGCTGTTTCGCGGAAACGATTGGCACAAGAGCCTTTCGCCTGAAGAAACACAGAAAGTCACAGACCAATGGATGGCTTGGTTCCGGCGGCTGACCGAGCAAGGCAAAGCCGTCGCCGGTAATCCGCTCGAGCGCGAAGGCAAAATCGTCTCGGGCAAAAACCGCGTGGTGTCGGATGGCCCGTTCGCAGAATCGAAGGAAGCAATCGGTGGCTACTTCCTGCTCGACGTCGCGAGTCTCGATGAAGCGGTGGCGATCGCCCAGGAATGTCCTGGCCTGCCGTACGGCATTCGCGTGGAAGTCAGACCCGTGGCAGGCGAATGTCCGCTGGCGAGCGAACTCAAGCGCGAGGCTGAGTTCGCGACGGTCTGAGTAAGGAGCAGATCGTCGGACGCCAACAAATGGAGGCGTGCCATGTGCCCGGTTTGTCTTGCGAACCTGGCATTCATCGCGGCGGGCGCGGGTTCAACCAGCGGGTTGACCGCGCTCGCCGTGAAGAAATTCTTTTCAAACCCCAACCGAAATTATCAACCAAACGAAACTGGAGAAGAACACAATGAAAACCGAAACGATGGAACCAAAGACAAAGGGGAAGGAAACAAATCCTTCCAAAGTGGTGTCAGAAGCTGAGTGGCAGGTCGCGCGCAAGGATCTGCTCACGCGAGAGAAGGAATTGACGCGGCTACGCGACGAAGTGAGCAAACACCGGCGTGAACTGCCCTGGGTCAAGATCGAAAAGGAATACGTTTTCGCCGGACCGAATGGCAAGGAAACGCTGGCCGATCTCTTCGAGGGCCGCAGCCAATTGATCGTTTATCACTTCATGTTCGGCCCCGGATGGGAGGAAGGTTGCAAAAGCTGCTCCTATCTGGCCGATCACTTTGATGGCGCGAACTGGCATCTACCGCATCGCGACGTCACATTTGTGGCCATCTCGCGCGCGCCGCTGTCCGAACTCGAAGCGTACAAAAAGCGCATGGGCTGGCGGTTCAAATGGCTGTCGTCGCACGGCAACGACTTCAATTTCGACTATCACGTGTCAGCCACCGAGGAGGAAAAGGCGAAGGGGAAGATGTTCTACAATTATAGAACCGATGAGCTGATAGGCGATGAGATGCCGGGCCTGAGCGTGTTTTACAAAGATGAAAATGGCGACGTCTTCCACACCTATTCCACATACGCGCGCGGGCTCGACAGCCTGGTCGGTGCTTACAATTTCCTCGATCTCGTACCGAAAGGTCGCGACGAGGACCACCTCGACTTCACGATGGATTGGGTGCGTCGGCACGATGAGTATTGATGACCGCGGAATATCTAAAAAAAGGAGCAAAGAGAAAGAAATGAAAACACCGAAAGTGGCGACACGCGAGGAGTGGCTGCACGCGCGCAAGGAGCTACTCGAGGCCGAGAAGGAATTAACGCGCCGCAGCGACGAGGTGGCGCGGCGTCGTCAGGAGTTGCCGTGGGTTCGGATCGATAAGGATTATCGGTTCGAGACCGACGATGGAAACGCGTCGCTCAAAGATCTCTTCCGAGGGCGCTCGCAGTTGCTCGTCTACCACTTCATGTTCGGAACCGATTATACGGCAGGCTGTCCGTCCTGCTCGGCCATTGCTGATGGATTCAATGGATTTGCGATTCACCTGGCGAACCACGACGTCATGCTTTGGGCGGTGTCGCGGGCGCCGCTCGCCAAGCTTGAAGCGTACAAACGGCGAATGGGCTGGACGATTCCGTGGGCGTCCTCGGTCGGTGGCGATTTCAACTACGACTTTAGCGCCTCGTTCACGAAGGAGCAGCAGCGCGAGGGGCGTATCGAATATAATTACGAGCGCGAGGAACCGGCCGACTACCGCGCGATCGAGGGACGACAAACGGGACAGTGGCGCGAGAGTTCGGAAAGTAGCGACGAAGGACCCGTCGCGGAGTTGGCAGCTAGATGCGGAACCGACGCAGCAACGTACATCCGCGAGAGGCCGGGCATGAGCGCCTTCGCCCTTAAAGACGGCGTTGTCTACCACACCTATTCCACTTATGCGCGCGGACTGGACGCCCTTTGGGGCATGTATCAGTGGCTCGATCGGGCACCGAAGGGGCGCAACGAGACCGGCGTCTGGTGGCGCCGCCACGACGAATACGACCAAGCCGCGCGATAGAGTAGTGGAGGGGACATAAATATGAATCGCGTCACACATTTTGAGATTTACACGGACGATCCGGAAGCGGTGCAGCCGTTTTATCGGGATGTCTTCGGGTGGAAGTTCCAGAAATTTGAAGGTGGCCCGATAGAGTATTGGCTTGTCACGACAGGCGATGACAAGGAGCCAGGAATCAATGGCGGCCTCACGCGCCCGCGCGAAGGACAAAGTCCCGGCACGCTGAACACGATCGCCGTTTCATCGCTCGATCAATCGATAAAAAAGATTGAGCAAGCTGGCGGAAAAATCTGCGTGCCGAAAATGGCGATTCCGAAAATCGGCTGGCTCGCGTATGCGCAAGACCCAGCCGGCAATGTTTTCGGAATCATCGAGCCCGACACGAACGCGAAATAATCGAAAGGAGAAAATCATGTCCGTAAACACAATCCGACTTCATCGAGTGCTCCGTGCAGCGCCGGAGAAAATTTACCGCGCGTTTGTCGATCCCGACGCGATGGCCAAGTGGCTTCCACCAAACGGATTCACCGGCAAGGTTCATAAGATGGCCGCAAAAGTTGGCGGCAGTTACAAAATGTCGTTTACGAACTTCACGACAGGCAAGAGCCATTCTTTCGGCGGAACGTATGTCGAACTCACGCCGCACGAACTTATTCGCTATACGGACAAGTTTGATGATCCGAATATGCCCGGCGAAATGCAGACGACGATCACGCTAAAACCCGTTTCGTGCGGAACGGAAGTGAACATTGTGCAGGAAGGCGTGCCCGCTGTCATTCCCGCCGAAGCGTGCTATCTCGGCTGGCAGGAATCGCTAACGCTACTGGCGAAACTCGTCGAAGCTGAAATTCCAGATTAACAGTAAAACTACCATGAACATTCCGTTTACCGGTGGCTGCTCTTGTGGCGCGATTCGGTACGAATGCGACGCTGAGCCGATCATGATGTTTAAGTGTCATTGTCGCGATTGCCAGCAGGGGACCGGCAGCGAATTCGCTCCCGGGCTGTTGCTGCCTCGAGAGTTGTTTCGATTCACCCGCGGACAATTGCGTTACCATTTCACGCCCAGCATTAAGCGAGGGAAGCACAAACGCGGTTTTTGTCCCGAATGCGGGTCCCGAATTACGGGAGGCGAATTTGAAGGAGTAGAATCGCCCTTTGTGGGAGTCCTGGCTGGCAGCCTTGATGATCCGAGCTGGTTTCAACCGCAGATGGATATTTTCGTTTCCGACGCGCAACCGTGGGACCAAATGGATCCCGCGATTCCGAAATTCGAACAATATCCGCCAATACCAAAGGAATAGAGACACCAATGTCACGAATCCGCACGAATTGATTCGAATTGCTTGTACTCTTCTGAGATTCGTGGCGATTGGTGTAATTCGTGTCTCTTAAAGGCGTTTCACGAGTGTATGGAGACGCATGTAAGAACCGCCGAAGAGCGGGAGACCGATCATCTGGCAAGACTGTGGTATGAGGGCTGGCAGGACGCCCACGCGCAGATTCTTCCAGCCGAACTGCGCCGGCTGCGCGCGTTGGGCGGCTTTAGACAGAGACTTCAAGCTGCGCTTCGAGATACGCGGGTCGTGGGACCGCGCGGCGCGCCCTACGGGTTCTGCATCACGAAGGGGGACGAGTTCTATCAGATATATGTCTCGGCGCATGCGCGAGGTTCGGGCGCCGCGGGTGCATTAATGGCTGATGCAGAGGCTCGCCTCGCGAAGAGCGGCGTCGAGACCGCCTGGCTGGCGTGTGCGATCGGCAATCATCGAGCTGCACGGTTCTATGAAAAATGTGGTTGGCGTCGTGTCGGTGTCGCCACTTACCAAGCGGAAACATCCACCGGAACTTTTCCGCTCGAAGTGTGGCGCTACGAAAAAAGGCTGACACGAGTTTCACGGAGCCGCACGATTTGATTTGAAGGCTAAGCGATTGGTGACAAGCCGTGTGTTGAACGGAAAATTTGTCCTGAACGTTTTCGTTAGTTCGTCGTAGAGGTGACATGACTATTGAGTTCGAGGTTGAAGGCCAGAAATTCACCGCGCTAAACGGCGGCCCGCAGTTCAAGTTTACTGAATCGATCTCGTTCGTGGTGAACTGCGGGACGCAGGAGGAAGTCGATTATTTTTGGGACAAACTCACTGCTGACGGTGGACAGGAATCGCAGTGTGGCTGGCTTAAGGACAAATTCGGTTTGTCATGGCAGATCGTTCCGACTGTTTTGATCGACATGTTGCACGACAAAGACTCCCGGAAGTCCGAACACGTGATGCAAGCAATGCTTCAAATGCAGAAGATCGACATCAAAAAATTAAAGGCTGCTTACGCCGGGAAATGATGCTTTCGAGTCCCTTCTCATAAATGGCACTGTCATGTTGAGCGAAACATCCCTATCTGTCGAGGCGGCAGCGATCGATCCGGAAATGATCAGAGATTCTTCTCCCGCGACTGTGGAATCAGAATGACATTACGAGCAGGCTTTATGGTGTCAGTGAAACAAAAACCCACAACAATCGATGAGTATCTCGCAAGCGTGAAATCTGAACAGCGGGCCGCCTTGCAGAAACTTCGTCAAACCATTCGCGCAGTCGTGCCAAGCGCGAAGGAGTGCATTAGTTACGGGATCCCCGCTTTTCGTCTGAATGGGCGTTCACTGGTTTTCTTCGGAGCATGGGCGAATCACTGCTCATTCTACCCAGGGAGTTCGGCCACGGTGAAGAAATTTCAGAAGGACCTAAAGGACTTCCAGACCAGCAAGGGCACGATTCGGTTCACGCCAGACAAACCCCTGCCGGCAACGTTGGTGAAGAAGCTGGTCAAAGCCCGCGTCGTAGAAAGCGCCTGTTGAGCCACGGGAAGAATAGAGTGATGCAGCCGCATTGGGTGCAGAGCAGGGCGATTGCACAACTTTCAAAATGAAAAAGGAATTTAAGAGCGGATATGCGCCGGTGAACGGCCTCAGCATTTATTATGAGATTCACGGCGTTGCGGATGGCGAGAATCTTCCGCTCGTGTTGCTGCATGGCGGCGGCGACACGATCGGGACGTCGTTCGGCCGGATCCTGCCGTTGCTGGCACCCAAGCGGCAGGTCGTCGCATTTGAACAGCAAGGCTGCGGGCGCACTGTAGACATCGCCGACCGGCCGTTTAGCTTCGAGCAATCGGCGGACGATACGGCAGCGCTCCTCAATTATCTGCACATCGATCGCGCCGATCTCTTCGGTTTCAGCAACGGAGGCTCCATTGCGCTGCACGTAGCGATCGGACGCCCGCGCGTGGTGCACCGACTTGTCGTGATCACAGCGCTAATGAAGCGCGCTTGGGCTGATCCGCAGTTCTGGGAATCCATGAAGACTGCGCAGCCCGAGGTAATGCCGCTGGAATTGCGCGAGGCATATCTCAAAGTCGCGCCGCATCCTGAAAATCTGGAGTCCTTTTTCTACAAAGCGCGCAACCGGATGCGCGATTTCAAGGATGTTCCGGACGAGGCGGTTCGCGCGATCACGTCGCCGACATTGGTGGTGAGCAGTGACCGCGATGTCATGCGACCTGAAGGCGCGGTTGAGTTGTTCCGCCTCCTGCCGCATGCCCAGCTCGCGATTTTGCCCGGCACCGAACACATGGCGATCCCGAGACGAACAGATGTGCTCGTTCCGATGATCGAGGTGTTTCTCGATGCGCCAATGCCGGAGGAATATGAGTGATAATAAGCTCCAACTCGCGCAGCAGTCGCACGAGGCCTTTGCAGCCGGCGACCGGAAATTTTTTGAACAACATCTTGCAGAGAATTTTACTTTCTCTAGTCCGCTCGATGTGGGACTTGATCGCGATGGATATTTTAAACGATGCTGGCCTGGAGCGGGGAATGGCCAAAAATTCAACTTCTTGCGGCTGATACAACACGATGAAGAAGTAGTTGTGACTTATGAAATCACGAAGCCGAATGGAGACAAAGGACGCAACACGGAAATCGTCCGTATCAAAGACGACAAGAATCGTCAGTGTAGAAGTTTATTTTGGTTGGGACATACCGCGAGATCATTAAATCACTAAGGAGAATAAACATGAGCAAAGTTCGAGTTTTAGTTGGCACAAGAAAGGGCGCGTTCATTCTGACTTCGGATGGCGCGCGTAAACGATGGAAGGTCAGCGGGCCGCATTTCGCGGGCTGGGAGATCTATCACATGAAAGGTTCGCCGGTTGAGTCGGACCGGATTTACGCATCACAAACGAGTGGCTGGTTTGGGCAGATCATCCAGCGCTCTGACGACGGCGGCAAAACCTGGAACACACCCGGCAGTAGCGCCGACGAACTCAAAAGCGCGGACGGCATGCCGAAGGGCGAGAGTAACAAATTCGTTTACGATACTTCGGCTGAAACTGGCAAACCACTCACAACACATCAATGGTACGACGGCACGCAGCATCCGTGGGAGTTCAAGCGCGTCTGGCATTTGGAACCGTCGCTTCATGATCCCGATCACGTTTATGCAGGCGTGGAAGACGCCGCGTTGTTCGAATCGAAAGACGGCGGAAAATCCTGGCACGAATTCGCCGGATTGCGCGGGAGCGACACCGGTCCGAAATGGCAGCCAGGCGCGGGCGGGATGTGTTTGCACACGATTCTTCTCGATCCGAACGATCCAAAACGAATATCCATCGCGATCTCGGCCGCCGGTGCGTTTCGCACCGATGATGGCGGAAAGAGCTGGAAACCGATCAACCGCGGGCTGCATTCGCAATATATTCCGGATCCGACGGCAGAAGTTGGCCATTGCGTTCATCGCATCGCAATGCATCCATCGCACCCGAACACGCTATTTATGCAAAAACATTGGGACGTGATGCGCAGCGACGATACCGGCGATTCATGGCAGGAAGTCAGCGGAAATTTGCCCAGCGATTTCGGATTTCCGATCGACGTGCACGCGCATGAGCCGGAGACGATTTACGTGGTGCCGATCAAGAGCGATTCCGAGCATTATCCGCCCAGTGGCAGGTTACGCGTGTACCGCAGCCGGACGGGCGGCAACGAATGGCAAGCGCTAACGAAAGGTCTCCCGCAACGCAATTGTTACGTGAACGTATTGCGCGACGCGATGTCGGTTGATTCGCTCGAGCAGTGCGGCATTTACTTTGGAACGACTGGCGGACAGGTTTATGCATCGGCTGATGCAGGCGACAGTTGGAAACCAATCGTGCGCGATCTACCGGCAGTGCTTTCGGTAGAAGCCCAAACGTTGCCATGATTCGCAGTAGCGGATCGCTAAGGCAGCCAGATTGTTCGCATTGAACAGCGTGCTAAGGAACTCGCGAATCGCGATGTTCTTTCTCATTGCGTACGCGATCAGCTGGACGGCTTGGATTACACTTTTTGCCAGACACTTTTCTCCCTTCGCGGGACGCGGCCGCTGGGTGTATGTCGCAGCTGTAATTGCTCCACACGTAGCGGCGCTGGTGATTACAGCGGTCGAGGGTGGACGCGCTGGATTACGAGCATTCTATCGCCGAGTTTTACGGCAGGTACCATTTCGATGGGCAATTCTGGCGATTTGCGTGCCGCCCATGATCGATTGGATACGTGCTGCGATTGTCGTCGGCTTCGGTTTGCCCCACGGCGCATTTTTTCACCGACCGCCGCGAACTTTGACGGCACTTGTATTCGGCCAGCTAGTTGTGGTTGCAGGTGAGGAACCAGGATGGCGTGGCTTTGCTCTTCCGCGATTGATCGCGCGCTTCGGCCCAATTGGGGGAACGCTAATCCTCGGCATCGCGTGGGCGGTTTGGCATCTCCCGCTGTTCGTGATCGCAGGAACGCCTCAATATGGGACCGGCTTTCTCCCTTTTGCTCTGATGTTGTTGGCGTGGTCGATGGTGATCACATTGGTTGTGCTGCGTGCGCAGGGCAGCGTAATTCCGGCGATGCTCTTTCACGCATCCGTGAACATCTGTGCATTCGTGATGTGGGAGCCCGATGCGCAGCTACTGGCGCTGGGCCCGTGGATTGTAGCAGCCGTTATCGCGGGTTGGCGGATCCGGATGCGAGCTGAATTGTAGCGCTTTTGTTTAGTCGCGTATTGATCCTGTTCAGGAATCTATTACCCAGTCGTCAGTTTGTGTTTGGCTCTACGATGTCGCCGGTATCAATCTGACCCTTGCTGACCTCGCAGGCTGTGGAGCCGAGGATGCGACGGAAGTTGTGAAAATAGGAAGGCAAGCCCTCGGCATGAAATGGATCCGCATTGTCAGTGAGCATGTAATGCAGGTGTGGGATAAATGCGTCGCCTGAAAACCCAATTTCGCCAATCTGATCTCCTTGTTTTACCTCATCCCTAGACTTCACTCGAACGCTTCCCGGCTTCATATGATCGAAATGACTGTACTCGCCGTTGCCGTGATCGATGACAACGAAATTGCCATTGGACCGCTTGTACTTCTCAGCTTGCGGTAAGTCCGGGTACACGACCTTTTTGCCCTCATAACGGTTATCAGGAACATCG
>QHNV01000142.1 GCA_003218535.1 Verrucomicrobiota bacterium
GCTCAACTCTACTGCATTCATTCCTTGTCGGAAAATTCTAGGATGGCGTCGCAAACATAGTCCACATCCTCCAATGGCAATTCTCCATAGATCGGCAGTGAGAGGATCTCCTTCACCACTGCTTCGGTCTGCGGCAGCTTTGGTAAATCGGAATAAATTTTGGTGACGGCCGGCTGCTGATGATTTGCCACCGGATAATGAATGCCGGTGGCGATTCCTTTGCTTTGCAAGTGCTTCGCCAACTCATTGCGTCGTTCGGTCCCGATGACGTACATGTGGTAAACGGCGTAAGCCCATTCTTTCTCTGGAGGCGTCTTCACGACGCCGCTAAGCCGTTCGGTGTAGCGAGCAGCAACGCGCCTCCGATGTTCATTTAACTTGTCGATGTTGCGCAGTTCCACGCGCCCGATGGCGGCCTGGATTTCATTGAATCGATAATTGTACCCGACGACGTCGTGGATGTACTTCGACTTACGTCCATGATTGCGCAACATGCGCAGATCATCTGCGAGCGCCGTGTCGTTGGTGGTGATGCAGCCGCCATCGCCCATCACAGTGAGGTTTTTGGAAGGAAAAAACGAAAATGCTCCGGCCACGCCTATTGAGCCGATACGCCTGTCCTTAAATCGTGCCCCGTGCGCCTGAGCGCAGTCTTCAATTACCCACAGACTGTGCTTCCGAGCGATTTCTAAGACTCGATCAAGATTTGCCGGGTGCCCGTAAAGATGCACCGGGAGAATACCCACTGTGCGCGGCGTAATCGATGCCCCGAGAAGATCGACGTCGAGGCAATAGGTTTCATCGATATCGATGAATACCGGTTTTGCACCGAAGTGGATCATCGGCTCGATCGTTGGAAATGCTGTGTGCGACGGCACGAGAATCTCGTCGCCCGGTTTCAAGCCCATCGCGCGATGAAGCAGAAAGCCCCCCGCGGTCCAGGACGAACAAAGCACCGCGTACTTCGTGCCGATGTAATCGGCCAACTCCGCTTCGAATGCTTCGCATTCCCTTGCCAGGATGTACGATTCGGAGTTGAGTGCGCGCAGCGCAGCTTCACGAATTCCGTCGTTTAAGAAAACACGGGAAAGCGGGATTTTTTTCATACCTGTCAGCCCAGTGATTTATTTGGCAATCTCGACCCATACTCCAGTTCGCGCCGACTGCAGTGCGGCTTCCACTACTCGGATGGCATGGAAACCCGCCCATCCATCGACGGGCGATGGTGTCCGCTTCTCGATCGAATCAATGAACGCCGCGAGTTCAGCGCGCAGCGGTTCTTCCGGAGGAAATTCCAGTTGGTGCACGGCGCCTTCCTCAGCTTTTATCGCATCGCTATCGGCGACATGCCGATTTTCGAACGTCTTGATTTTGTACTGTGCGACATTGTAATCGCACACCGCAGAAGAATCCGTTCCCACAATGACTACTTCGCGAAATTTGCCCGGAGCATGATATCCCGCTTCGACAGTCGCGAATATTGGGGAATTGTTGCCCTGATTGTATTCCAAAACAATTAGCGATTCGTCATCCATCCCGCGTCCCAAAAAATCACGCAGCACCCCATTCACACGTCGTGGCGGCGCTCCGATGAGAAAATTGAAGAGATCGATAAAATGAAGGCTATCGGCAAAAGTGACGCCGGTGTCGGGCCGAGGACGTTTGAAGCCGCTGAATCTTGCACGCAGCATCTTAAGTTGCCCAAATCGCCCCTCGGCGATCACATCGCGAAGCCACAGGGATGCCGGGTCGAACCGGAAAATATGCCCAACTTGCAGAATCGATCCGGACTTCTCCGCGAGTTCCGTTAGCTTCTTTGCCTCGCTCGAAACCAACGTGATTGGTTTTTCCACGAACACATCTTTCCCCATTCCGAGCAATTCACGGCAGATTTCAAAGTGCGCTTGCGCCGGCGTCACGACCACCGCAGCATCAATGCTCGGAAAAAGTGAGCGTGCATCCGAGCTGCGATGACTCTCGGGAATGTCAGCGGAACTTAGCCGCTGCTCGTAGCGATCGGCTACAAAAAGTTCGATTGGCATCGACTTGAGCACGCGCAAGTGGTTCGCGCCCCAGCGCCCGATACCGATGAGGAGAATCCGTTTCATCTATCCTTCAGCTCAAATTGTGAAACACTAAACCCGGTCGAACTATGATCGCGCCTTCAAGTGCGTAATCAATGTGTCGGCGATAGTGGCGGGCGTTTCGGCGACAGCAATTCCCGCGGCTTTCAACGCTGCAATTTTGCCCGCAGCAGTTCCTTTCCCTCCGGAAATGATTGCGCCTGCATGCCCCATGCGACGCCCTGGCGGAGCTGTCATCCCTGCGATAAAAGCTGCAACGGGTTTTTTGCAATTCGTCTTGATCCATTCGGCGGCCTCTTCTTCTGCTGAGCCACCGATTTCGCCGATCAAGATCATCGCGTCTGTCCCAGGATCTTCGTTGAAAAGTTTCACACAATCGAGATGCGACAAGCCGTGAATAGGATCGCCCCCGATCCCGATACAGGTCGATTGCCCATAACCACGGGACGTTAACTGCCAAACGGCTTCATAGGTCAGCGTTCCGGATCGTGAAATCACGCCAATATTGCCAGGCTTGTGAATATATCCCGGCATGATGCCAATCTTGCTTGCGCCGGGAGTGATGATCCCAGGGCAATTCGGTCCGATTAACCGCGATTGCTTTCCGCGCATCAGCGCTTTCACCCGCATCATGTCCATCGCTGGAATTCCTTCTGTGATGCAAACCACCAACTCAACTCCGGCATCGACTGCTTCCAGAATCGAATCTGCAGACGCAGGAGCAGGCACGAAAACCATCGAAGCATTGCAGCCGGTTTTCTGTCGCGCTTCCCAGACCGTGTCGAAGACCGGCACCTTTCCATCAAACATTTGGCCGCCTTTCCCCGGCGTCACGCCAGCGACGACGTTCGTCCCGTAATCGATGCACTGCCGCGTATGAAATGCGCCCGCGCTCCCCGTAATCCCCTGCACTACGAGTTGGGTACTTTTATCGACCAACACAGACATATATCTCAGGAACGCAGGAACGCGGGAATAAGTCCAAAAGCTTCCGGTTTTCCTGTTTTCCTCAGCGATTCTGTTGATGTCCGGTTCACTTACGTTTTCGTTTGTGCACGAGGAGTTTGTTCCCGTCCGGGTCGCGGAATTGGGCCATCCAACAGACCGGCGTTTCAATTTTCTCGATGTCGAATTCGGCGCCCCGCTGTTTGAGCTTTGCGATAGCCGCATCGATGTCATCGACTTCAAAGGCGACCGTCGTACCGTCGTGCGAAGGTTTCCAAGCCGGATGACAACCAACTCCGATCGTGGTCGGCCCGAGATCGTATTCGACCCACGCACCTTCCATCGCTGTATGCGTCGGTTTTAGTTCCAGCGTCTCCTGATAAAATTTCCGCGCACGCTGGGCGTCGCTTACAGCGATCGCGACGAATGCCACTTCGTTTGTAATCATTTGCAGACTCCTTTCTCGTTTTCGGGTTTCAGTTTGTGAATTATCAGCTTGTTGCCATCCGGATCTTGCACAATCGCCATGTGACAACACGGCGTCTCGAACGGCTCGGCCGCGAAATGCACTTGTTGATCTTTCAAATGCGTGATCGCCTCGTGGAAGTCTTCCACCTCGAATGCGGTGCCAGTCTCCTGATCCGAAGGTGTCCATTGCTTGCCAACGTTCGCGATTGCCAGCATGGGTCACTCCTTCTTTCATCAACCAATCGGTCAAGAGTCCGATTACTTTTGGATCGAACGGTGCTTCCCTACCTTTGAAGGCGTCAGCTAGACTAAGGAAATGTTGAAACGTGTGACCCATTTGCGGCACTTCGTAGGCAAAGGCGTCAGTGCCGTTTCTGGATACATCGGCCGCGATCAATTCATGGTCTTCGCGGCTCATGATCCAGTCGAATTGTCCGTGCAAAGCTAACGTCGGCGCCTTCACGCGCGACCAAGCCGCGGCAAGATTTAGCTTTTGTAGCTGTTGATAAAATGCGGGCGGACGGCCGTACAAATGCGCATGATCTTTGCCTCCCGCCCAAACCTCCGCAAGCTGCGGCCGGTCTTTCAAAATGTCGTCAACTGTTCGGCTTTTGATCAGCCATTCGTAGTAGAGTGTGACCGCGCCGTTTATCCGGTCGGTCACTTCACCCGGAGATTTGCCTATGAGCATGAATCGACGCCGCTCAATCTCCAGCATGTGTTCAAACCAGGTCTTCACCCAGCCGCCGACTGAAATGTAACCGCGCACTTGCGCCTGTTCCGCTTCCGATTCCGGTACGAGCGGCGCGAATCCGCCGCCGTTGCTGATGCCAAGGATGTAAATGCGATTTGCATCGATGAAATCGTATTTGTTCAGGGCACGAAACGCTGCGCGATAGCCGGCGAGTTCCGATTCGAAATCGTTCTCCGCGCAACTGCCTTCACTGTCACCGACACCTTGCTTATCGATGCGAAATAGCGAGAATTGCGGCAATCGCGCGAGACTTTGAAAGACAAGTCCGCTGGCGTCTTTCGTGCCGGGTGGCGCTTCAACCGAATCGCAGCTTAACCAACCAGCAACAAAAATCACCGGTAGTTTCCCTTTGGTATCGCGCGGTTTAGTAACAATTGTCCGCAATCGATTTCCATCTGGTGCAGTTACTGAATCATAAATCACATCGACATTCGGATAATTTTCGCGAGGCGTTTTTACTTTGCGCGAAAGCTCCTGAGCCTGCGTTGCTACAGCGAGCATCATCGCTACCGCAATTGTCGATCTATTCGTCATTTGGAATTTGCTGCCGCAACCGCCTTTTGCGCCGCATCCGCTAGATCGTCCGCTGGAATTAGCGCGAGGCCGCTTTCTTTCAGCAATTGCATTCCTCTCTCGACGTTTGTTCCTTCGAGACGAACGACGAGCGAGACGGACAGTTTCACCGTTTTCGCGGCATTAATGATCCCCTGCGCAATCACGTCACATTTCATGATTCCGCCAAAAATATTTACGAGAATCGCTTTTACTTTTTTGTCGGCGATCAGAATCTTGAATGCTTCAGTCACCTGGTCTTCCGTCGCGCCGCCGCCTACGTCGAGGAAGTTGGCCGGCTCGCCGCCGTAGAATTTGATGATGTCCATGGTAGCCATGGCCAGACCAGCGCCGTTCACGAGGCAGGCGATGTTGCCGCCCAGACCGATGTAACTCAGGCCGTGCTTTGACGCTTCTACTTCGCGCGGATCTTCTTCCGCAACATCGCGCAGCGCGGCGATCTCCGGATGCCGATAAAGCGCGTTATCATCGAAGTTAAATTTCGCGTCGAGCGCGAGCACTTCTCCTTTTGTTGTTACGACGAGCGGATTGACCTCGACCATCGAGCAATCGAACGCGATGAATGTGCGATAGAGTCCTTCAAATAATTTCGAGGCACTCCTCAACTGTGACGAATCAAAACCGAGTTGTTTTGCCAGTTTGCGTGCCTGGAAAGGTTGGAGACCGGCCAACGGATCAACTGGTTCCCGAATAATTTTCTCAGGCGATTTCGCTGCTACGGTCTCAATTTCCACTCCGCCTTCCGTGCTGGCGACAATCAAAGGCGCGGCAGTTCCTCGATCCAATAGGACGGCAAAATAAATCTCGCGCGCGATCTCGGCCGATTCCGCCACCAGCACTTTGTTCACTACGCGACCTGCTGGTCCGGTCTGATGCGTCACGAGAATTTGACCGAGCATTTGTGCGGCGACTTCCCGAACTTTTTCAGGCGTTTTGCGAACGTGAACTCCGCCTTTGAATCCATTTTTGAAAGTGCCCTTACCTCGGCCGCCAGCGTGAATTTGCGCCTTAACAACGACCTCAACATCGCCTAGTTCGCGCGCGATTTGTTCGGCTTCATCGAGGGTCGACGCCACTCTGCCACGGGTCGTCGCCACATCGAATTTTTGCAGCAATTCCTTGGCTTGATATTCGTGAATGTTCATTGGTCTGCTTGAGCGGCAGAAGCGTGGAATTAGCTCGCGATCACGAACGCGGCAACGGTTTTCTTCAGCGCAGCGCCGCTATTTTTTATGGTCGCCAGTCGCGGTAAGCGTCGTGTGCGCCGACCGTGAGACTGGTTTGAGCTCTGCTGTGCCGATCGAGCTGTTCAGCAAGCCACTGGAACCATTCCCAGGTCTTCTGCGACCCTGCACGCTCGCGCTCATACTCGACGTAGGGTCGCAACTTGCGCCATGCCACCCGTACTGTACCGCCCATCAGTTCATCTACTACGTTTAACGGAACCATGCGCGCAAAGACTGCATAACCGAGACCTTCGAGAATAATGCCGATTGATTGCGCCGCTTCGAGAACGCGCGGATCAGCCTCGATTTTCGAGGCGGTTGCGCCATCCGGAATTGCCTGTACCAGGACCATTGATCTCATCCACGCTGGCGTCAGAATCGCCTGGACAGCTACAAAGGCTGCTCGTTCTTCTCGCTCCTGGCGCGCGCGTCGCATCTCAATCAATCCGAAAATGACAGCGCTCAGCACCGTCAATGCGGTTGCAACGTTCGCGACTGTCGAAAGATCCACTGCGTCAATCTGTCGAAACGCGCCGTTCAATGTCACGCAAATTTCATCGCGTGGTCGAGTTGGTCACCCATAAAGCTAACGACCGAGACGAACTGCACTATGACGTTCATTTCTCTTCGAAAAGAGTGCCCACCGTGCGCTGCTCGCTTGGTGGTTCGAGCGAGTTAACAAATCTACGAAATCGCTCGGAGAAAACTTCTGGACGAAGTTTCCAGTAATGCGCAATGCCGGGCGCGGCAACGTAATGCCGAAGGAGCCCGTGCCAGCCTTCCCACAGCTGCTTATCCATCAATCCGTAAACATAATGAAAATGAATTGTCTCAAATGCTTTTAGGAACTGGTAAGTAGCATGAAAAAATCGCGCCCGCTCTTCGGTGGAAAGTGCACTGAGATCTTCCAAGCCTACGCGCCAGATCCGTTCCAGTTCAGCGTTCTCCATCAAAGGTTTAGTCACATCGCGCAGAGCCGTCGCCGCCGCGTCCTGCGTGGCGAGCTTAGCGACGCGCGTGCTCCGATGCACTTGCAGGGCGAGATAAAGCACGGACAAAACGACGGCGATGGAACCGACTAATTGCGAGATTGCGCTAATCGCGTCCCAATCCCAGTTCATTCTTCGTTACAGTACAGGCAAACCGCTGTCTCCTACAGGCGGTGTCATAAATGTCATTCTGAGTGAAGCGAAGAATCTCTGATCCTTTTGCGGCGATGTGCCAACGGAAATGGCCAGAGATGTTTCGCTTCGCTCAACATGACAGCGCCATTTGTCGGATTGGCTTACTTCGGTTCCTCAGCGACTCTGAGAACGATTTTGCCGCGTGTGTGACCAGTCGCGACTTGTTGCTGGGCTTTCATCGCTTCGGAAAGTGGGAACGTTTGCGAGACGACTACCTTGATTTTCTTTTCGTCGATCAACTTGCCGATCTCAGTGAGCTGACTTGAATTCGGTTCCACACCTAGCGACGCGCCCCGAATGCTGTGTTTATCTAGTTCGCCCTGATCGATTCGTGCCACGAGTGTAACAATAAAGCCACCCTTCTTCACCACGCCATAGGAACGCGCAAGGGTATCTTTCCCGACTGAGTCTAGCACCACATCGACATCCTTCGCGACGTCTTCGAATTTCTGCTTCGTATAGTCGATCGCCACGTCCGCGCCGAGTTGTTTAAGTAGATCCTGATTTGCGGTCGATGCCGTTGCGATCACTTTCGCTCCGCGCGCCTTGGCGATCTGGACCGCGAAAGTTCCAACGCCGCCTGATCCACCATGGATGAGAACGGTCTGACCCGCACTGAGTTTCGCTGTATCGATCAACGCTTGCCACGCCGTTAATGCGACGACCGGCACGCCGGCCGCTTCACCAAAGGTGATCGATTGCGGCTTTGGGGCCGCCTCGACTTCTGTCGCGACGGCGTACTCCGCATATCCGCCGCCGTCTTTCAAGCTGAGGTACGCGTATACTGGGTCGCCCGTTCTGAACCTCGTGATTTTCGCTCCAATTTTCTCGACAACCCCGGCGATGTCGTAACCCGGAATGAACGGTAGCGTTATTCCGAAAAACTTCGCGTACTTTTGAGAGCGACTCGCTTCATCCACGGGGTTCACTCCCGCTGCCATGACGCGAACGAGAATCTGATCTTCCTTCGGCTCAGGCTTTGGCGCGTCTTCGTACTTCAAAACTTCTGGGCCGCCGTACTCGTGCACGACAATTGCTTTCATAGTTGGATTCGGCGATTCAGCCAGAGCTACCATTTGTGTGAGAGTAAGGAAACCCGTCGCCGCTCCGTGCATCAATTGATTTAGGACTCCCATATCGTTAAGAGACAATGAAATACTATGGACGCTATCTGTTTTGTTGGTCATGCACTGATTCTCCGGTCTGCGGTCGCGCCTCGTGGCCATTCGATTTGGATCAGCCACCGGGGCATCACCGCACGCGCGTTTGTAAATCGACGCTAGTTTCGGTAAGGGGACGCCGAAAACGTAAAGCGTTGCAATGAATCCATAGGCAAATGTCAGGCGCACGCGCCCGATTGCTTCGTAGCGGCGCGGGCTTACCAGGATTCGCTTATCGCTGTGCACCACGCGCCCGCAGCTACGGAGCCGGCGAAAAAATTCCACGTCTTCCATCAACGGCACTTCGGGAAATCCGCCAATGTCCTGAAACACAGTGCTTCGACAGAATAGCCCGTGATCGCCACACCGCATTCGCAGCAGAATCCCTGCGTAATGCGCAAAGCCGTCCGTCAATCTATAAACGGGGCCTTGCGGTAGGCGAATTCGAAAGTAACCGCCAACAACGGTCGCCTGATGCAATATCTGCGCAATTTCATCCAAACAGCCCCGCGGTAATTCAGCGTCCGCATGCACAAACCAAAGCACATCACCGCGTGCGACCCGCGCCCCGGCGTTCATTTGCATGGCACGACTGCGCTCGCTGTGGACCAGTTGATCGTAAAAACCCGATGCAAGGTCAACCGTGCCGTCGGAGCTTCCACCGTCTGCCACAATAATCTCAGCACCGGGCGCTCGCGCGCGCAGGTGCCTAAGAAATGGTCGTATCAGCGGCGCCTCGTTGAGAACTGGAACAATGATCGAAACGTCCGGGAGACAGGTGGCCCGGCTGCCATGCCAAACGGGACCTCGAACTGCCATGGAATCGTGCGGTCGCACTTTTGCTAAAATTCCATAGAACGCCACAAATGCGCTCTCTGCCACCTGTCACTAACGTTGGTCGCCAACTGATTTTTCATTTCGCCAATGGGACACAACAAGGAAGTTGTAACAAAACAGGAATAAAAGAAGTGCGATATCACTCTCATGGACACGTGTAAGCAAGAAACCGCCTTGATTTCTTTGCCGCACTGTCAGAAAACTATCGAAACATCCAAGTAAACAAACCTAAAAAACGGAGGAATTCAGTATGATCACAAGACTCATCATGGCGGCAGCCATCGGGTTGTTCTTCACGCCGGCGGCATTGGTCTGTGCCCAGGAGCATCCGGAGCATCCAAAGAAAGGTGCGGAACACCCAAAGAAAGGTGCGGCGGAGAAACAGGTAAGCACGGCTGATATTTCCGCAGGAATCAAAAGCAACATCGAGACCGAAACCAAAAAGGGCAGCGACGGCAAATTTCACGTTAAGCACGAAGGACAGGATCTTGCTCTCGACTTAATACGAGTGCACGACGATCGGCTCTCCGATCTCGGCGGCGGGAAATACTTTGCCTGTGTGGACATGAAAGGAACAGACGGTAAAACCTACGACATTGATTTCTTCCTGACCGGGCAGCCGGGCAAAATGAAAGTCACCGAGACGTCGGTTCACAAAATCGATGGGAAACCGCTTTACAATTGGAAAGAAGAGAACGGCAAGTGGCATAAAGTGTCGGCAAGTTGAGGCGCAGTTGGGGGTGCAAGATCGCAACCCACGCGGCTGTCTCTACAGAAAATTAGCGAAAAGGCTCAATGCGTTTTCTGATTATCCCAATCGCTCTTGTGGCGAGCGCTCTTGGTGTACACGCTGCCGGCGAGACGAGCATTGTCAAAGGCACGGATCAATTCGAGTTCGTCTATCGAGTCAAGCTTCCGGAGATCAAAGGCGAGGCCCGTGTCTGGATACCGTTGGCGAAGACCGACGCCTTTCAGACCGTGACCGAGGAAGAAACGGATATCCCGGTCAAATGGCAAAAAGTGCGCGATCGCGAATACGGCAACGATATTTGCGTGCTCTATCCGCAGCCTGAAGATAGTGGCAAAACGATCGAGCTCCGATACCGCGTCGTGCGAAGAGAAAAGGCCGGCTATCCCGCCAACAAGACAGACGCTGCCCGTTACTTGCGGCCGGAAAAGCTAGTGCCAATCAACGAAACTTTCAGGACAATTGCTCGTAAAGCTACGGCGGGAAGAAGCGACGATCTCGAACGGGCGAAAGCGCTCTATGATC
>QHNV01000143.1 GCA_003218535.1 Verrucomicrobiota bacterium
ACTGCATTTCCACTCCGGCTTGAGTCGTTCGTGCTCGAGCCAAGGCGGGATCACTGCGCTTTACGCAAATCCCCATTCGCGCCTGCGATCACGACGTCGGACACTTGGTCGACCCCTCCTACAACTGATGGGCAGCGTATTTTGGGTTTTTTACCTGCTTGCGAAGCGCCGCGAAAAGCCTGCTGATCCCTGTCTGGCTCGCTCGATTAGCGATAAATGCTGGAATTACGCCACCGCTGTCGGTGTAAACGGAGTACGTCGCGCGTGTTTTAGTAGCGCCATCCGGTTCGAGCAACCATCCGCCATCGCAAATTTTTACTCGGACGACGCCCTTCTTTTCCGCGGGTCCCAGTTCATTTGCCGTCGTCCAATGGCTCATAAAAACGAAACCGTCTGAGACAGGCCACGATTTCTTCCAGACGCGCAGCGTGTAATCGCGGTCTGCGCAAATTTTTGGCGAGAGCCGCTGGTATCCGACGATTGAATCGCCGTCACGTTTGATCAACCGGCATTCGGTCGTGCAAGGCATGAACTTTGGATAATTTACGAAATCATCAATGACCGCGTGAACAGCGCCGGTCGGAGCATCAATTGGACCGATTGCCCTGAATTCCTTCAGTCGCGAATCTGCACCCGGCCGGCTATAGATGGCGACATCCTTCGTTTCGATTGCTAGCTTCCAGCCATCTTCCGCATTTACTGAGCTAGACGAGTCCATCGCATAGGAGCTCCAGCCGCCAACGAGGAAGATAGACATCAGACCGGGGAGAACTCGGCAAAGCATCGCGCGATGATACACGTTTTTGTCGCCAGCGCCATCCCAGCCGGCATTTCTGACTGGGGACCGAGGGAAAGCTCAGAGAAATTCTTTGAATCTCTGTGCACTCTGCGTTCTCTGCGATTAATCATTACTGATTGTTTCCGATATGAGTCCGCAACCCACTGTTCTGATTGTCGACGACGAAAAGCATACACGCGAAGGGTTGCGATGTTTGCTCGAGAACGATTACGACGTGTATGTCGCTGCTGAAGTCGCCGGCGCGATGAACGTGCTCGAGCACGAGCAGATCGATGTGCTCCTTACCGATCTGCGTTTGGGCAACGAAAATGGAATGACCCTGATCGATCGCACGCTGAAAATGCCGCGTGCTCCTATCTGCATCATGATGACTGCTTATGGCACGATCGACGTGGCCGTGGAAGCGATGAAACGCGGAGCGTACGATTTTGTGACCAAACCGCTGAATCTCGACAAAGTAGAAATGCTAATCGCGCGCGCAGTGCGGAGTCGCAAACTCGAGCAGGAAAATCGCGCGCTCCGTGAGCAGGTCGATGAGCGTTATGGGCTGGAAAACATCTGGGGCGATTCTGCTGCCTTGCATGAAGTGCTCGACACGATCCGGCAGGTCGCGCCTTCTTCAGCTAACGTGCTCATCGAAGGCGAGAGCGGCACGGGCAAAGAGCTGGCTGCACACGCCCTCCATAATTTGAGCCGCCGCAACAAGGCTAAGTTTGTAACGGTGCATTGCGCCGCGCTCTCGCCACAGTTGCTTGAGAGCGAACTGTTCGGTCACGAGAAAGGCGCTTTTACCGGCGCGCACGAGCGGCGCATCGGCCGGTTTGAACAGGCGAACGGCGGCACCATTTTCCTCGATGAAGTGGCCGAGATCGATCCCAGCACTCAGGTGAAATTACTGCGCGTAATAAGCGAAGAACGCGCTTTCGAGCGCGTAGGGGGCAATCAGACCTTGCGCGCGGAAGTGCGGCTCATCGCGGCCACAAACAAGAATCTTGCGCAACTCGTGCGCGAGGGAAAATTTCGCGATGACCTTTTCTTTCGCTTGAATGTGGTGCGCATTACCATGCCGCCCTTGCGCGAGCGCAAGGAAGACATCCCGATTCTGGTCCGTGGATTTTTGCGTCATTTTTGCAAGGTGAACGAGAAACCGCTTCTGGACCTAACCTCGGATGCGATAGACGCGTTGCTTACTTACGATTGGCCCGGCAACGTGCGCGAGCTGCGTACCGCAATTGAGCATGGCGTTGTGATGGCGACCGGCCCCAAAATCACATTGCGCGATCTGCCGACGGCCGTTCGCCAGGCGGCGAGCGTGATGTCGCCGCGTGGTATTTCTCCTGCCGAGGCTTTTAGGCAAAAAGCCAGCCCGCTCGATCTGCATGAGACAGAGAGAAAATTGATCATGCAAGCGCTGGCCGCAACAAACGGCAACGTCACCGCGGCAGCGAAAAAGCTCGGCATCAGCCGGCGAACGCTTCACCGCAAAATCAACGAAATGAATCTGGGGAAAGCGCCCGCCAAAACCACAGACGCGAGCGGGAGTAAAGACTGATCACACCCAAGTCGAACGCTCCTTAGAAACAAACAGCCGCCAGGCTGCTGAAAGCGTGACGGCTGGTTGCGAATTGCGGCCCTCTAGCTAGTCGGCTTATGGAGCGAACGCAACCACGAGCTAATCAGGGCCGACACGCTTCGGCTTCCCGGCGAAAGCGCTTCACATGGGCTTTGCTCGCCCATTGACCAAGGCTAATCACTTTTAATGCGACCGTGCGGTTAAGACTCTTTTGACGCGCTTGGAATACGACGCCTTGACCGCCACGACCCACCTCTTGCAGCAACTCGTAGTCGCCCAACCTCCAAGCATCTCCAGCAAGCGCTCTGCTTTCTTGCTATGAAGCTTGTCCGCTCGGCCGGGGTCATCGACCCCGGCTACAGATGCGTCCGCGAATAGACCGAGGCCAGTCTCAAGAAGGCAACCCGGCCAGCCTCCTTCTGGAGCGTCGGCTGGGATTTCCGAACCGCACTTTGGGCAAAGCCTGAGTATGTCGGTCATTGTCGGAGAGCGGCTTGCGCGCTCCCCTCTTGTACTGCGTAAAATTTTACCACAGGTTACGCCCGGACCACAGCAATTAGATGGCGCAGCTCATCTTCAATGTCGCTGGGTATCGCAACTGTGTGGGAGATCTCTTCTCGCAATAACGCCTGGTAACCCTGACGAAATCGGTAAAAGGCTTGCTTGACCGCGTTTTCCGTCATCTCGAATTCGCTAGCGATCGCAGCTTGTGAAGGGCGGTCCGGTTCGTCCATGAGCATTTTCTTCATCTGCTCAAAGAACCGCAAATTGCCCGCGCTGCGATACTCCCCGCGCAACCGCGCCAGCACTTGTTCCAGAACTGTTAACGCCCAACGACGTTCGTAAATTTGGTCAGCCGTCAACCTGTCGCTCCGTTGAACATCGATGCGCTCACGCCCGCGAAGCTTCTCCAAAGGAATCATCCACTGTTCTTTGCCTCGCTTGACCGCCATCGCATGACGCCATTTGTCAGCCAGAAAATGTTTGAGCGACGAGAGCAGATAAGAACGAAGTCGTCCCTTCTCCTTGCGGACAGCGTTCAGATCTCTGCGCTCCAATAACAACGCGAAAAAACCCTGGGTAAGATCCTGCGCTTCCTCCGGGTTGTAGCCCTGGCGTCTGACGAACCCATAGAGCGGCCACCAGTAGGTTCGGCAGAGCTTTTCCAACGCCGCGTCTGCCTCCGGCGATTCGCCTTGTGCTGCCAATACCAGGCTCCAAATAAAAAGGCGCTTAAAAATCAAGCCTACGTTACGATCCATTAATGTGAAGGAACGACGGCTTTCGCGAGTCGAAAGAAAGTTTCCCGTTTACGAACCGCGTTTCGAGCGTTTGAATAACGCCGTGACTGAACAGAAGAAAATTTTCGGAACGGACGGTGTTCGCGGCATTGCGAATGTCGAGCCGGTGACAGCGGAAACTGCGTTGAAACTTGGTCGCGCTGCGGCTTACGTCTTTGCGCAACTGAATCCGCGTAGGACGCCTGCGGGTGCTCGCCCCAAAATCGTGCTGGGGAAAGACACACGTCTTTCAGGCTACATGTTGGAAAACGCGCTCGTGGCGGGGATCACGTCGCTCGGTGTAGATGTTCTGGTCATCGGGCCATTGCCGACGCCCGGCGTCGCGTACATCACGCGTTCATTGCGCGCCGATGCCGGCATCGTCCTTTCTGCCTCGCACAATCCTTATCAGGATAACGGCATCAAATTTTTCCGGCACGATGGTTATAAACTGGATGATCAGATCGAAGAAAAAATCGAGCGGCTCGTTTTCAACGGCGAGATTGATTCCATCCGGCCAACTGCTAACAAAATCGGGCGCGCCACGCGTATCGACGACGCGCTCGGTCGCTATGTGGAATTTGCAAAAGCGAGTTTCCCGCGCGGCATGTCGCTCGATGAAATGCGCGTCGCTGTCGATGTGGCGAATGGTGCTGCCTACAAATCGACGCCATGCGTTTTGCGCGAGCTCGGCGCGGACGTCGCCGTGGCGCACAACCAGCCCAGCGGCATGAACATCAATGACGGCTGCGGCAGCATTTATCCGGAGGAGATCCAGCGCATCGTCCAGATGAGCGGGGCAGATGTGGGGATTACTCACGATGGCGATGCCGATCGCGTGTTATTGTGTGACGAGAACGGCGAGATTGTGGATGGCGATGAGATCCTCGCCATCGCGGCCATTGATCTCTTGGAGGCGGGTCGGCTGGAGCAGAATACGGTCGTGGCCACCGTCATGAGCAATTTTGGCCTGGATGAAACACTCGCAGCGCACGGCGGCAAAGTGGTGCGCACGAAAGTCGGCGACCGCTATGTGATTGAGGAAATGATGAAGCAAAAACTCAACCTCGGCGGCGAACAAAGCGGTCACGTCATCTTCCGGGATTTCACCACTACAGGCGACGGGATCATCACCGCGCTCCAGATTTTGCGCATCATGCACAAAAGCGGGCAGCCGTTAAGCAAATTGAAGTTGTGCTTGCAAAAATATCCGCAGGCACAGCGCAATTTGATGGTCAAGTCAAAGCCGCCGCTGGAAGAGCTCCGAGACGTCATGAAACTGCGCGATGAAATCGAACGCGAGCTGGCTGGCGAGGGCCGTGTGCTCTTACGTTATTCTGGCACTGAACCAAAGATTCGCCTGCTGATTGAGGGTCGCGAGTTCAACAAAATCGACAAGCATGCTGACCGAATTGCGGAGGCGATTCAAGCAGCGATCGGAACGAGTTAATTACCCCAGAAATCACAGAGATCAGAGAATTTATTTGAAACTCTGTGATCTCCGTGTCCTCTGTGGTGAATCTTTTCGATCGTTTCATCTATGAGTCTGACTCGAGTTATCGAAGCGCTGCTTTTCAGCGCGCAAAAACCGCTCTCGATCCGTGAAATCGGCGCGGTTTTAAAAAGTGCAGCAGCCGAAAGCGGAGGACCGTCCCATGAATTTGGCCGGGTAAGTGAAGCGGAGATTGCAGCCGCGCTCGAGCAACTAAAAATCGAGTACGTCCAGCAGCAGCGCGCTTTTCAACTAGTCGAAAAGGCGGAAGGCTGGCAACTTGCCAGCGATCCTGCGTTGGCAAAATGGGTACGCCAGCTTTTTCCCGTTCCAAAGCCTGCTCGCCTGAGCGCGCCCGCGCTTGAGACACTCGCAATCATTGCTTATCGCCAGCCAATCACGCGCGCCGATGTCGAAGACGTACGCGGCGTTAATATCGACGGCGTGCTGCAAACGTTGATGGAGCGTGGCCTCGTCAAAATCGCGGGGCGCGCCGAAGTCCCGGGCCGTCCGCTTCTTTACGAAACGACACATTTTTTCCTCGATCACTTTGGATTGCGTAATCTCGATGAATTGCCAAACGTGGAAGAACTGCGAAAACGGGATCTTCCGAGGAGACGCCCTGTAGCCACCATCGATGATACCGGCCGGCCGGGATCATCGACCCCGGCTACAACGCGGGAACTATAGCCTGTAGCTGGTGCGGTAGGGGGGCGACGCGATCTGCGCATGAATGGTTCGTCATGGTTGCGCTTCGCACAACGAAGCGGCTACAGCGGATTACTGCTTATCACGTTTGCAATATCGCCGACTGCGCTGGCTGAAATTCGTTCCTCCGATTGCGCGCGTGCAGCAAAGTACTCCGAGAGCAAACGCGGCGTTTCCATGCTGGTCTTGCAAAATGGCCGGACCGTTTTCGAGCATTATGCAAACGGCGGATCAGCTGGCGCAAGATGGCCAATCTTCAGCGGAACAAAAAGTTTTTGGGGAATCGCCGCCCTGGCCGCGGTACATGGTGGATTGTTTAGGCTCGACGATCTCGTCTCCGACACGATCACTGAATGGCAAAACGATCCGCGCAAGTCACGGATCACAATCCGTCAGTTGCTCAATCAGACCGACGGAATCGAAGGGGCTTCGCGGCTTCAACGTACGTCGCTACGGGATCGAAATGCAATTGCGATTCGATTGCCCGCAGCTGCCGAACCGGGCTCGGCTTTCATCTACGGCCCGAGTCATCTTCAGATTTTTTCGGAATTATTGCGTCGAAAATTAGGAGGGCGCTCAACAATCGGCTACGTGGAAGGACACGTGTTGAACCGGCTTGGGCTTGGTCGTCTCAACTATAAGAAGGATGCGCGCGGTAATCCGCTTCCTGCGACTGGATTTGAATTGACGGCGCGCGAATGGGCGCGACTGGGAGAGCTAGTGCTTGGACGCGGCAATTATCACGGTCGCCAGATTGTGCCGACGAGTTTGTTGCAAGAAGCGTTTGCGGGTTCGCAGCCAAACCCTTCGTACGGCCTGACATTCTGGCTGAATCAGCAGGCGCCGAGCGCGCGCGAGGTCGACGTGGAACGAATGCTCGATTTGCCATGGCAAAGCGCGCAATGGGCAGAATCTTGCATCTGCAAGGATGCGCCCGCCGACATGGTCGTCGCCCTTGGATCGCATTTTCAACGGCTCTTCATCATTCCGCCATTGAAGGCGATCATTGTCCGACAGGGCTCAGGCGCGAACTTTTCCGACGCACAATTTCTGCGGCTCGTTCTCGGGAGTTAAGGTTGACTCGGCACTACATTTCCTGAACGATTCAGCATCTTATGAATAGATTTGCGCTCGGCTGTGTCGTGGTCATCGCCATTCTGCTATTCATTGTCGTTGTTGTGGCTGTCGGGCTTGGAGGCAGCTACAATCGCCTCGTTCGCCTGCAGCAAACTGTTGATCAAAGTTGGGCGCAGGTTCAAAACGTCTATCAGCGGCGTGCGGATTTAATTCCAAATCTCGTGAACACGGTTTCAGGTGCGGCCAATTTCGAAAAATCGACGCTCGTCGAAGTGACAAATGCGCGGGCCAGTGTGGGGCGCGTGCAACTCGATCCGAACAAGGCGCCTACTGATGCGGCGCGACTCGAGCAATTTCAGGCCGCGCAAGGACAATTGAGCAACGCGCTTTCGCGTTTGCTGGTGGTCGTGGAACGTTATCCGGAACTGCGCGCGAATCAGAACTTTCTCAGTTTGCAAGCGCAATTGGAAGGCACAGCGAACCGGATCTCGGTAGAACGCGGGAACTTCAATACGGCAGTGCAGAACTATAACGTGGGGGTGCGCAGTTTCCCAACAAATTTCATTGCGGGTATGCTCGGTTTCCCGCCGCGACCATTCTTCACCGCACAAACGGGCGCGGAAAGGCCGCCAGCAGTACAATTTAATTTCGGCTCACCCGCACCCGCACCTGCCGCACCTGCAGCGACGGCGTCGCCGTGAGGTGACTCTAGATCATGCTGTAGCGGCGGGCGTGTCGCCCGCGAGATTGCAGCCGAAACAGCTGCCACTACAGATTCTCACGTGAAAAAAATCGCGCGTTGTATAGCGGCGTTCGCCGCGGTGTTGGCATTGCATTCGCAAGCCGCGGAAGTCATTCCGCCGAAACCCGATCGTTACTTCAACGATTACGCTGGGGTCGTTTCAAAGGAAACCGTCATCCAGGATCGCAAGATGTTTATTCAGGTCGGTTACGGCCTGGAAGGCGCGCTGCCGGACGCGACGGCGTTCGACATCACCGAGCGTCACATCAAACCGCTTTTCCGAAATGGGAATTATCAGGGCGGCCTCGCCACGGGGATCGATCTGGTCTGCAAGGCGATTCGGGGCGAATACAAAGGATCAGGAAAAACGGTTGCCGAACGCCATCGCGGGAGTGGCGCTTCTGGTCTTTTGCCGTTCCTGATTTTTGTGCTCGTCCTCATCATTATTTCGAGATTGATACGGCGACTTGGCGGTTACGGCTACTCGTCAGGTCGAGGCGGTCCAATATTTTTACCGATGGGTGGCGGAGGAGGTTGGTCGTCCAGCGGCGGCGGCGGGTTCAGCGGGTTCAGCGGCGGTGGCGGCAGTTTCGGCGGCGGCGGCGCGGGCTCGAGCTGGTGACGAAATGCGAGCGCGAGAATTCCTCAGCAAACTCGAGCACGACCGGATCATGCACGCGCTACGTGAAGCCGAAGCAAAAACGTCCGGCGAAATTCGCGTTTACATTCAGCGCGGCAAATTGAAGACCGATCCGCTAATTGCAGCGCAAACGAAGTTTCGTCGGCTAGGTATGGACAAGACGCGCGAGCGCAATGCGGTGCTCATTTTCGTTGCACCGCGCGCGCATAAGTTTGCCGTGGTGGGCGACAAGGCGATTCACGAAAAGTGCGGTGAAAAATTCTGGCAGCAGGTTGTCGATCAAATGCGCGCGCATTTTCAAAGTGAGAGATTCAGCCGGGCCATCGTGGAAGCGCTCGTTGAGATCGGCGAAATTTTGGCCGCGCATTTCCCGAAAAAATCGTAGCTTTCAGCCCTTCAGACGTGTTTTCCATTTCTGATCTCCCCGCGTTAAACGCTTCATTTAATTTCATCAGCACGGTTCTTATTTTGACCGGCTGGTACTTCATCCGGCACGGCGCCTGGCGCCAGCACATGACATGCATGATTACGGCTGTAATTTCATCGACGTTTTTCCTTACGGGCTACATTGTTTATCATGTGCGGGTAGGCGAGAAATCGTCCGGGTACACCGGATGGCTGGCTGCTATTTACTTCCCGATCCTGGCGACGCATGTTCTGCTCGCATTCGTAACGCTGCCCTTGGTGATCGTCACGCTCGTTCAGGTTTTTCGTCGCCGTTGGGATCGGCATCGGCGCATCGCTCGTTGGACGCTTCCAATCTGGCTCTACGTTTCGGTTACGGGCGTGTTGATTTACTTTATGCTCTACAAATGGTTTCCGCCGTCAAATCCACTATAGCTCTGGCCTCTTGGCGGCGCGTGACGTTCGCTCTCAACGACCTCAGCTCGGCGCTTCGCAGAGCGAACCGGCACAGCCGCGCCCACGCCTTGCATCTGGAAAGGATTTGATGTTTGATCAAAGGGCGCGCCGCCGCGCACAGACGAGAAATTTATGGTGACCATTGCCACTTTTAATGAACCAACAAAAGCGAAGCAGTTGAAACGGCGTTTTCAAGATGCCGGCTTAAAAGCCGATGTTCACAATGAAGCGCCCTTGCAGCAGGTCGGCTTCATGTCCAGGCCGCAGGCAAACGCGAAGGTTCTGGTGGAGGACAACGAGTTCGAGCGAGCGCAAAGCCTTATGGTTGAATGGGAGGCAACGGACCCGGAGATCTCCGCCGCGCTGATTCGCTGTCCACAATGCGGCTCGGCAAACATCGAGTATCCGCAGATGACTCGGAAATTCATGACCCCGGCGCTGGTCGGTATTCTCTGTGCGCTAAAAATTATTCCCAAGGAATTTTACTGTCAGGATTGCCATTTTACCTGGACCAACGTGGAGGAACGTACTATCGGTCGGCTCTGGCATCGTTTCTTTCCGGGCCGGGAGGCGGAGCAGAGCTGAGGCTCGCTTGCTGCGATAATAGGGCGGACTGAAATTCATTGCCCGCACGATAGGTAAGTTGCACCCATGAAGTGGCTCGTTCTGTTGCTGCTGGCGTTGGTCATCTTCGGCGGCGCCGCGTGGTTCGGTTACAACGCGTTCATCAAGGAAGAAATCGAAGTTAAAAAGGAGCAACGCGGTGAAGTTACCCCGGCGCCGACACCTGATATCAGTCTGCCCGAATTTCAGGCGGCGGCCCAACTGCGACAGGAAGGAAAATTGACCGAAACGCGCGACGCGTTGATCGCTTTTATTGAAAAATATCCCGCCGGGTTGCATGTTGAAGAAGCCAAGGATCTACTCGGCGAGATCAATGTAGACATTTTGCTCTCTCGTTATCCGTCACCGGAAAAAACCGAATACGTGGTGGTCTCGGGAGATGTTCTGGCAAAGATCGCTCGAAAACTCAAAACGACGCCAGAGCTCATCATGCGGATGAACAATATGAGTGGCACTATGTTACACATCGGCGAACACCTGCTCATCTCACATCCCGATTTTTCCTTGCTGATTCAGCCAAAGGCAAAACTGGTTGTGCTGCTAAACCATGGTCGCTTTTTCAAACAGTATCATGTGCAGGAGGTGAAGCTGCCCGCGAAACAGCCAGCCAAGATCACGGCGAAGGTCGCTGAGACAATGGCGTGGAAAGGGGGGAAACGCGTTGGACTCGGCACCAAGGAATACGCTACCAGCACCCATTGGATCCGGGTGGGAGGCGCCTCTGCATACACGCTTTATTCGGTGCCCGACTCAGCACATCCGAATCTCGATCAGCCGCCGCCGCCAACTGGACTTGGGCTCGCTGCCATCGATGTTGAGGAGATAAGCAGCCTGGTAAACAATAAGACGCCTGTCACCATTACCAATTGAAAACCGGGATTTCTGAATCGTTAAAGCATGAATCGGCTCGCTTGACCGTTTAATGCTTCGACGCTTTAGCGATTTAGCGAATCACGATTCACACACATGGATATCCAGCCGCTCGATTTTGAAAAACCGATCTTCGACCTGGAACGGCGGTTGCAGGACCTCAAAACACATTCCGATAAGCATGACGTCGATCTCAATTCGGCTATCGAGGCGGTTGAGGCTAAGCTGCGCGAAACGCGCCGCCAGGTTTACGGTAAGCTGACCGCATGGCAGCGCGTCCAGATCGCCCGGCATGCGCAACGACCGTTTGCGCTCGATTACATTGAACGATGTTTTACAGGTTGGACCGAACTGCATGGTGACCGGCGTTTTGCAGACGACCGGGCAATGCCTTGCGGCCTCGCCATGTTCGATGGCCAGCGCTGCGTGGTTATTGCTCATCAGAAAGGTCGCAACACGAAGGAAAACGTACTGCGCAATTTCGGCTGCGCTCATCCCGAAGGCTACCGAAAGGCGCTGCGCTTGATGCGGCTTGGCGAGAAATTCCGGATGCCGATCATTTCGTTAATCGACACACCAGGCGCGTATCCGGGAATCGGTTCGGAAGAACGTCACATTTCCGAAGCGATTGCGGTAAATCTTCGCGAAATGATCAGACTGCACGTGCCGATCATCGCCGTCGTAATCGGCGAGGGGGGGTCGGGCGGCGCATTGGGCATTGGCGTGGCCGATCGTGTGTTGATTCTCGAAAACGCTTACTACTCGGTCATCAGCCCCGAAGCCTGTTCGGCTATTTTATGGCGGGACCGGCGTCATGCCGCCGAAGCAGCCGAGGCGCTCAAACTGACTGCGCAGGGTTTGTTGAAGCTCGAAGTTGTCGATGAAATTGTCCCCGAGCCAGCGGGAGGCGCGCATAGGAACTATGATTTGATTGAGAAGAATTTGAGCGATGCGCTACGGCGGAACCTTGCGCAGATTTCCGAAATCCCGATTGATGAATTGCTGAAGAAACGTTACGAAAAATTTCGGCGACTCGGCAGCTTCACGGGAGACAAAGCGGCCGCTGCGTCGGCGCGATCTTGATCTGATGCGAGGCGACTTTTGTTTCCGTGCGGGTTTTTGCTGGCTCAGCTCGTTGACCCTCTTTGTGTTGCTGTGCACGAATGCGACAGCGTCGGATTTTCGCTTCGACCGCGACACGTTCGCGTTCGCGAATCAAACCGTGTTCGAATATCACGAAGGACATCCTTCTTTGCGCAGGCCGTCGACCGTCAGACGAGACGCGTATAAGCGCCACTGTTTCGTGCTATGCCGCACGGCCATGCAATTTAAGAAGTTCGCGCGCTTCGATCCGCACAGCGCCCCGTTAGACGATACTTCATTGGCCGCCCGCATTCATGCTGTGACACACCGAACGCCTTGGACAGACCCGCTCCCAGAAGATCGACGAATTGTTTTTCCGGGATACAAGGATCTGCGGGAAATGAGCAAAGCACGGCGGGAACTTGTGCAACTAAACATCGGCCATGGCTGGCCCAGCTACTTCCGAATCAGCAATGCCCGCATGATTTTTCAGCAAGGCGCCGGGTACCAGGAGGAAACTCACGCTCATTTGAATGCAGCTTTGGAGCGCGGGCAGCTGTTTATTGGTTTTCTTACTACGTACCCCCGTCTCAGCATCAATCACTCGGTTTTGGTTTATAAGCGGAAATCTTTCTCTCCGAATCCTGGAGTCGAGCGGTATTTGGTTTACGATCCTAATCACCCGGAATCGCCGCGCGAGCTTACCTGGTCCCCGAGTACTCGCTCTTTTTCGTATCAAAAAGATTGGGATTTTATCGGAGGCTTTGTTCGCATTTATCAAGTTTATAGCAAGTGGCTGCAGTAAAACGATCAACTGAAAGGAGATCATCATGCCAGATCAACCGTCACCGCCCAAGCCAACCCCGCCGCCGCAGCCTCCCTCTCCTGAGCCTTTGCCGCCCAATCCACCTCCGATTCCGCCAGTGGGA
>QHNV01000081.1 GCA_003218535.1 Verrucomicrobiota bacterium
ATAAAAGCGCGACCGCGATAAGCAAAAGGAACAGCAGATTTTCGAAATGGGCGGCAATCACGTTTTGTGCATTGTTAAATCGTTGCACCGTTACATCGATTCACAAATCACCATTCTCGATTCACATGCTTTCACTTTGCGGTTTATCGCCGAGCCCTTTTAACGTTGCAACTTTAAACCTCTCGCAAAACGAAGGCTGCGATCAGCTAAAGAAAGTGCCGTCTGATGAACGCTCGCCCTGAACCTGACTTCAGATACCTCTCGAAAGCGATCGCTGTCCGTTCCTGCGCAAATGCAAAATAAGCAATAAGAATCCAGGGACGAAACTTGGCCGTATGCGGGGAACGCTCTTCATTGTGGTCTTTAAGCCGTTGTCGCAGATCGCGAGTCGATCCTACGTATGGTTGTTTTGGCTGAGAGTGCGACTTCAGCAAATAAACGTAATGCATCAGGAGGCTGGCCTGCCAGCCGTAGCTTGGTGTTTTAGGGCGGTCCACCTTCGCAAGGCTCCGGCGCACTCGCTCCAGCCTTCGCTTTGCGCTGCGCTTTAAGCGAAGGCTGGAGCGGGTGACGAGGCTCGAACTCGCGACGTCCTCCTTGGCAAGGAGGTGCTCTACCACTGAGCTACACCCGCAGTTTTGGAAGGGAAACAATAATGTCAGCCACTTGCGGCGCGCAACCTTTTAGTTGTCGCGCAAAATGGAGTATCTTTGAACTAATTGAATCCAATCAGGGCCTTGGGCGCATCAGATGTTCAAAGCACTAGTATGAGAAAATTAATCCTTGTCTGTGTTTGCTCGGTTGCGCTTACCACGGCGGCGTCCGCGCAGACCCCGACCTCGTCTCCCATCCCTTCCCCAGCAGCGACAGCATCGGTTACTCCCAGCGCCTATCCCTCGGACCTCGCCGAGAGGATCCAACAAAAGGTGGAGAAAAAGTTGCACGGCCAACACGGGATCGTCATTGATTCAAGCGATCACGATGAAGATGCCGATCTTCGAAAAATGCGCGACTTCGTGGCGATTCCAATCGTGGCGATCGTGTTTCTATCAATATTCGGCGCGCCGGTGCTGATAGTGATGATGATAGGAATGTTCGCCTTTTTCATGAGCCGTATGCGGCAGCGCACCATCCGAATGATGGTAGAGAAAGGTCAGCCCGTTCCCGCAGAACTGCTCGCCCCGACGAAGCGAGCCGTACGCCAGCGGTCGGATGTGCGTCGGGGAGTTATTTGGACCATGATTGGGCTCGGTGCGATGATTTTCTTTGGCGCCGTGAATGATTGGGAGGGCGGCATATGGTCATTAGGGCTGATTCCATTTCTAATCGGCTTGGGGTATCTCCTCGTGTGGAAATTGGAAGGCAAGAAGGACGTCCCTCCTCCGCCACCGGTACCATAGGGTCGTGACGTGGAGCTCACTGATGCGGACCTCATCGCGCGAGTTCTTGGTGATGACGATCAGCACGCGTTCGGCGAACTGGTGCGGCGGCATCAATCGAGCGTGCGCGGGCTGCTTCGCCAGCTCACGCGCACGGACATCGCTCTGGCAGACGATCTGGCGCAGGAGACTTTTCTCCGCGCTTACAAGAACATTCGCAGCTTTCGTGGGGAAGCGCAGTTTTCCACATGGCTTTACCGCATCGCCTACAATTGTTTTCGCGAGGATGCGCGCCGCCGCAAAGAGCTTGTGGGCGTCGATGACGCGCAATTGCAGGCAGAGCACGATCCGCAGACAGTCGATCCCGGTTTGAGACATGATCTTATGCATGCGCTGAGCTTACTGCCGTTGCACGAGCGCACGGCTATAGTGCTCTGTTGCCAGAACGGATTGTCGCATGACGAGGCCGCGCGTGTCCTCGACATCCCACTTGGGACGGTGAAGACGAATGTGCTCCGGGGCCGCGAAAAACTGAAGCGCACACTGGCCGCATGGGCACCAAATTGACATAATGAACGCAATGATCGACGACGAGACGTTAGACCGGCAATTGCGCGAAGCCGCGCCCTACATCGACGATGAAGGGTTCACCGCGCGCGTTATGGCCAGGTTGCCCGCAACACGACGCGAACCGCAATGGTTGCGCGCAGTGATTCTTCTCGGTGTGACAGCCCTCGGAAGCGGAGGTGCCTATTTGCTTTCCGGTGGCGGCCGCTTTGTCCGTGAAGGCATGATCCAGTTATCGAGCTTTCCGATTTGGCTGCTGCTCGTGCTGGCGTTCGGTTGCGGCCTGCTGGTCGGGGCCTTCGCTGTCATTTTCGCCATTCGTAAGACGCCAGAGGTGCGCGATGTTACGCAGCTGCGGTTTTGAGACCGCGGCTCCGTTAAGCCGCGGTCAGTTCGCGCGCTTGCTTAACGTCTGCTTCGATCTGCCGCACTAGCATGTCAGTGTTCTTGAATTTCTTTTCGGGTCTCAGATAGCGGATGAATCGCACCTCAAGGTCCTGGCCGTAGATATCGCGATCGAAATCGAGTAGATGGATTTCCAGAGTGCGTTCAGATTTGCCAGTGCTTACGGTCGGCCGATAACCAAGGTTGACCACGCCTGGATAAATAACTGTACCCAGTTTTGCTTCGGCGAGATAGACGCCATTCGGGGGGAATTGTTCGTTGTGGGCGCTTAAGTTTGCCGTGGGAAATCCGATTTTTTTTCCGAGATAATCGCCGTGCACGACGGTGCCCAAAATCGTGTATTGACGGCCAAGCATCTGTGCTGCCTTTGTTAGATCGCCTGTTTCCACAACCTGCCGGATTGTAGTACTGCTAACGAGCTCGCCATTGACTGTAACTGGCGGAATTCCGATCACGTTGAAGTCAAAGTGCGCGCCCATCTTCTTGAGCAGTTCAAGATTACCGCGCCGATTTCTCCCAAACGACCATTCATGGCCGACGCAAATTTCGCGTAGCGGGTTCGAATACTTTACTAGTTGCTGCACGAAATCCTCGGGCTCGGTGGCAGCAAATTGTTTATCAAATGTAATGATCAACAAATGGCCTACCCCAAGATCACGAATCAAAGCGATCTTGTGCGGGGTAGCGGTGAGCAAATGCGGCGCCGCTTTCGGCCGCAGCACTTTCTCCGGATGTGGATCGAATGTGACTACGACAGGCGTTCCGTTGGCTGCCTGAGCGTGTTCCGTACAGGTGGAAATGACCGCGTGGTGTCCGAGATGGACCCCATCGAATACTCCGATCGCGAGAAAGAGCGGACCCGGCAAGCGCGATAATTCGGAGATGGATCGAAGCGTTTCCATTAGCGGAATGACTAAGCACCCGCCTCCGCCAGGCTAGGGCGTGGCAGACAAATGAGGAATGATGAAATAGTGACGAAGCACCAATCACGAAAAGGCGCTACTGGTAGGATTACTCGCGCTTCAATATTCGGATTTCCTTCGGGCTTCGACATTCGGATTTCGTCGTTTTTCAGGCTCCGCGCATTCTCGAAACTTCAGGAAGACTCAGCATTCGGCTGAGAATTTCTTCGCGCGGCGCGTTCTTGATTTGATCGACAGTGATTGCGTTCACCACATCAAACCGGCCGGATTTTATCCGACGCAGCGATTTTAAGTGCCCGCCGCAGCCGAGAACCTCGCCGATGTC
Source organism: Verrucomicrobiota bacterium (assembly GCA_003218535.1). Lineage (GTDB taxonomy): Bacteria > Verrucomicrobiota > Verrucomicrobiia > Chthoniobacterales > UBA10450 > Udaeobacter. Next base: position 3,600 of record QHNV01000081.1, read on the forward strand.
GTGGACATACGTGCGCACATAAAAACCTTTACTGCACAGGACGCTGAAGTCGATTTCGGGTAACGCAATCCGATCGAGGCCGTAGCGATAAACGTGGACGAGGCGCGGTTCGCGCTCCACCACTTTTCCCTGACGCGCGAGTTTGTAAAGCGGCATGCCACCGTGTTTCTTTGCGGAAACCATCGGCGGCAGCTGATAAAAATCGCCCCGGAACTTTTCAAACGCAGCGCGAATTTGATTTTCATCCAGTTCGGGAACCGGCCGCTGCTGAACTACTTCGCCCTGTCGATCTTGGGTGTCGGTTGTCACGCCGAGCACAAACGTTCCGGCGTATTCTTTATCCTCGCTCATGAGCAAATCCTGAACCTTCGTCCCGCGTCCCACGGTGAGCAGGAGCAAGCCAGTGGCAATCGGATCGAGCGTGCCGCAGTGACCGATCTTCCTTGTTCCTAGTTTTCTCCGAGTTAATGCTACTACGTCATGTGACGTCATTCCTTCGGCTTTATCGACAAGCAGGACACCGTCAGGAGTGGCGTTTAAGGACTGCACGAATTTCCTCCAGAACCTTTTCTTCGACTTCGGCGAGACTGCCGCGAATGCGCGCGCCGGCCGCAAGTGTATGGCCGCCGCCGCCAAATTTCTGGCAAATCGCGCAGACATCAATGGCTTCATCTTTCGAGCGCATACTGAGGCGCACCTTGCCATCAGCCAATTCTTCAAAGAAGACGGCGACGATGACGCCGCGAATTGCGCGGAGATGATCGATCAATCCTTCATTGTCTTCGGGAAGGGCAGCCAGCTCCGCAGCGGTCTTTGAGCTGAGGCTAAAACTTGCCACCCTATTGCATTCACTAAAGCGCATCGTCCGCAGCAGCTCGCGCAAAAGTTCCAGCCGGCGGCGGGGATAGCTCTCGTAGAGTTGCTGACTCAACCGCCCAACGTCAAGACCGCCGGCGCGCACCAGCTCCGCGGCAATCTCGAAAGTGAACGCACTGGTTTTTGGATATTGAAACGAGCCTGTGTCGGTAGAGATGGCAGCATAAAGATTCTCTACGATATCGTGATTGAAAGGGAGGCCCTGGCTCTTGATCTGTCTGAAAATAATTTCGCCCGTGGCCGGCGCGCTGGGATCGATAATTACCAGATCGCCATAACTGGGATTGCTGCGGTGATGGTCGATGTTGATCCAAATTTTGGCGGAGCCAACCGCGGCGAACGCGGTGCCTAACCGGTTTTGAATCGCCGTGTCGAGTGCGATCGCAACATCGACGTCATCGGCTATAGCCGGTGGCTTGGTCAACAATTCGGCGCGCGGCAGGAAGGAATACTTTTCGAGCATGCCTTCTTCATTCCAGACGCGCACGTTTTTGCCAAGCTGCTGGAGCGAGAGCGCGAGCGCGAGCTGGCTGCCGAGCGCGTCCCCATCGGGGCGAACGTGACTCAAGATCGCGAAATGCTGATGCTCACGAAGGGCGCGGCCGATTTCTTCGAACGTGCTGTTATTCACTCGCCCTCGCCGTCGAGTTTGTCGATCTCGTTTAAAATCTCAAGCACACGCGAGCCGCGTTCGATCGAATCATCGAGATGAAAAACCAGATGCGGCGTGTATTTCAAGACGACGTGGCGGGATAGTTCAGCTTGCAGGGCGGAACGGTGCGCTTCCAGTTTATCGATCACGCTTGCTCCCGTCGCCGAGCCGAGAATGCTCACGAAAACGTGGGCGCTCTTCAGGTCCGGCGTAACATCGACAGCGTTAATGCTAACCAGCACGCCTTCGAAGTTTATTTCGCGCGCAATGATGGCGCTCAGCTCACGTTTTACCAATTCGTTTACGCGTAATTGCCGATGTTTCATGAGGGTCGCTCTCTGTCATCCTGAGCGGAACGAAGCGCAGTCGAAGGATCTCGTGAAAACATCTTTGGCTTTCGCCGCGCTCGGAATGACTAAATCATAATTTCTGCGCAAATTGTTCGAGTTGGTAGCACTCGATCACGTCGCCGACTTCATATTCACCGAAGTCACCTAATTTGATTCCGCATTCCAGCCCGGAACGCACTTCTTTAACGTCTTCCTGGAAACGCCGCAGCGTCGAAATCCCGCCGTCGTAAACCGGTTGGCGTTTTCTTAGAACGCGAGCACGCGCGGCGCGAGCGATGCGGCCATTGGTCACCAAACAACCGGCGATAATGCCCTTGCTTAGTTGGAAAATCTGTTTCACCTCCGCATGCCCGATGACTGTTTCGCGGAGCTCCGGCTCAAGTAGCCCGGCCATGGCGTCTTTGATCTGGTCGAGCAATTCGTAAATAATGCTGTAAAGCTTGATCTGCACCCCTTCGCGTTTTGCGGCTGGGACGGCCATGGCTTCGACCTTCACATTGAAACCGACCACAACCGCCTCCGATGCGCTCGCCAGTAGAATGTCCGATTCCGAAATCGGTCCCACGGCAGAATGGATAATTTCCAGATCGACCTTTTTGCTCCCGATCTGTTTCAACGCGCCCACGAGCGCTTCAAGCGAACCTTGGGCGTCGCATTTCAAAACAATGCGCAGGACTTTTTTCCCTCCGGCGGTTTCGAGTAGAGTTTCCAGCGTGGCGCGTTGTGGAACGAGCAGCTTGCTCGCGCGTTTTGCCTCGAGTCGTTCGTCACTTAATGCTTTCGCCGCGCGCTCCGATTCCATGACAAGGAATTCATCACCGGCATTCGGGAGGCCGGTAAAGCCAAGCACTCTTACTGGCGTGGAAGGCCCGGCTTCCTTAACCGGTTGGCCGCGATCGTCCAAAAGCGATTTTACTTTGCCGTTGTAATCGCCACAGATAAACGGATCGCCGATTTGTAATGTTCCCATCTGGACGATCACCGTGGCAGTGGGGCCGCGTCCGGGTTCGACTTGCGCTTCGATAACAGTGCCGCGTGGCCTAGCCGTAGGTGAGGCTTTGAGTTCCATCACTTCCGCCTGCAAAGCCATCATCTCGAGCAGGTGATCAATCCCTGTGCCTTGCGTTGCGGAGACGGGACAAACAATTGTTTCGCCGCCCCAGTCTTCCGGCATTAGACCATGTTCCTGAAGTTGTTTCTTGACCCGGTCAATGTTCGCCCCTGGAAGATCCATTTTGTTGACGGCGACCATAATCTTCACGTGCGGTGCAGCCTTGGCATGATTAATCGCTTCGACCGTCTGCGGCATAATGCCGTCGTCGGCTGCAATAACGAGGGCAACAATGTCTGTCACGTTCGCGCCGCGCGCGCGCATTGCCGTAAAAGCCGCGTGCCCGGGCGTATCAATGAAAGTGATTTTTGCTCCATTATGCTCGACGCTGTACGCGCCGATGTGTTGCGTGATCCCGCCGGCTTCTCCAGCTGCGACGCGGGTCTTGCGAATCACGTCCAGTAAGGTGGTCTTTCCATGATCGACATGTCCCATGAATGTGATAATCGGCCCGCGCGGCTTAAGTTCTTCTTCCTTTTCAATGACAGGCGGGGGCGGCGCGACGACCGGCTGTTCCACCTTATGAACGCCAGCACCTTTCTCGCGGCGCTCCTTTTCTAAAACGAATCCGTGATTCTCCGCGATTTTCGCTGCGATATCGGGTTCGATGGTTTGGTTGATATTTGCAAAAATGTTATGCGCCATCAGCTCGGCGATGAGCTGATGCGGTTTTAAGCCGAGCTCAGTCGCCAACTCCTTAACGACAATGGGCGGCTTGATGTGAATGACTTTTTGCGGTGGCGCCTCCGCCTCAGCCGCCGCCGTTCCACCATCAGCGGGCGATTTGGGCTCAGCGGCAACCTCTGGCGCTTTACCCACAGGCGCCGGCTGCGGCGTTGCAGCCGGCATGCCGGGTCCCGGCATCGTGGGTTCTATCTTTGCCTGCGCTGGCGATTCGAGTTTCGGTAGAAGCTTCGAAATCGGCGGCAGCACTGTGGTCTTTGTTTTTACCTCACCATCTTTCGATTCCTTGTGCGTTTTTGCTTTGTCGATGAGCGAAACGGAAGGCGGGACCCTTGCTGGCTTTGGTTTCGGGGAAGGCTTCGGTGCAACTTCGTGTTCCGCTTTCGCAGCCGCAGCAGCCGTGGACGCCGTTTTCTTTTGTGGCTCCGCCTTTTTAGGCGCCGGCTTTGCCTTCGAGACGGCCAGCTTTCGCGCTATGGCGGGCTTCGCCGGTTTGCGCGTCCCGGTTTTGCTGATCGTCTTGTTTGGCATTATGAAAAATCTTTCTCATGGCTCGTGCATTTTAAGCAGAGCCAGCTTTCAGCGGTTCTTCTTTCCGCGTTACCTCTTCTCGCGGAACGGCGCTGTGAATTTCCTGCGCTTTCATTTCATCCACGGCCAAAATATCCACAAAGTCCTGCACATCAGCATCGCGCAATCCTTCAAGGTTCGTGAATCCGGATTTTACCAGGATAAGTGCCTGATCCTCAGTAATTGGCAGCGCGGCGGCGAGCGTTTGCGCGGCTTGCGCAACTTTTTGTTCGACCGCAGCCGTGGCTGAAGTGTCCTTGCCGATGTTGATCTCCCAACCGGTGAGGCGCGAGGTCAATCGTGCGTTCTGCCCTTTTTTCCCGATGGCGAGAGAAAGCTGGTCTTCGTCAACTGAAATCTGGACGCTCTTCTTGTCGGTATCGAACACCAGATTCTTAACCTTGGCGGGTTTGAGCGCTTCCAGGACGTACTCGCGCGGGTCCGAGCTCCACCGGATGATATCGACCTTTTCGTTGTTCAATTCGCGTACGATGTTTTTAACGCGTGAGCCGCGCATGCCGACGCATGCGCCGACTGGATCTAGTTTTTCGTTCCCGCTCCAGACCGCGATTTTCGTGCGATAACCGGCCTCGCGCGCGATTCCGCGAATCTCGACGGTACCGTCGGCGATCTCGCTTACTTCCAACTCAAAGAGACGGCGCACAAAGTTCGGATGACTGCGCGAAACTATGATTTCTGGACCACGAACGCCGTTCTCGACCGCGACGACGTAAGCGCGGAGCCGATCGCCGACATTGTAGTCTTCTACCGCCACACGTTCCCGCTGAGGCATGACTGCTTCGAATTTTCCAAGGTCCAGAATTACATCCGAGCGATCAAAGCGCCGAACCGTGCCACTTACGATTTCTCCAGCACGATCCTTGAACTCCTCGTAGATCATTTCCTTTTCGACCTGACGAATGCGCTGCATCATTGCCTGTTTGGCGGTCTGTGCTGCGATGCGCCCAAAATTGCGCGGGGTCACTTCCATCTCGACGGCGTCGCCCACTTTGGCGTCCGCCTTGATCTTGCGCGCTTTGGCGAGCTCGATTTCGTCCTGCGGATTGCTCACATGATCAACTACGAGCAAATTCGCGAGCGCGCGGATTTCGCCGGTCTTCGGGTTGATGTCGATCCGCAAATCCCGTGATGCGCCCACGCTTTTTTTTGAAGCTGAGAGCAGCGCGTTCGACACCGCTTCGAGCAGGATCTCGCGTTTGATTCCGCGCTCCCGCTCCAAGTAATCGAGCATGGCGATAAATTCCGCGTTCATAAAAACATGTAGCCCGCAGACTAAAAAGAGTGGGACGTCAGTTCCCACTCCGTTCAGCGCGCGGACTAGAAAAGTAGTTTAACTCCGTTCGCCAGATCGTCAAGCTGCGCTTTGGTTTGATTTGACGTTGGAAGCTCAATATCCAACATCCCAGTCTAGTGAATTCGCGCGTGCAAGCCCTCTTGATGGTGCTCTTCGTGTGGGCGGTAGTTTATCTTCCGGCGCTTGGTTCGCTCGCGATCAAGGGAGAGGAGGGACGGCGGATTTTGCCGGCGATCCGGATGCTCGAGACCGGCGATTATATTGTTCCCCAAGCCTTTATTACGGTCGCGCGACCAAGCCTCGGCTCGAGCGGGTCGACAATCGCAGCGCTAATTTGGCTAACAAATTTCGGCATCATCGAAAAGGGCCGCCTCATCGAGATCGAGGCTCTGTACGTTTCGCTTTTCGCTTTGGCGTTCATCTGTTGGCTCACCTGGTGGGAACAAAAGAGATCGCCCTGGCTCATCTGGATCGTGCCTTGGATTTTTCTCGGCTTCGGCTGGCTGGCGAAAGGACCAATTCACCTAATATTTTTCTATAGCATTGCCTTGGCTGTGCTTTCGCAAGCTTCGGAATTGCGAAAGCTTTTGAACCTGCCGCATGCTATCGGGTTCATCATCATGATGTTGATCTTCGCGGCATGGGCGATTCCCTACGTGCAAATCGCCGGTGCTTCGCGTGTTGCCCATGTCTGGAATGCACAACTCTGGCTCATTGCCGCCGACTTCAGACCGCGAGGGTGGTTACTGAACATCCCGCGTAGTCTTGGTTATTTCCTACCATGGCTTCTTCTTGTGCCACTGATGGGCAGCGCGACATTTTCGTCCGAGCGCAAAACCAAAATTACGCGCGCTTTAATTTGGGGAATCGCGGTACCGCTGTTGGTTGTGGATCTAATTCCGGGATGGCTTCCGCGTTACGGCATGCCGTTGCTCGCGCCGACAGTTTGGCTGCTTGCCGCAATTCTTAGCGCGGAAAAGTTGAAATGGTCGCGTTGGCTCGGTGGCAGGGTACTCTTGGCAAGCGATCGACAGCGTATTGTCATGGCGATTGCAATTTGCACATGCGCGTGTGTTTGCCTTTACGCGTTCGCGATAGTCCCGTTTCTGCAGAAACAGCAAAAAGTAAAGGCGATCGCCGCACAAATTGATGCGCTGGTTCCAGCTTCGCAACCGCTTTACGCAGTCGATCCGGACTTTCAGCCCTTTCTTTTCTACATCGGTCGGCGGCTTATCTATGTGAGCGAAGTTGATGATCTGCCCGGTGAGGCGCGGTACTTTCTCATCCAGACATCGAAGGAACGAGAAGCGGAAACAGCGCGACAATGGCGGCCGACGCAGCCCACGGCATTACTGCGAATAAAGGATCATCGGTACCGCAAAACGACACTTTTCTCCGTGGGAACTCCTGAAGGATTGGAGCGCTGATGTCCCGCATTTCCGCAGTTCTGATCGTGGTGGCGGTGTGGGCGGTAGTTTATCTTCCGGCGCTTGGTTCGCTCGCGATCAAGGGAGAAGAGGGACGGCGGATTTTGCCGGCGATCCGGATGCTCGAGACCGGCGATTATATTGTTCCACAGGTAGGAAATAATCCGTATTTCCGGAAGCCGCCGCTGGTGAACTGGCTGGTGGCAGGGTCGTTTAAAATTTTTGGGGTACGAAATGAATGGACGGCCCGCTTGCCCTCGGCGCTTGCAGTGCTCGCAGTGGCCATCGCGTTTGTGACCATTGCGCGCGCGAGCCTTGGATCCGGCGGCTCGACCGTCGCGGCACTCATTTGGCTGACCAATGTTGGAATGATAGAGAAGGGCCGGTTGATCGAGATTGAAGCGCTCTACGTTTCGCTTTCCGGCCTTGCCATCATTTTTTGGTTGAGTTTTTGGAATCAGAAGAAATCCCAGTGGCTTGTTTGGATTCCGCCCGCGATATTTCTAGGACTTGGCATGCTCGCGAAGGGCCCAACACTTCTCGTATTTTTTTACGGCATCGTGCTGGCTGTTCTTTGGCGGACCAAGAATTGGCAGCTGCTATTTCAGCCGGCGCATTTTGTCGCGCTCGGAATCATGTTCGCCATTCTTGCGGCATGGGCTGTTCCATTTGCCAAGACCACGACGATGGAGCTGGCGATGCACAAATGGTCAATTCAATTCAGCGAACGTCTCAAGGGCACCAACTTCCAATTTTTAAACTGGATCCAAAATGTCCCTCGCGCCTTGGTGTATTTTCTGCCGTGGCTCACCCTGGTTCCGTTCATACGTTTTTCAAAATTTCACGACGATATGCGGCGACAACTTGCGCACGGCCTAGCCTGGGGAACGCTGGTACCGTTCCTTGCCGTAAATCTTGTGCCTGGGGCGGTCGCGCGCTATAGCATGCCATCTCTGGTTCCGGCTTCATGGCTGCTGGCAATGACCTTTGCCGGCGGCGCCTTGCGTTGGCCTGGCAAACTGCATGTGGGAAACGAACGCGCATGGGCGAAGGTGGCGACTGCTTTTGTTGGACTTGCGCTCATCGTCGGCGGAATCGGCTACCCACTTGCAGCGCTCGCCTTGCATAACAGGCAGCAGGTAACAAGAGTCGCGGCGACAGTTAACGGCATCGTGCCAGCCAGCGAGAAACTGTATGTGGTAAATCCGCACTATCAGCCCGTTCTTTTCTACGTGAAGGCACCGCTTGAATACGTACACAGCATCACAGACCTTCCGGTTGAGACACATTATTTTCTCGTTCGCGCGGAAAAGAGGAAGGAAGCAGCGACCACGGAAAAGTGGAATCCCCGCCGGACGCATGAACTTGCTCGCGTCAGGGATTACAGCAAACGCGAGATGATCCTTTTCGAGGTTAGTTCTTAAAGGAAGATTGACAGGCTAACAAATCGGAATTGGTTAGCATGCTAACTAATTTCGGTTCACATGACCTCGGACTGGGAAACAATTGGCCCGTTGCTCCACGGCACTGCTCGTGCATGGCGGCAGAAACTAGACGAGCGCCTCAGACCCATGGGCTTGAGCCAGGCAAAATGGCGCACGCTTCTGCACCTGTCTCTTGCTCGAGACGCGCTTACTCAGGCGGAGATTGCAGCGCGGCTGGGGATTGAAGAGCCTACCGTTGTATCGCTGTTGCGCCGACTGGAGAAAGAAGATTGGATCACGCGCACAAATTCTCCGCATGATCGCCGCTGCAAAATGGTGCTGTTGGGCCGGCGCGCGCAGCAGGTAATCCCACAGATCAACGCAACAGCCGAGAAACTTCGGCACGAACTATTGGCTGGTATCCCAAAGTCGGATCTCCAAACGTGCATGGGAGTGTTGGCGCGCATTCGGGGACGGGCGGAGAAAACCGAGCGACGCCAGTCCTTCACTCGCCAGTCTGTGGCTCGCGCTTTCGTCGAGCACAACGGCCAGACCAAACAGGGATATTCGATTCCGAGAAAAAGCGCAATTTCGCGGCGCAACGGAGGGTTAAAATGAAACTTAACACGCCGGTAAGTAGTCCAAAGACATTAGACCGCCGCACTTCCCAGCGCCCGCAGTTTCAAATGAAACGTACCCGTACAGCCAATCAGAGGGTTCCGAAGTGGGCGTACTTGCTTTTTATCATCTTGGCAGCGTTTGTCTGTTACCGGATCTTTCAACACAGGGCAAGCGAGGTTAAAGCCGCTCAGCCGCCGGGTCGTCCTGTGACTGCAGCCAAAGCCATCACAAAGGATGTGCCGATTTACCTCGATGAGATCGGCACATGTGCAGCGTACGAGACCGTGCAGGTGCAGGCGCAGGTGAGCGGCAAGATCATCGAGCGCCTTTTTCAAGACGGCTCGGACGTGAAGAAAGAAGATCCCCTTTTTACAATCGATCCGCGTCCGTATCAGGCCGCTCTCGACCAGGCAAAGGCGCAAGCCGCACTAGACCAGGTGACGCTGAAGCGACAAGAAGATCTTCGCGCGAGAAAGGTCATAGCGCAGCAAGACTACGACACTGCTGTGGCGAATGCACAGAAGTCTCAGGCAGCGGCGGAGGCTGCCCAGGTGAACCTCGATTATTGCTACATCAAGTCGCCCATTAACGGACGAGTCGGTCTCCGCAATGTTGACGTTGGCAACTTGGTTGGACCCTCGACTCCGCCACTCGTCACAATCCAGGGTTTGGATCCGATTTACACCGACTTCACCGTGGCCGAGAACGATCTGCCGCTTGTGCGAAAATATCTCGGCGGCCCAAACGTGAAAGTGGAAACATACCTGGCAGACGGGTCGATCACCCCGCGCATGGGCGATTTGTATTTTATCGATAACGCAGTGCAGCCCGGCTCGGGAACGGTGAAAGTCCGCGGAGTCACGGCGAATGCTGATCGCGCGCTGTGGCCGTCGGAATTTGTCCTTGTCCGTTTCATTCTGGACACGCTCAAGAACGCCACGCTTGTGCCGTCGCAGGCCGTCCAGGTTAGCCAGAGTGGGCCGTTTGTTTTTGTGGTAAAGCCTGACAACACTGTTGAACTTCGGGCGGTGAAACCAGGTCAACGCCAGGACGGCGATCTTGTCGTGATTGAGAGCGGCGTGAAACCCGGCGAGACTGTTGTTGTCACCGGCCAGCTCGCGCTTTCGCCAGGGGCGAAAGTGGCGCCGCAACCGTATGCTGCTGAGACGTCGGGCACGCTTCAGTCCCGACAGATCGGGACTTCAAAAAGCCCAACCTCGTATGAATGACGCGGAGGAACATGACGGCGAACGCGAAGTAAGAGATCGGGATCGCGTTAGGTCAAGATCGTTCACCGAAGATCAGCCCAAGCCGACGGCAAAGTTAATTCAAGTCGAAGGTTCGGGGCTCTCCGGGCCGTTTATTCGGCGGCCCGTGATGACCGTGCTGCTGACGCTCTCCGTGATTGTCGCCGGTCTCGCGACTTACGGAAAACTTGCCGTCAACGATCTGCCCGCAGTGGATTATCCGGTTATTCAAGTTACCTGCTCGTATCCCGGCGCAGACCCCACGACGATGGCCAACAACATCGCGACGCCGTTGGAGAAGCAATTCTTGCAAATCCCCGGTCTGGACATCATCACCAGCAATAGCACGCAGAGCAACACGTCGCTGACGTTGCAGTTCGTGCTCAGCAAAAGCATCACCGACGCCGCAACCGACGTGCAGGCTGCGATCCAGCGTGCCACGGGGAAATTGCCAATCGATCTGCCGAGTCCGCCAACCTTTACAAAAACCAACCCGAACGACCAGGCCGTTTACTTGTTAGGCCTGATGTCAGACACGCTGACCGACTGGGACCTGTACAAGTACGCGTCCACGGTTGTGGCGCAGCGCATCAACATTCTGCCGGGTGTTTCGCAGGTGAACATTTACGGAGTGCAGGGCGCGGTTCGAATCAAGGCCGATCCATCGGCGCTGGCTGTGCGCGGTCTGACGATGGATGATCTGGCCAGCGCGATCAAAGCGGGCACAGTCTATTCCGGTGCAGGGCAATTCGATGGTGCGCATCGCACCTTTGTCCTTCAGCCCAATGGACAGATCGATAAGGCTGAGGGATATCGCAATCTGATCGTGGCGCGCAACCCGAACGGTTTGCCGGTTTACTTGCGCGACGTCGCTGATGTGTACCAGGGCGTTCAGGACGAACGCATCTCGCGCTTTTTCTGGATGCGCGGTTTTAAACCGCCCGGCTCGGTGGTCGTGCTTGCGGTTTCACGGCAGGCGGGCGCAAACGCAGTGGAAGTGGCTAACTCCGTCAAAGCACTGTTCCCTGAGCTGCGTGCAAGCTTGCCGGGCTCGATCAAATTCACGCCGGTGTTCGACCGTTCGCAAACGATCGTCAATTCCGCTGACGAAGTGAAATGGACGCTGATGATCGCGTTCGTGCTGGTAGTGATGGTTATCTACGTGTTTCTCGGTCGCGCTACCGACACGCTGATTCCGGCTGTGGCGTTGCCAATGTCGTTGCTGCTCACCGTGGCCGTGATGTACATGCTCAATTTCTCCATCAACAATCTGACTTTGATGGCGCTGACCCTGGCCATTGGTTTCCTTGTCGATGACGCCATTGTGTTTTTGGAAAACGTGGTGCGCCGTGCCGAGCATGGTGAGTCGATCTTGCAAGCAACCTTTAACAGTGCCGGCGAAATTTCCTTCACGATCCTGTCGATGACGCTGTCACTCGCTGCGGTTTTCATCCCGTTGGTTTTCATCCCTGGACTGCTTGGCCGCATCTTCCGCGAGTTTTCCGTCACGATCATCGTGGCGATTCTCGCCTCAGGGCTTGTGTCGCTCACGCTTACCCCGTTGATGTGCGCGCGCATCTTGGGTGAGCGCAGGGCCGGCCACAAACGCGCCTGGATGGAACGGCACACCAGTAACTTCATCAAACGCGTCATCGCTGGCTACGGCCGGGTCCTCGACAAGTTTCTCGATCGCGCATGGCTCACAGTGCCGATCCTGATCATCTGCATTCTTGGTCTCTGGTTCTTCTTCAGCCATCTGCCGTTCACGTTATTGCCGCCGGGCGACAGTGGTTTCATTCGCGGCGTGTTTATCGCGCAGGAAGGTTCGTCGCCGGCGCAGATGCGCGCTTATCAAACGGAAGTCAATAAGAAACTCCAAGCGGATCCAGCCGTTGGGCAATTTTTCACGCTCGCTGGTTTCTCGTCGCGCAGCGCATTGTCGCAGGGGCTGCTGTTTCTTTTTCTGAAGCCGCGCGGTGAACGTCCGCCTATCGATCAAATCATTTTGCGACTGCAAAAATCGCTTGGCTCAATTCCTGGCATGACAGCAGTGTTAACGCCCAGCCCGGTGCTGCAAATCAGTGTTGGTGCCACGAGCCAGACCCAGGGGCAATACGCGTACACTATTAGCGGCATCGTGCCGGGTGATGTTTACGCCGTGGCCGACCAACTGCTGAAAAAACTGAAACAGTTTAAAGGCTTCCTCAGTGTCCGCTCCGATTACTACCACGATACGCCAAATCTCCGGATCGACATGAATCGGGACCGCGCTGCCACCTACGGCGTTTCTACTTCAGCAATCCAAAGCCTGTTACGCAACGCTTACTCGCAAAACTACGTCTATCTCATCAAGGAACCGGACGACCAATACCAGGTTATTCTCGAAGTCAAAGACAAGGAGCGGGCGCACCCTGGGGACTTGGACGATCTCTACGTCCGCAGCAGCACCAGTGGGAATTTCAGCGCGAGCGGCTCAGGCGGAGGAACCATAGCGACGACCACAGGTAATATGACGAATCTCGTTCCGCTGCGTGTTGTAACATCAACCAAAGAAGTTATTGGTCCGCAAGCTGTGAATCATTTGAATCAGTTCACAAGCGTTACGTTCAATTTCAACCTGTTGCCAAACGTCGCCATCGGCGATGCGACCAAGTTTATCGAGGACGCCTTCGCGCAAATCCACCCGCACTATCCGACCGTGCAGGGCATCTTCCAGGGGGAAACACTCGTGTTCCAGCAATTGTTCCGCTCTCTGCCTTTGCTGTTACTCGCTGCCGTTTTCATCATGTATGTGATCCTGGGAATCCTTTACGAGAGCTATGTGCACCCGTTCACGGTTTTGTTTCCAGCAATTGTGCCCGCCGTAGTCGGCGGACTGGCTACATTGTATCTCTTCCACTCAGTGCTTTCGCTTTATAGCGTCATCGGCCTTTTCCTCTTGTTAGGCATCGTGAAGAAGAACGGAATCATGGTGGTCGATTTTGCTTTGCAACGAATCGACGAAGGCTGGGACCTGCGCTCGGCGATTCACGAAGCGAGCATGGAACGGTTTCGTCCCATTATGATGACAACGCTTGCCGCGCTTATGGGCGCGGTGCCGATTGCGCTCGGGTTCGGCCAGGACGCCGCATCGCGTCGCCCGCTCGGGCTCGTCATCGTTGGCGGCCTCATTTTCTCGCAACTAATAACGCTCTTTGTGACTCCAGTCATTTATCTCTGGCTTGAATGGTTTCAGGAGCACGTGCTCGACAAGGTACCGTTCCTTCGAAGCGCTCACTATCATCACGAGGACGAAGCTGGGAGAGGACAGTTGCGACCCGAGCCAGCGGGCGCCCGTTGATGCAGAATTTAACTGTTTGACGCTGTAACGTGGCGAAGCTCATGCGCGCGATGGTTCTCGACAAGCCATCGCGGCCACTGCAGCTGCGCGATGTGTCAAAACCAAAGCCGGGCAGGGGACAACTGCTCGTGCGTGTTGCGACATGCGCGATGTGCCGGACCGATCTTCACGTCGTCGATGGTGAGTTGCCCGACCCGAAATTGCCGTTGATTCTCGGACATCAAATCGTCGGACGGGTCGAAGAGATCCCCGAAGGAGCAAATTCGAAATTCCAGATCGGCGATCGTGTCGGCATCCCCTGGCTGGGCTGGACCGATGGGGAATGTGTCTATTGTCGTTCTAATCGGGAGAATCTTTGCGACCGCGCACGTTTCACCGGTTACACGATCGACGGCGGCTATGCCGAATTCGCCGTGGCTGATTCGCGATTTTGTTTTCATCTGCCCGACGGTTACAACGATGCCGATGTCGCGCCGCTCCTTTGCGCGGGGTTGATCGGCTATCGGTCATATCGCAAAACTGGTGACGCCCGTCGGCTCGGCATTTACGGGTTCGGTAACGCCGCTAACTTAATCGCGCAGGTAGCGCTTCATGAGGGTCGCGAGCTTTTCGTGTTTACGCGGCCCGGCGACAAAGACACTCAGAAGTCTGCAAAGAAGTTGGGTGCGAAATGGGTCGGTAGTTCCGATGAAGAGCCACCTGAAAAACTCGACGCCGCAATTATTTTCGCATCCGTTGGCCCGCTTGTTCCTGCGGCGCTGCATGCGCTTGCTAAGGGCGGTATCGTCGTCTGCGGCGGGATTCACATGAGCGACATCCCATCGTTTCCGTATGCCGATCTTTGGGGCGAGCGGGTGATCACTTCTGTAGCAAACTTGACCCGCCGCGATGCCGAGGAATTTCTCGAGATCGCGCCGCGCGTTCCGGTACAAACGAAGACGGAAACCTTCCCGTTGGAACAAGCGAATATTGCACTCGATAGATTTCGCTCCGGTAAATTGAAAGGCACCGCTGTTCTGATTCTCAATGCAAATTGAGATCACCGGTAAGGCGCCGCAGCGGATTGCCAAGTGTTGTACAGGCGGCTGTGTCAGCCGCCTAATTGTTGGTTCGGCACATAATAGGTAGGGGCGATTGACCTCAATCGCCCAGTAGCTCTGTAGTCGCTTCGCTGTGCGAAGCGTTGTGCGCCGCCCACAAGGCGGCGGCTACAGCAAAAGGGTTCAGGCCTGCGGCGGTATAGCACAGCCAAGGCCGGTGAACCGCACCTACCTCGGATCTCGCAGCGATCGCTATGCGCTGTAGCTAACGATTGGTTCTCAGCGCGCTCGGCTTAGCACTCGGGTGGCGACCGGTTTGATAAAATTGCCGGGGAGCCGCTTCTCGTCGTCCGGGACTGAGCCGGCGGCGTAGGCGAGGGCTTCTTCTTCTGGCGCGAGAAATGGTTTGAACCGGTTCTTGTCGATGGCCTTCATGAAGGCTTCATGGGCGGAGACTATTCCCTTTTCCAGCGATGCCCAGATGACATCATCCATGAATTGCATTCCCTGAGCTCTTCCGGAAACGATCACGTCCTGGAGCTTTTGGGTCGCGCCTTCGCGGATGATTGCGGCGACGGCAGCGTTGGCGATCAGAATTTCATTGACGGCGATGCGCCCCGGCCGATCCACTCTCTTTAAGAGCAATTGTGCAACGACGCCACGAAGCGAGTTTGCAAGCATGGCACGCGCCTGCGACTGCCGTTCGGCAGGGAAAGCATCTATCATGCGATCCACTGTCTTGCGAGCATTGTTCGTGTGCAGCGTGCCGATCACGAGAAGGCCTGTCTCGGCCGCGGTCAGGGCGAGTGAGATCGTTTCCAAGTCCCGCATCTCGCCTATCAGCACGATATCGGTATCCTCACGCAGCGCCGCCTTGAGGGCAGCGGGAAACGTAATCGAATCGCTCGGCACTTCCCTCTGTGTAATGATGCTCCGCTTATTATCGTGGACGAACTCGATCGGTTCCTCAATCGTCACGACGTGCTTGGAAAAGTTTTGATTAATGAAGTCGATTAGCGCGGCTTGCGTGGTGGTTTTACCGGAGCCCGTTGGACCGGTGACGAGAACAAGCCCGCCGCGTAAATGCGCAAACTCTTTTACTACTACCGGGATGCCTAGCTCCTCGAGACTCGCAATCTTCGTGGGGATCAACCGAAAGGCCGCAGCGTAACCATTCGACTGTTTATAGTAATTGGTGCGAAATCGAGAGTGCTCATCCATTGCATAGGCAAAATCGAGATCGCCCCGTTGCTCGAAGAGGTCCCAGTTATGGGAGCCACAAATTTCACTCATCATTTGTGCAGCTTCCTCGTGCGAAATCGGCTCAGCTCGGATAGGCATGATGTCTCCATGCTTCCGTATTTTCGGCGGTTGCCTCTCTCCGATATGCAAATCGGACGCCCCCTGCTGGACGACGATGTCAAGAAATTGATCCAGGTAAGCCATTTTCAGGACCGCGGTTACATCTTTAAGTGTTGCCGTACGACCAGTTTTTGGTCGGCGCGCGTGTACGCTTCTTCTGCGCTAATCAGCCCGGTCTCATAGAGATCAATTAATGCATCATCCATCAAACGCATTCCCTGTTTTTTGCCGGTCTGAATTATGCCGGGCAGCATGTAGGTTTTTGCCTCGCGAATCACGTTGGCCACAGCCGGCGTATTGGTGAGAATCTCCAGCGCGAGCACCCGACCGGTCCCATCCTTTTTTGGTATCAGTTGGTGGCTCATCACGCCGCGCAGCGATTCAGCCACCATCACCCGGATGTGTTCCTGTTGATCTGGCGGAAACACGTCCAATAATCGATCAAGTGTGCGCGAAGCGTTACTGGTGTGCAGTGTTGCCAAAACAAGATGCCCGGTTTCGGCCGCAGTGATGGCGAGTGAAATTGTTTCTAAGTCGCGCATCTCGCCCACCATGATCACGTCTGGATCTTCCCGGAGCGCAGCACGCAGTGCCGTGGCGAAAGATTCTGTGTGTGTAAATACCTCGCGTTGGCTGACGTGGCAGTTTTTCGAAGCGATGACGTATTCGATCGGGTCTTCCAGCGTGATAATGTGATCGCGGCGCTCCGTATTGATTTGCGCGATCATCGCTGCAAGCGTGGTCGATTTGCCGGTTCCTACCGAGCCTGTTGCTAAAACCAGCCCGTTCTGATAGCGGGTGAGTATTTTGAGGTGCTGAGGCAGCCCCAGTTCGTCCATCGTCCGCACCTTTGAGTTGATGACCCGAAAGACAATTTCCATCCCGAGTCGCTGCCGGACCACACTTGTCCGAAATCGGGCGAACTTGTTTTCATAAGCAAAGTCGGAATCGCCGCGGGTATCGAGCTCCTGCTTGTACACTTTCGGCATGAAGTCTTCTGCCAAAGCTACCGTCTGCTGACTGGTCAGGCGCGGCGCATCCGGCCACATTGGCTGCAAGGTTCCATTTACCCGCCAGATCGGTGGCGCGGCCACACCCAGATGAACGTCCGACGCGTCCGCCTTTTGCCCCATCTCAAGATAGTCATCCACGTGAGGGAGCGGATGCGATGCGACCGGAGGAGCTGAAATGTTCAGGGTCATAGGGTTGCCGAGATCATTATGTAATTCAAACTGCCGGCGCAAATCCTAAAACGCCCCATTATTTGCTCGAGGAGCGGCTTTGACCGCCAGAACCTATTACGCGGCTTTTAACTATCTCAGTAATCACCGGGCGAACCAGGCTCGCCGCGATTTTTAGCGCGCCGAGGGCAAAACCGGTTTCCACCAGCCGTTTTTTCTTTTTCTCACCGCTTTTGGCATTGATGTAAATTTTTTTCTTTCGCATTGGCGCAAACGCGATGAGAGCACCCACAGCGGCAGCCGCCGTCAACCAGGAAGCTGTTTGTTCTCTGAAAGATCTTCGCAGTTTTCCGGCGAAATCGAGTTCGTAATGCAGACCGCGTAGATCGCGCGTTACGCGCTCGCGTGAATGAGCAATCGCGGATGTTAGCTCGTCGATTGAGTCGTCGTGTCCAGGTTCTTCAGCCATTCGCGGTCTTTCTTTAATTCCAATGCCGTGACGTGAAAGAGCGGCTTGATCATTTGGCTGCGGGCGACCAAGAGCAAGATTAACCCGATCACGAAATGGAGCACGGCAGTTGCTAATGCTATCCATAGCCAGGAAATCCCGGCAACATGCGCCAATCCAGCAACCACGCTCGCAACCAGAAAGCCATAGCCGAACCCAAAAAGTATTAGCGCCAGAATCAAACAACTTACCAGCACCAGCACTTGCACGAGCGCCGCTTTCGATTCTTGAGCGACAAGAGCAAAGCGGCTCTCAAAAAACTCCGTCAACGCGCTGGCGAGCGCGAACAGATTTTCGAGCAAACCAGCATGTCCCGCCGGATTACGGGATCGAGAAGGCTTGCTGGTCATTCCGGTCGCAGCGCGACTAACGCCGGAAAATCAGGCCCAGCACAAATCCGATCCCAAGAGCGGTCAGGACAGCCCTGGTCGGGTTCTCGCGCACGTATTGCTCCGCGTCTTCCTGAAATGTGCGGACGCGGTCCCTTGCATCGCCCAAGGCATGTTCGGCTTTGTCACGTGCTTCCCCCCAGGCTTGTTCAGCCTTGCCGCGGTACTCGCCCGCGATTGCGCCCGCCGCCGCGCGCAAGTCTTCAGCCGCCTTGCGAGCATGCGTCCTGCTGCTTTCCAATTTTTCCTGTGCATCCGCCTTGGCGGACGATTTTTGTTCTGCTTTGTTCTCTTCAGCCATTGGTAATCTCCAGTTGATTTCGCTTTAGTATCTGCGCGCTTTGCATAATCGGCAAACGCCGAGTTTTCGCTGAAGCGTGCTTCTTTCTGTGAACGCTTTATCCGTTTAACGACTCAACGCTTCAACGACGGGCGTCAGCGCGGCCTACTGCTCACGGAAAATGATTCGCGCTTTTGTCAGATCGTAAGGTGACAGCTCCAGCGAAACCTTGTCTCCCGGCACGATCCTAATGAAATGTTTCCGCATTTTTCCAGAGATATGTGCAAGCACGTTGCGCTGGCCCGGAAGATCGACACGAAACATCGTACCCGGCAACACTTGGGTTACCATGCCCTCAGTCACGATTGGTCCTTCCTTCGCCATGTCGCGAATTATACCCTTGAATAGCTGTCGCTCAAATTGGCGTATGAAGGCTCGAAAAGCTATTGGATCTGATCGAGCGAAACTGCGGGTAAGTAGTCCCTCAGTTCTTCACGCTTCCACCATGCGCCGGTTTGCCGATGTTCCCGCAAAGTTGTAAAACGATAGCGATAAAACAGTGCGCGCATGTAGCGCGGTGGTTCGCGCGGGAATGGATTCTTCGCGAGCAATCGACTGACATCTCGCGAACCTTGCAGTAACCGGATAATTAATCCGCCTAACCAGGGATTTTCTCGAGGTGTTCCTAAAGCGGCGAACCACATTTGCCAATCGAGTCGGGGCTGGTGCGGCGCGCACCAGCCGGGCGCGCGCACCACGTCGCCCGGTTTCCACTTAAATTCGTAAGGTAGCCAGTCGAATCCGTCGGTGCTTCCTTCGATCACAATTTCGTCGCGATCCTTGGTCATTACGCGAAAGAGTCCGTAGCCGTTCACGATCCGAAATGGTTCCATATGTCCGTAAGCCGCGATGATTGGTCGCGGCCAATCTGCGTCGGGCTTGAACGCGGTGAAAGTCAGCCACGCGTTAATCGGCAGTGTGATGATTAACAGCGCGACAGTCGCAAACATTGACGATCGCCGTAGCCACGTCCCTGTGGGACGCAGAGCGCTGATCTTTTTAACGAGTTTGCGCGGCGCCGCCCACACGGCGACTACAGAATCATCAATCAGTAAGAGACACAGCGCAAGCGTGAGCAGATTGAAGAAGCAATAGTTGCCGGTGAGCGCGATTACGATTTGCAAAAAAATCATCAATCCAGCGGCAAGGAGCCGTGGCCGGCGCGGTGCCCAAATGAAAAACGGAACGATGATTTCTACGACGAGACAAAACGCGACCGAAAAATGTTTAAACCACTCCGGACTTTTATCGGCCCACCATCCGAAAACGGTGGGCAACGGTTGGGACCAGTAATGATAATCAAGTGCTGTCAGGTTCCACCAGCAGTCGTCGCCACTGGTCAGCTTTACGACGCCCGACATGAGCATCAGTTTAAAAAGAAGAAATTTAAGCAAAAACAGCGCTGGCCGCGACATCGTAACCGAGCTCGGCTCGTCCGCCGCTGCTTTGGCGAAGCCGGATGCCCCTGGCCACCACATCAATTCCCTCGGCAAAAGTCGCCACGGCGCGAAAAAAATCGACAAAAAGCCGGTTTCCAGCAGCAAAATATCCCATTGGAAACTGAGGAAAGTTTGCCCGGCGATTGTTAGCGAAAGATAGAACGCAAAAAGTGCGGTCAGCGAAACGGCTGGCGCGATTCCAGAAATTAATAGCAATGACAAAACCACTCCGCCCCCGCATAGAAAATGGAGAAAACCATTACTGGAATTGAACCAGCACAGCGTGGGTAGCAGCGAGTAGGCCCGCGCTCCGAATCGTTCATAAACCGCGGGTAGAAATTGATTGATCGGCGAGACTCCGTCGCTACCGACTAGGCCATCGACCTGTACCCAAAGCGAGACGAACGCGATTAAGTAAATGAGGCCAACCGCGCGAAGAAACCAGCGCCGCGCCCAAAAATAAGTCGGCGGCCGGACGTCGTTACCCCAAAGCACACGTGTAACTGCAGACGCCGATTTTCGGTGACGGGCAACTAACTTATACGCAAGCTCGGAGACCGCGGCGAACCCGGCGACGTGATCGTAACTCCACGCCAGCCATTTTTTGGAAGATCCATATCGCAACGAGCGATAGACCGCTTCAGCGGCAGAAAATACTTCGCCATCGGGTTCGATAAACCGCATCGCCTGCTTGAAATCATCGCGCGAAATTTCAGGGAAGTGGTCTGCGACTTCCTGGTAAGTAGCGTAATCGACGTAGCCCGCAGTGATGACGCGCCAGTGTTCGATCCATAACCGGCAAAAATCACATTCACCATCCCAGATCAGCAGCGGCTTTGCCGGAGGACTGGCGACGCGCGGATGGCGTTCGTTAGTCATAAACGCCGAACGTCCAACGTTCAACGCTCAACGTCCAATTCAGAATCCGAATTGGACGCTAGATGTTCGACGGTTGGCATCCGGCGTTTTCCTAATCTTTGAACTCGGCCCAAACTGGGGCATGATCCGAGGGCTCTTTCCCTTTGCGCATTTCGCGATCGATTCCGGCATCTATGCACCTTTGCGCCAAGCTTTCACTTGCAAGGATTGCGTCGATACGCAGTCCACGATTTTTTTCAAATGCGCGCATTTGATAGTCCCACCAACTGAAGAGCCCGCTTTCTCGATGATGCAGACGAAGCGTGTCGCGCAGGTCCAGTTCATAAAGCTCGCGGAAAGCCCGTCGTTCATCCTCCGAGCACATGATCGCGCCGCGCCACAAATCTGGAGCGTAAACATCAATATCTTCCGGGGCCACGTTGAAATCGCCGCACACTACCAGCGCGGCACTTTTTTCTTTCGATAAGCAGTCTCGCAGGCGGCGGTACCAAGTCAGTTTGTATCCGTACGCAGGCGATCCGACTGCCTGGCCGTTAGGCGCATAAATCGAAAAGACCCGCACATGATCGATGGTCGCTGCGATCACTCGTGCCTGCGGATCGATGACTTCGTCGCAAAGCGACGGGCGTACATCGCGCAGTTCTGTTTTCGCTAGGATCGCGACTCCGTTATAAGACTTCTCGCCGTGGTAGGCGGAATGATAGCCGATGGCTTGCAGGGCAAGCTCGGGAAATTGGTCATCGCGACATTTCGTTTCTTGGAGACAAACAATATCCGGCCGTGTGGCCTCGAGCCAAGAGAAAAGGCGATCTTGGCGCCTTCGCAGCGAATTGATGTTCCATGAGACGATCTTCATCCGCTGTAGCAAATGTAGCGCACGCGTCCCCGCTTGCGATGTTCCGTGGCGCAAGCGGGCACAGTTGCGCTACAGTTCTAACTCAACACCCGGTGTTGGCACAATTAGGTCTGAGCCGGGAAGCTCTGACGTCAGCTTGCATCGCATCCACTCGACGGCCGGCGGATCGCCGTGCACGAGCACAATTGTTTTCGGTGAGAGTTTCTTGGCGTAATCGATTAACGATTCGCGTGCCGCGTGGGCGCTGAACTGGAATTGCTCAATGTTGCAACGGACGCGCTGGGTTGGGCCGTCCGGATCGAGCGCAACCTCACCCCCTGCAGGCGTGTCGCGTAGAAGACCGGCAGGCGATTCCGGATTGGCGTATCCAACAAAAAAGATAGAGTGCTGTGGATTGTCGACCAGTCGCTGAGCAAAAACATTGGAAAGCGTTTTCGGAATCATCATCCCGCTGGAGAGGGCGTAAACGCGGCCAGCTCGCAACGGCGCATCCCGCACGGTTTCGTCATTGAGAATGAATGGCGCCGCGTCTTTCAAGAGTTGCAGACGCGGCAATTGCCGACGTGTCACATGCGCACGACGATCGTAGGTGTCGGTCATTTTCGAGCTGAGGCCACCAATATAAATTGGAAAATCGGCTAGGAGCCGTTCACGGCGAAATTTGTAAAGCATCGCCAGGATCTCCTGGGTTTTTCCGAGCGCGAAAACTGGTATGAGTACACAAGCGCCTCGGTTGAAGGCCGTAGCGATTGCGTCCGCCAGACGTCGCTCTTCGCCAAGGCGCGTCCAATTTTCCGGCTTTGCGTGATCACCTCGCGTGCTTTCCATAATCAAGATGTCGATCTTCTTTTCCGGAAAAATCGCTGCTTCCATGATTGTTTGATCATCAAAATTGACGTCGCCGGTGTAAAAGATCGTTTGCCCCTCGCCGCGGAGCAGAATTCCAGTCGAACCGAGTACGTGTCCGGCGTCGAAAAACTCGAATGTCAGCGCGTCTCTTTCGCGGTTGTGCGCGCGTTCGCCAAAAATCGACATGCGTTGATTGACCGGGCACCAACGCCAACGCTCCGATGCTCGATCCGTCTCGCGATGCGTAAAGAACGGATACGACATTTCTCCGATTTCCTGGCGCTGTCGCGTCATCACGTTGACCGAGTTGTGCAAGAGCGTATTGCCAATGTCAGCCGTGGCCTCAGTCATGAAAATGCGCGCATTTGGAAAGCGCCGCATCAATATGGGTAAGGTGCCGATATGGTCCTGATGGGCGTGCGAGATTAGGGCTGCTTCGATTTTGCGGTCTGCAATGGCTTTGAAATTCGGCAACGCGTCTTCGCCCACGTTTTTGGGATGCATCCCGCAATCGAGTATCAGCTCGTGACCAGCAATCTCCAGGTAGTACGAGTTCGCGCCGATTTCGGTGTGGCGGGTGAGATTAATGAATTTCAATTCGCTCTCTTACTCTTGCTCCGGAGGAAGCGAGTAAGTTCCTGGCTCTTCAGCAATGCAGGAGGCGAGGCTGCTGATCAGGCCCATCAACATTGAGACAACTTCAAGCAGTTGCTGTTTACCAGATCTTATCGCGACCTCATCGCATAATTGCTTGGCGACCAAAACATCTAGGCACGCTGCGCATTCCAGCGCTGAGCCCCGGGCAAAATCAAGAAAGCGGCAGCGATCTTTAACCGCGAACTTGCCGTTACCCTCGGCAATATTGAGCGGGACGCTGGTCGAGGCGCGATCCAGTTGCTCTTTCACGGCAGCTTTGCCTTCCACTTTCGAGGCTAACTCCGTGGCCCAACTTACAAACTTAAGCGAAGCTTGGTATACGTTAAGTTTCTCGTGATCAAATCTGACGTTCATTAGGTCAGAATGAGTAAGAGCAAGTGTAAGAACAAGAGTAAGAACGCTTCCCAGAGCGCCGCTACAGCCACTTTTTGAAGATCCGCAGCCAATTGCCGCGAAGGATTTTTTCGATTTGCTCGTCGGAAAAACCGCGCTCGATGAGTTTGCGGGTCAAATTTCGCGCGTGCGAATGATTTGTTAGATCGGGAATGAAATGTGGCGTGGTCAACTTCGCGGCGAGCTCGGCTCGCACGCTCTCCGGCAGCTGCTGGAAGAGGTACTCGCAAAAATCAAAACCGATCCCGACGCCGCCGATTCCCGTAAGGCCTATAACGTGCTCGATATGGTCGACATAACGATCGATGGTGCTCGTTTCAGGGTCGGGACTAACGAGAATCGCATTTACACCGATAACACCACCGCGTTGGCCGATGATCTTGATTTGCTCGTCGCTGATGTTGCGCTCGATGTCATAAAACTTTCGCACGTTGGTGTGTGAAACAACAAGCGGTTTGCTCGTAAGATCGACAATGTCCTCAAATCCCTTTGGATTGATATGGGCAAGATCGATAACGATCCCGAGGCGCTCGCATTCGCGCACGAGGTCGCGGCCAAAATTCGTCAGGCCGTCGCGTGGCGAACCGCTTGGCTTAAAGATTCCGCCGCTGCCAGCGGCGTTACGGCGCGCATGCGTCAAACTAACCGATCGCACACCGAGTTCGTAAAACGCGCGAAGTAAATTCAAATCCTCGCCTAACGGCTCCACGCCTTCCATCGTGATGACCAGCGCGATTTTATTTTCGGCGCGAGCTTGCTCGATCTCGGCAAACGTTTTGCAAATCGCGAACCGCTCCGTTTGCTCCACCTCCGCGTACAGCCGCGCGACCTGATCCAGCGCGACACGCAAACCCATTTCCGGCATGTAGCGATCTTCGATATAAATCGCCACCCCGAGCACGCCGATACCGCCGGCTTTAAATTCTGGCAAAAACTGCGAGACGAGAACGCCAGGCCGATCACGCTTTTCATACAAATCGATCAGCAGATCGAAGTGAAAATCGACAAGCCCACTCGCGTGAAGCCGGTCGATTCGTTTTTCGACGGATTCTTCGTTACCAGTCATTCTGTAGCGGCCTATGACCGCCGAATTTGTCCGCGGATCACGCGGATGTCACGAAGAGATCGGCGGCTGCATTGCAATGAGAGATTGCGGGAAAGGGTTTGAGGGAGACGTTCCTTACCTGCTCAGCTCGAGCATGCGCAGGATCGGTATCTCCGCGTGTTTGCGCACCGGCTCGGGCAACGTGATCTCCGGCTCCATGTTGAGGAGTGCGTCGTAAGCTTTCTCCAGCGTATTCATCTTCATGAACCGGCATTCGCCACAAAAGCAATTGTCTGTCGGGCCGGGAATGAATGTTTTATCGGGAATCTCTTTGCTCAGTCGATGCAACAACCCAGCTTCGGTTACGACAATGATCTCGTGGGCAGGCGATTCTTTGCAAAAGCTCACCATCTTTTCGGTCGAACAAACTTCGTCAGCCAGCATGCGCACGGCGTAGGTACATTCCGGGTGCGCAACAACCGGCGCACCCGGGTATTGTTCGCGGATTTTGTTTATGCTGCGCGCGGTGAACTCGACATGGACGTAACAGGTGCCCTGCCACAAATCCATCTTGCGTCCTGTCCGTTCCATCACCCATGCGCCGAGGTTTTGGTCTGGAACAAAGAGAATATTTCGATCAGCCGGCGCGGCGCGCACGATCTTGTCGGCGTTGCCGCTGGTGCAAATTACATCGGCCAGCGCTTTCACGCCGGCGCTACAATTGATATAAGCGATCACGTAATAATTTTTGTCTGCGTGCGCTTTCAAAAACTCTGCCAGCTTTTCCGGCGGACACGATTCGGAGAGGGAACAGCCCGCCTCCAGATCCGGCAAAATCACGCGTTTGTTTGGATTAATGATCTTGGCTGTCT
The DNA here is from genome assembly GCA_003218535.1 of Verrucomicrobiota bacterium. Classification (GTDB taxonomy): domain Bacteria; phylum Verrucomicrobiota; class Verrucomicrobiia; order Chthoniobacterales; family UBA10450; genus Udaeobacter. The sequence continues at coordinate 29,027 of QHNV01000081.1, forward strand.
CTGCCATGAAATGGACGCCGCAAAACAGAATCACATCAGCGTCGGTTTTGGCTGCCTGGTAACTCAGGCCCAGCGAGTCGCCGACAAAATCCGCAACGTCCTGCAACTGCGGCACCTGATAGTTATGCGCGAGAATAATGGCGTTTCGCTCATGCTTGAGCTCTTGCAGCGCTTCGGCAAGATCGACACTTGGGCGAACTCGTCCGACGGTGGGCTCGACGTCGAAGTTTGTACCCGCGGTTACCATCGAGGAATATTGCAGTTTTCGGGATTTTTACAACGCCTGTAGCCGTCGCTCTGTGAGCGACGCGCGTGCGCCTCGCACAGCGAGGCGGCTACAGAGCCGCGCGCATCGCGTCGATCGGCGCTTCGCGCTCGAACCAAATGGAAAAAGAGAGAGCGCCTTGATATAGCAATAGTGACAGCCCATTTGCGCCGCGTGCGCCAGCTTCATCTGCTGCGCGAAGCAGAGACGTCCTCGATGGCCCATATACGCAATCGAAAATCATGTGATGCGGCGCAATCAACCGAGCCGGGATTGGCGCTGGGTCGCTCAAATTCATTCCCAGCGGCGTGGCATTAACGATCAGATCGATGTCGGCCAGCTGCGGGCGCATTGCCGATTCATCCCACGCCACGGCTTCAAGGCGCGCTGCCGGACCTAGCACGCGCGGTCCCGTGAGAAAAGGCCGCAACTGCTCCACAAGCGCACTCGCTTTTTCCGGAGTGCGATTGACCAGAACAACGCGCTCACAATTTTCGAGCGCGCATTGCCAGGCGATGACGCGACCGGTACCGCCGCCTGCACCAAGAATCATCACTCTAAGATCGCGCACGTCGACCGAGAATTCGCTGCGAATCGCTCGCAGGAATCCTTCGCCATCGGTATTTGAACCAATGAGTTTCTTATCGCGAACACGAATCGTATTTACTGCTCCCACGCGAGTCACAGATTCGTCTGCTTCATCGATTTGAGTGAACGCCGCGATCTTATGCGGGACAGTCAGATTGATTCCCACAAAATCGCGTTTGCGCAAAAACAGCAGCGCCGATCGCAGTTCGTTGGAGCGAATGTGAAAGCGCGCGTATTGAGTTTTGATCTCACAGGCGCGTAGCGCGGCGTTTTGCATTTGCGGCGAGAGCGAATGCGCGACCGGATCACCAAAAACGCCGAGTCGAATCGGCGGATCAATATCGCGGGTTACTTCGTCCCACTTCTCAAGATCAGCCAGCGTGTAGCGCTCCGTAGTGTGCTTTTGCTCCATCGCTTGAGCATCGAGGGATTTTGTATTTGTGGCAAAGTGGGCGTGGCCGAATACGCGTAGATCGCAAAGCTCTGGAGAGCGCAGGCTGCCAGCCTGCAGTCGTCGGCAGTTTGCCGACGACATCCTTTGTGCGCGCAATGCTAATCACGCGAAGAGCTTTTCGGCACGCTGCCGAAAAGAATAGGCTGGCAGCCTGTGCTCCCCAGAAGAAACTCGCACGCGCGAAAGTTGTCCATCTGGGCGTTCGCCGATAGTTTTCCTCGTTACAATGACAGACAAAACTGCAACGCCCTCGGATTTTATTCGCGACATTGTCGCGGAAGACATTCGCACCGGGAAGTACGACAAGATCGTGACTCGCTTTCCGCCTGAGCCTAACGGCTACCTGCATATCGGTCACGCAAAATCGATTTGCCTCAACTTCGGGATCGCGCGCGAGTTCGGCGGGATTTGCAACATTCGCATGGACGATACCAACCCGATAAAGGAGGAAGCGGAATATGTCGACTCAATCATGACTGACGTACGTTGGCTCGTCGATGGTTGGGCGGACAAACATGTCGGTGGCGCACCATTTTACGCATCGGATTATTTTGACCGTTTCTACGACTACGCGGTCGATCTTATACGCAAAGGCAAGGCTTACGTTTGCGAGATGACTCCCGAGGAAACGGACGCATATCGCCGGCTTGGGAAAGCGAGTGGCTTTCGCGATCGTTCTGTCGAAGAAAATCTCGATCTCTTTGCGCGAATGAAGGCAGGCGAGTTTCCGGACGGCGCGCGCACGTTGCGGGCAAAGATCGACGTAAATGCCGCGAACATCTGGCTGCGTGACCCGGTGTTGTATCGCATCCGGCACGCATCGCATCATCGCACCGGCGACAAATGGTGCATTTATCCGATGTACGATTGGGCGCATACGCTTAGCGACTACGTTGAGGGCATCACGCACTCGGTTTGCACGCTGGAGTTCGAAGTGCACCGGCCGCTCTATGATTGGATTCTTGACGCGCTGGAATTGCCGGATCCGCGCCCGCATCAATATGAATTTGCGCGGCTCAATCTCACTTATTCCGTCATGAGCAAGCGCAAACTGATTCAGTTGGTGAACGAAAAACTTGTTAATGGCTGGGACGATCCGCGGATGCTTACTATTTCCGGATTGCGGCGACGCGGGGTGACTGCGAGCGCTCTACGCGCGTTCGCCTACAACATTGGCATCACGAAATATCCGAGCATGACTGAGATGGCTGTGCTGGAACACACCATGCGCGACGAATTGAATCGTGCTGCCACCCGCCGGCTTGCTGTCCTGCGGCCGATCAAAGTTGTGCTGACGAATTATCCCCAGGATAAAATCGAAAAACTCGACGCAATCAATAATCAGGAGGATCCAAATGCTGGAACGCGCAAGATTCCGTTCAGTCGCGAGCTTTACATCGAGAATGACGATTTCATGGAGACGCCGCCACCGAAATATTTTCGACTCCGGTCCGGTGGCGAAGTGCGGCTCAAATACGCTTACATCATCAAGTGCGATGAAGTCGTGAAGGATGAGGCTGGCAACGTGACTGAGCTTCGCTGCACTGTCGATCTGGACAGCAAATCAGGCGGACCGACTGCTGGTCGCAAAATAAAAGGCACGATACATTGGATAAGCGCGGCGAAGGCGATCGATGCGGAGGTCCGATTGTATGACCGGCTGTTCAGCGTTCCTGAACCCGACTCAGGCGGCGATTTCAAATCGTTCATTAATCCAAATTCGCTCCAAGTGGTTACCGCAAAATGCGAACCCTCGCTTGCAGGCGCGCGTCCCGAAGAGCGCTACCAATTCGAGCGTCTCGGGTATTTCGCGCTCGATCCGGATTCGACTCCGCAAAAACAAATCTGGAATCGCACGATTACGCTGCGGGACACCTGGGCCAAAGAAGCGAAAAGGTAGCGCCCGCTTCCAGCGGGCAGTGTTCGGCATCTTTGCCAAACACAAATTATAAACGCAAAGAAGCGTTCGGCAGGATACCGAACGCGGCATGCTGGAAGCATGCGCTACCCATTAGAATCTCGTTAGCGCGCGATCAATGCGCGCGAGGACTTTGTCTTTTCCAAGAACTTCGAGCAAGTGATACAGACTCGGTCCCACGTTGCTGCCAGTCACGGCGAGGCGCGTGGGATGAACGATCGCGCCGACCTTCACGCCTAGATTTGCGGCTGCGCTTTTCACTGTCGCTTCAATTTCAGCAGCATCGAATTTCTTTAGAGGACTTAGCGCGTCGCGAACAGCTTCGAGTCTTGGCTTGTTCTCAGGGGTGAAATGTTTTGCTAACTCGACTTCAACCTCGCGACAGCAAGGTCGTAAAACTCGGCATCACTGAGCTCGCGCGCATATTCGCCATTCAACCAGTGGAGTTTGTCAGGGTCGAATGTCGCCGAGCTGCGTCCGATATTCTTGAGATCAAAAATCCGGATGACTTCGTCTACGTCGATCTTCTCCCGATTGTCTTTTGGTGACCAACCGAGCAGACAGAGGTAATTGCGGACGGCCGCCGGGAGATAACCGCGACGGATGTAATACTCCACCCGCGCGCCTTCGTCGCGTTTGCTCATCTTCGATCCGTCGCGGTTTAGGATGAGCGGGATGTGCGCGTAATGCGGCGGCGTCGCGCCGAGCGCGCGAAAAATTTCGATGTGCTTCGGTGTGTTGGAGAGATGATCTTCGCCCCGGATCACGTGGGAGATTTTCATTTCCAGATCGTCGATCACATTCACAAAATGAAAAATCCACGAACCATCCGGCCGGCGAATGGTCATGTCGGGGTGCGTAGCCGGATTGCTCAGATCGAAGTCGATTTTGCCGCACACGACGTCGTCTACAATGACGTGCTCGTGCGGTGAGCGAAATCGCAGCGCACCCTGGTCCTCGAAAATGTGACCGGCGTCCTGAAGTTTTTTCAGGTAACGCTCGTAAAGTTCTGTGCGCTCGCTCTGCAGGTAGGGTCCGAATTCGCCGCCGGCATGCGGGCCTTCGTCCCAGTTCAGGCCCAGCCATTGTAGCCCTTCGTAAATGGCGGTCATCGCTTCTTCGGTGTTTCGCTTGATATCCGTATCTTCGATGCGCAGCACGAATTTCCCGCCGTGATGTCGCGCAAACAGCCAATTGAACAGCGCAGTGCGCGCCCCGCCTATATGTAGGTAGCCAGTAGGCGAGGGGGCGAAACGGACGCGGATGTCAGGATTCATTCAATTGTCATCCTGAGCGAAAGCGAAGGATCTCGCAACATCCTCGATAGCGTGTGAGGTCCCTCGCTGCGGTCACGATGACGAGGTTGTTCAGCCACAGATTACACCAGCCTTCGCCAAGGCTTCGGCTTGGCAA
>QHNV01000144.1 GCA_003218535.1 Verrucomicrobiota bacterium
CTCTAGAACCAGTCCAACGGAATATACCTGGGGAGCGAAATCGAGCGCCGCGGCGGGCCGCGACGGTGGAACGAGTCGCCTTAACCAATGCTTCGCGCCATTGAACGCTTCGCTATCGCATGTTGAACCCTCATGCAGCTCAAAACTCTTGTCGCCGCGATTCCAATTCGCCAAATCATCGGGGCAATTGATCGCTCGGTGGAAAGCATCGCGTATGACTCGCGGCGTGTGCAAAGGAATGGCATGTTCGTGGCGTTGCGGGGCGAAAAAAAGGACGGACACCATTTCATCGATCAAGCCATCGAAAAAGGCGCCTCGGTGATCGTGACTGAGCACGAGGGAGCCTATCCACGCGCCACGTTTCTTGTCGTCGAAAATACACGCACTGCGCTCGCTGATCTTTCGGCGGTTTTTTACCGTTATCCGGCGCGCAACTTAAAATTGGCGGCCGTTACCGGCACCAACGGAAAAACCACAACCACTTTTCTCATCAAGCACATCTGCGAAGCGGCGGGCCTGCGCTGTGGCTTAATCGGGACAGTGCGCTACGAAATCGGCGAACGCGTTTTGCCAGCTCTCAGGACGACCCCGGAATCGCTTGATTTAGCGGAACTACTGGCACAAATCCGCGATGCCGGTTGTCGAGCAGCGGCGATGGAAGTCTCATCGCACGCGCTCGCCCAGGATCGGACGCGTGGTTTGGAATGGAATGTCGCGGTTTTTACGAATCTCACCCAGGACCATCTCGATTTTCACGGGACGATGGCGAGCTACTTCGAGGCAAAGGCAAAACTCTTTACTCAACTCGGCGCTCAGCAGAAAAAGCGGACGCCGGTCGCAATTGTAAACATCGACGACCGCTACGGCGAACAGCTCCTCAATAAGATCGACAAGAACGTCAGAATAATCACATATGGCAGAAGTATCCGCGCAGATTTTCGCGCTTCAAATCCGCGCGTCGAATTTAGCGGTACCTCGTACCAGCTCGACGCCCGCGGCAAAAGTTATTTGGTTCGCGTGCCACTGATCGGCACATTTAACGTCTCAAACTCAGCGGCAGCGCTGGCAGCCACCAACGCCTTGGGAATCAACCTGCGCGACGCCGTTCTAAGCATCGGCAAATCGCCGCAGATTCCAGGTCGCCTAGAGTTAGTTCCGGCTAAGCGGCAATTTCAAGTCTTCGTCGATTACGCGCACACGCCCGATGCACTTGGGAACGTTCTCAGGACTCTGCGTGAGCTAGAGCCTCATCGGTTGATCACAGTTTTTGGCTGTGGCGGCGATCGCGACCGCCAAAAACGCCCGATGATGGGTGACATCGTGGATCAATATGCCGACTACGCTATCATCACTTCCGATAATCCGCGGACAGAGGACCCAGACGCCATCATCACGGAGATTGAAAAGGGGGTTCGCTCCACTCGTTACGAAAAAATTACCGATAGAACGAACGCCATTGATCGCGCTGTCGCCCTGGCTCAGCCGCGCGACATTGTGTTGATCGCAGGCAAGGGACACGAAAATTATCAGGAGTTCGCGGATTACACTGTCCCGTTTGACGATGTTCAGGTCGCGCGCCGCGCGATCGCCAACCACCCGGTGGAATTTTAATGAATCGATTGTCGGTCTTATGAATCCAACCACGCTCCCGCAAATCGCAAAGTTCGCCGGCGGTTCGCTGTCTTCCGAAGGCGGGACGGTATTGATTTACAAAATCAGCACCGATTCGCGCACGTTGAAGCGCGGCCAATTATTCGTTGCTTTGCGGGGCGAAAACTTCGATGGCCACAATTTTGTTGAGGCCGCCGCGAAGATTGGTGCGGCTGGCGCGATCGTGGAATCAAACTGGGCAGGAAAAGTCCCCGAGAATTTCGCGCTTATTCGGGTGAAGGATACTCTGCAAGCGTACCAAACGCTTGCCGCTAATTACCGGAAATCGCTGTCACTCAGAGTCGTCGCGATTACGGGAAGCAACGGCAAGACCACTACTAAAGATTTTAGTGCAGCTGTGCTTTCGCGTCGGTTTCGCGTCACGAAAACGGAAGGAAATTTCAACAATCATGTTGGCCTTCCTCGAACCGTGTTGGAGGCAACCGCCCAGGATGAAATCGCCGTTTGGGAAATCGGGATGAATCATCCCGGAGAAGTCGCCGCTTTGGCTAGGTTGGCTGTGCCCGACGTCGCGATGATCACAAACATCGGTGTCGCGCACATTGAGTTTATGGGATCGCGCGAGGCAATCGCAGAGGAGAAGGGCGCCCTTGTCGAAGCTGTCAGCGCTGATGGGACGGTCATTTTGAATGCGGATGATCCGTTTACAAAGGGCATCGCGGCTCGTGCGCGCACCAAAGTGATCCTTGCGGGCACAACCGACGGAACAATTCGCGCCAGCGAGATAAGCCAGACCGAGAACGGAACGGATTTCACCATTCTGGAGGGAGCGCATCGATGTCGCGCGCAGTTGCCCGTGCCCGGTCTGCACATGGTGCAGAATGCGTTGCTCGCAGTGGCCGCAGGTCGCGTCTTTGGTCTTTCTCTGGAGGATTGCGCTGCAGGCCTTACTGCGGCTCCACTCGCCAAAGCGCGATTGCAAATCAAGGAAATTGGCGGCGTGGAGTTTATTGACGACAGCTACAACGCCAATCCCGATTCGATGAAAGCGGCCTTGCGTACACTGGTGGAATTGCCTGCTGATGGCAAACGGATCGCTGTTCTTGGAGAAATGAAAGAACTTGGTTCGCAATCAGATCAGAGTCATCGAGAAGTCGGTGAGATCGCGGCTGCCTTCGGCGTTGATTGCGTGATTGCAATTGGAAGTGTCGCCGCGGCGATCGCAGAAGCCGCCGCACACGGCGGTCTGAAGAACAGTGCCGTAGTAAGATCGACGTCGGAGGCCGTTGAGCTTTTGAGCCAAATCGCGGCGCCCGGCGATCTTGTCTTGATCAAGGGAAGCCGTGCCGCGCGGACAGAGCAAGTCATCGAGCAGTTCGCACTTCATCATTCAGAATCCGGAATCTCGGTATGATGTACTATCTACATCGCCTGAGCGCGCAGTTCATTGGGTTCAACGTTTTTTTCTATGTCACATTCCGCGCCATCGCGGGAGCTGTAACCGCTTTCCTGATCACGCTAGTTTTCGGGAATTTCATCATCCGACAACTGATTGCCCTAAAGCTGGGACAACCGCTTCGTGCGGCGGCAGAAGTTCATCGCCTTGCTGAATTGCATGGTGGAAAACAAGGGACGCCCACCATGGGTGGCGTGCTGATCATCGGGGCGGTCTTGATCTCCAGTTTCCTCTGGGCACGTCCGGATAACCGCTTCGTCTGGCTCGTCTTGTTCAGCATGGTTTACCTCGGCGCGCTTGGCTTCGCCGACGATTACCTCAAGGTCACGAAAAAAAAATCCGAGGGGATCAGTGGTCGGATCAAACTGGTTTTTCAAATTGTGCTCGCCGCGATTGTTACGTGCGTTTTCCTCACCAGCCCGCTGCTCGAAGTGCAGGCCCGAGCGCTTTACGTGCCGTTTGTCAAGGCGCCAGTGGTCCCCAATATGGCCTGGTTCACCTTCGTGTTTTTTTCGCTCGTGATCGTTGGTTCCTCGAATGCTGTCAATCTCACTGACGGGTTGGACGGTCTTGCGGCCGGTTGCACCATCACTGTCGCCTTTGCGTACGCTTTGCTTGCTTACGCCGCGGGAAATTTCCGCATCGCAGAATATTTGCAGGTGCCGTTTTATTCTTTTGCCGGGGAGCTGACCGTCGTTTGCGCCGCGCTCGTGGGGGCGGGCCTTGGTTTTCTCTGGTTCAATTGTTATCCGGCCCGGGTTTTTATGGGGGATACCGGATCTCTCGCGATTGGTGGAATGCTTGGCGTCGTCGCCATTTGTTGTAAACAGGAACTGCTCCTGGTTGTGGTAGGTGGCGTTTTCGTCATCGAGGCCCTCTCGGTCATTCTCCAGGTGATCAGCTTCAAAGCGACCGGCCGCCGAATTTTTGTTATGTCCCCCCTACATCATCATTTTGAACTCACTGGTTGGAAGGAGAACACAGTAATCGTCCGCTTCTGGATTCTCTCGATCATCTTCGCTTTGCTGGGTTTGGCGACACTGAAACTGAGGTAACAAGTTGCGCTACAAACAGCAAAACATTGCCGTTCTCGGGGCAGGCTTGAGCGGTACGGCTGCCGCGCTCCTGCTCAAGGCCGAAGGCGCGCACGTGACCGTGCTCGACAGCGCCGAGGAAAAAAATCTGCTCAAATCGACAATCGATAACCTGCGGAGAGAAGGAATTCGCGTCACCTGCGGTAAAGCGGCGGATGAAGATTCGTCCACTTACCAAATGGCTGTTTTAAGTCCGGGCATCGATCCTGCCTCTCGGCTCGCGCGCAACTTTTCCACGAGAAAGGTTGAAATGATCGGCGAACTCGAACTCGCTTGGCGTTTTTGTGAAACGTCGGCAATCGCCGTTACCGGTACAAATGGGAAAACCACAACCACCGAACTAATCGCACAGATGTTGAACGCATGCGGTCAGCGAACAATCGCTTGCGGCAACATAGGTAAGCCGCTTTCCGAAGTCGCGCGCGAACGGAAACCGTTCGACGTGCTAACCGTCGAAGTAAGCTCGTTTCAACTGGAAACGATCCGGACCTTTCATCCGTCAATCAGCCTCTGGCTTAACTTCGCGCCTGACCATCTCGATCGCTATCACTCTGTGGCCGATTATCGCGCAGCCAAGCTGCGCATTTTCGAAAACCAAACCGAGCAAGATGTCGCGGTGGTCAACACCGTGGAAGCTCTGCCGCAAATAAGACCGCGCCGGCTCACCTTCAGCGCCTACTCCGATCAAGCCGATTTCCGGCTCTTCAATGGCGCGATTGTTTACCGAGACCAAGCCGTTCTCCGATTGTCCGACACGAAGCTCCGAGGCCTGCATAACATCGAGAATGTAATGGCCACGCTCGCCGCAGGTGTTGCGCGCGGGCTGTCCTTCGCACAAATGGTGCCGGCGCTCCGGAATTATGAACCGCGTCCACATCGGTGCGAATTTGTGCGCAAAGTAGATGGCGTTGAGTATGTGAACGATTCCAAAGCGACGAACCTGGATGCCGTGGAAAAGGCGCTGCGCGCACAAACAAAGCCGGTCGTTCTGATCGCTGGCGGCAAGGACAAAGGTTTCACTTTCGACCTGCTCCAAACTCTCGTGAAAGAAAAAGTTAGATCGACGATCCTAATCGGCGAAATGGCCGAAAGCATCAGGCGTTCCTGGAGCGGCGCGGTCAATTCCGAAATTGCAAACTCGCTCGCAGACGCGGTCGAGCGCGCTCACGCTGTGGCGAAGCCGGGCGACGTCGTCCTCTTTTCTCCCGGCACGTCATCCTTCGACATGTTCAAAAGCTATGCCGATCGCGGCGATCAATTTCGCACGCTCGTACAGGCGCTACCCCCGCTCGATCAATGAAAATGCTGAACCTGTTTAGGGGCAAAAAGATTCGGGTAGCAACCGCGCGCCGTTCTGCGGGCGCTGCGGAGATCGACTACGCAGAAATCCCAGAGCCAAATATGAAGCTCTCACGAGCGTTACTAATTGTTCTGCTTCTGCATGTAGTTGCAGTCTCCGGTATCGTCGCATTCAACGTAATCAAGACGCGACAGAGGTCGTTTGTGCCGACAGAACCAGCAGCCAGCCCGGCTGCTTCCACGACTGCGGCGACCGTTCAATCGACGCAGGGTTCGGGCACACGGAGTCCGCGACCTGCGCCCTTGCCAAGAGAAAGTGGACTGCGGCGTGGGGTAAAGCCGTCAGTTTTGCCAGCGAAACCGGTTACGACGGACGAGCATAAATCCGGGCATACAAAGCCGGCCGAGCACGCGAAAGTGCCGGCATCCTCAGGGAAAGTTTATACGGTGGACAAAGGCGACAACCCAGTGAAGATCGCAAGAAAACTTAAAGTTTCTTACGAGGATCTTATTACTCTCAACCACATCGAGGATCCGCGGAAATTAAAAGTGGGCCAAAAACTTTTAATTCCCAAGAAGGCGGCAAAAACAAAACGGATCAAGGAAGACGAGTGAAAAACGATTTTGAACCCGCTTGGAAATTGGCGAATGACACACCCATCTGACCATGCCTCGTAAAAGCGCGTATATCCTGTTCCTCGCGGTGCTGGGGTTGCTCGTCATCGGCATCGTCATGCTTTTCAGCACAAGTGCGTTTGCCAGGGACAGCCACGGCGATGTTTATTTCTTTATCAGGCGGCAAGCGATTTGGTTCGGGACCGGACTTGTGGCTTGCACGTTCGCCGCTCTTATTGATTACCACTTTTGGCAACGCACATGGTGGCTCTGGTTCCTGATTGCACTTGTTGCGCTGGCGCTCTGCTATTTTCCACACATTGGGATGCGTATCAACGGTTCCCGCCGATGGATCGGCCTAGGACGGGTTACCTTTCAGCCGTCCGAGTTAGCCAAACTGGCCGCGATTTTTTTCCTCGCCGCGTGGTTCGCCCGCTACGAAACAGCGAGGCACAACGTGCTTTTTAGCATCGCTTTTCCGGTCGCGATCGTCGCTTTGCTGGCGGTGCTCATTTTAGGTGAAGTCGACCTTGGAAGCACGGCTTTGCTCGGTGCGACTGCTTTTGTTGTAATGTTTATCGGCGGAGCCAACCCACTGTGGCTTGGATTCGGAGCGGTTGCCAGCCTGGGCACTCTCCTCGTTATTGCCACGCAAATATCGCAGCGAATGGGCCGGCTCTCAGCGTTTCTTCATCCAGAAATCTTCAAGGAGGATGCCGGCTTGCAGCAGATGCAAGCCCTGATCGCCTGGGGCAGTGGAGGCATAGACGGACTCGGTCTCGGCAATG
>QHNV01000145.1 GCA_003218535.1 Verrucomicrobiota bacterium
CTCCGTTATTTGTGATGTTGGCGGGCGCTTACTTCCAGCACACGCATGACCTGGAGTTTATAAGATCGATCTGGCCCCAAATCGATCTGGCGCTTCGTTGGATGAACGATTACGGCGACCGCGACGGTGACGGATTTCTAGAATATGCCTGCAACTCACCTAAAGGTTTGGTTCAGCAGGGGTGGAAGGATTCTTTGGACTCGGTATTTCACCGGGACGGTACCTTCGCGCAAGGGCCGATTGCCCTCTGCGAAGTTCAAGGTTACGCCTATGCCGCGAAACTCGCGGGCGCCGCCATAGCTTTATCCCTGGGCGAGGCAACAAGATCGACGGCTCTCTCAGAGCAAGCGGAAATCCTCAAAGAGAATTTCCAAAAGTCCTTTTGGTGTGAAGAGATTTCGATTTATGCTCTGGCTTTAGATGGAGAGAAACGGCAGTGCGGGATCAGAACATCGAACGCGGGCCATTGCTTGTACGCGGGAATAGCCGGCCCCGAGCAGGCCCGCCGCGTCGCTAATACACTCATGGCGGCGCAGTCGTTTTCGGGATGGGGAGTGCGCACCGTCGCAACTTCCGAAGTGCGCTTCAATCCGATGTCCTATCACAACGGCTCGATTTGGCCCCACGACAACGCTCTTATAGCCGCTGGGTTATGTCGCTACCGCGCGAAGGAATATGCGATTCAAATTCTCAGCGCCCTATTCGATGTGAGTGTCTTCGCCGAGTATCGTCTGCCGGAGCTTTTTTGCGGCTTTGACCGCCGCGAAGGCGAAGGCCCCGTCCCCTATCCTGTCGCTTGCTCTCCGCAATCCTGGGCCGCGGCTTCCGTGTTCCTGTTGCTCCAAGCGGTGCTTGGAATGACTATTTATGGCGCGGCGTCGCGAGTTTCCTTCGTGCGGCCGATGCTGCCAGAATCTCTCGATGAGATTCAACTTAAGAATGTCAGAGCAGGACATGGTTCAGCGGATTTCTTGATTCAGCGGCATGGGCGATATGCCGCAGTTGAAGTTCAACGGCGCGAGGGCGAAGTCGAGGTCTTTATCGAATCATAACATCTGATCATCCGATGATCCGCTGCTCGCCTTGAAACGCAGTCAAGCCGTTTTCTGATCCAATATCTGTTGAATTTTGGACAATAGCTCAGTGAGCACCAGAGGCTTTAGTATCAGTTCCGGCGCCGCGCGCGAGTGCGCTTGGCGTGATTGTGGCTGAGCATAAGCGGTCATTAGCAATACGGGCGTATCCGGCGAGATGGAACCCACGTGGTCCAAGAGGTCCCAGCCGTTAACATTAGGCATAACCACGTCAGACACTATAAGGTCGAACTCGTTTTCTTTGAGTAACGAGATCGCTCGCGCGCCGTCTTCTGCTAACTCGACCTCGTAGCCTTTGGCGCGCAAAAAATTGCCTAGCGTCGCGCGTGTAAGATTATCGTCTTCTGCTAATAGGATTTTCGGCATTGTGGCACAACGTTGTCACATACATTTAATGTGACTTATTTATTCGTCTCGTACAAGATAGGTAAAATTCTGTGACTGAGATATGCGCGTTAGCCCGGGGTGGATCGTTATCAACAGATCCGGGGCAATTGTTCCCCTAGAAGAACGTCAAGCATCCGTTTGCCGCCGATTTCCGTTTTCAAAAGCACCATTCTCTTGACGCTTTCCTTGACCGGGATCGTCCTTTCGTCCACTTCCAGACCGACACCGGACGCCGCCGCAAGCTCGTTTAAAGTTGTCGCCAGCCCGCCACGAGTGGGATCGCGCAGGCAATGAATTTGGTCGGTAACCTCGAACATAGCGGCGACCAGTGTATGCAGAGCCGCGCTATCGCTCTCGATGGCTCCCTCGAACTCCAGGTTTTCGCGCCGCGAGAGAATAGCCGTGCCATGATCGCCGATCGTACCGCTCAAAATAATTTTATCTCCCGGGCGTGCCCGATCCGCCGAAATCGTTGCCGAGCCTTCCAAAATACCCAACCCCGTCGTTGTAATGAAGATCTTGTCGCCTTTGCCGCGATCGACGACTTTGGTGTCCCCTGTAACCAACTGCACGCCCGCTGCAAACGCCGCCTGACGCATGGAATCGACGATGCGGGAGAGCTCGTCAAGCTCGAGTCCCTCCTCCAAGATAAATGCCGCCGCGATATACAGCGGCCGGGCGCCGCTCATGGCCAAGTCGTTGACGGTTCCGTTGATGGCTAATTTGCCGATGTCGCCGCCGGGAAAAAACAGCGGCGTGACTACAAACGCGTCCGTGGTAAAAGCGATTCTCGTTCCGTTGAGCTGAAACACCGCCTGATCGTCGAGGCGGGCGAGATACTCGTTCTTGAAAGCCGGGAGGAAGAGCTTACGCACCAGGTCTGCGGTCAACTTGCCACCGCTGCCGTGGCCGAGCAGGATTCGTTTATGATCGAAAACGGAGGCCGGGCAGGCCATCCCCGGCCAATCGGAATTTCCGCCTCCGTTCATTAAAGGACGTCCTCTTCACCGAGCGCCACGTGGATGAGATCCCAGAGGATGTGCAGGAGAGCCACGTGGCATTCCTGAATGCGATGGATGCTGAAGCTCGGCACGATAAAGCTGTACGCCGCCACTTCCGTCAGCCGCCCGCCGTCTTTTCCGGTAAAGGCGATCGTGAGCAGTTCCATCTTCCGTGCTGTCTGAAGCGCGTAAACCAGATTGGGAGACTGCCCGCTCGTCGAGAGAGCGAGCGCCATGTCGCCCGGCTTTCCCCACAGCTTGAGCTGGTCGACGAAGACTTTGGCAAAATCTTTGTCGTTCGCAATGGCCGTGAGAACCGGCGCCTGGCTGACCAAATCGAGCGCCGGCAGGGGACGGCGCTTTTCGATGATCGGATGGACAAATTCCACCGCCACGTGTTGGGCGTCGCACGCGCTGCCGCCGTTTCCCATCACCCACAGGTGATTTCCTGCCGAGAAGCGATCGGCCATTCGCCCGCAGAGCTCCGCGATCTGATCGGCATACAGTTCGAAAAATCGTTCCTTCACCTCGATGGATTCGCGGCATTTACGCATCACGCTGTCACGCGCGTTAACCTGTGGAAAAATCTCCGTGTGTTCTTCAAGTGACATGGCCGGTTTCTTCCTTTCGCAGATGACGCCCGTAAAGATAGTAAGCCGCGCAGGCGCCTTCGGCGGAAACCATGGTCGCTCCCAAAGGATGCTGCGGCGTGCACGACGTGCCAAACGCCGGACAGTCGTGAGGCTTCTTGACGCCTTTCAAGATCTGGCCGCTGATGCAAGCGGCGGGCTCTTGGGTGTCGATCTCTTCTACTTCGAAAAGCCGCCCGGCGTCATGATCGCGAAATTCGGAACGCAGCCGGTAGCCGCTTTTGGGAATAGCGCCTACGCCGCGCCACTTCCGGTCGCAGATCTCGAAGACCTCCGACATGAGCTCCTGCGCCATTCGGTTTCCTTCCCTGCGGACGGCACGAACGTACTGATTTTCCACTTTCGCGCGGCCGGATTCCAACTGGCGCACGACCATGAGCGTTCCTTCGAGAATATCCAGAGGCTCAAACCCCGTAATCGCAATCGGCACCCGAAACCGAGAGCTTATTGCCTCGTATTCCCCGAATCCCCTGACGGCGCAGACGTGGCCCGGGCCCAGAAAACCTTGCACTCTGTTCTGGGGCGCCTGAAGAATTGCAGCAATCGCCGGCGGAACGAGCACGTGCGAAACGAGCATGGAGAAGTTTTTCACTCCTTCGCGTTTGGCCTGCCAGACCGCCGTAGCGTTGGCTGGCGCGGTGGTCTCAAAGCCGATCGCAAAGAAAACCACCTTCTTTTCCGGGTTGGCGCGCGCGATCTTAAGCGCATCGAGCGGCGAATAGACGACGCGCACGTCAGCCCCTTGCGATTTGAGCGTTAAGAGATCGGCCTCGGAACCGGGCACTCGCAGCATGTCGCCAAACGAAGTGAAAATCACCTCCGGCCGCCGCGCGATGGCATGCGCTTTATCGATCATTTCAAGTGAAGTAACACAGACGGGACAGCCCGGGCCATGAACCAGTTCGATGCCCTCAGGCAACAGCTCGTCAATGCCATGCTTGACGATTGAATGGGTCTGGCCGCCGCAAACCTCCATAATGACCCAGGGTCTCGTCTGAACCTGCCGGATCTCACGGACAATATTTCGCGCTAGCGCGCCGCTGCGGTATTCATCCACGTACTTCATGCGCCATTCTCATTGTCGGACGGCTTGAGCTCGTTGAGCTGGCCCATCTCTTCCAATAATCGATAGGTGCGGGAAGCCTCTTGCTCGTCCATCCTGGCGATAGCAAAGCCGACGTGAACGAGAACGTAGTCACCGACGCACGCTTCAGGAATGCACTGTAGACAGGCTTCTCGGACGATGCCGCCGAACCCGACTTTCGCCATCCGCAATCCTCGAGACTCAAAGCAGTCCAAGATTTTTCCGGGAATGCCTAAACACATGCTTCCGCTCCTCATCCGACGACGGCGTTGGCGATCACTGCCTGGCCCAGCGAAATGCCGCCGTCGTTCGGCGGCACTTTTGAATTGACAAATACTTGAAAGCCCCGTTCTCGAAGCCGGCGGACTACGCGCTCCAGCAGATACATGTTCTGAAACGTTCCGCCGCTCAGGCAAATTCGATTCAAGCCCTCGGTTTTGCGCAGACGGAGGCATACCTCTGTAATAACGGAACCCAGCGTGTTATGAAACTTCGCCGCGATCACACCCGTCTCGCTCCCTGCAACCACCTCCCCAACAAGAGACGCAATCCCCGGCCGGAGGTCGATTTGCCAAGGCTCGTTCTCTTCGATATCAAACGGATAATCGTCCTCGATTCCCTGCAATGCCGCCGCTTCGAGTGCCATCGCAGCCTGGCCCTCAAAATTCGCCTTATGGTTCAAACCAAGAATGGACGCCACGGCGTCAAACAATCGCCCGCAGGATGAGGTGCGAAAAGTGTTTACGTTTCGCTCAAGCATCGTTTCGACTTGCGCCACTTTATTCAGACTTACCGACCGCCATCCGGGAAGCTCCAGCGCCAGTGGATTTTTCCCGAGCGAATCCTTAACGTAGCTCAGCGCCGAACGCCAGGGTTCCCGTATTGCGCTATCGCCCCCGGCGAGCGAAACGCAGCGCAGGTGAGCTCTTCGCGTGTAGCCAGCCAAATCCGCGATTAAGAACTCACCGCCCCAGATAGTTCCATCCGGGCCGTAACCCAGGCCGTCAAAGGCAATGCCGATCACCGGCCCCTCGAGACCGTGCTCGGCCATGCAACTCACAATGTGCGCATGGTGGTGCTGAACAGCGACTCTGTTTACACCATCCAGGCCGGCAGCATACTTGGTCGAAAGATAGTCGGGATGAAGATCATGGGCAATCAGTGAGGGTTGAATATCGAAGAAGGATTTGAACTGCTCGATGCCTTCGATGAACGATTTTAAGGTCTCATAGTTTTCCAGGTCGCCGATATGGTGACTCAAAAACGCATGATGATCCCTGCCTAGACAAAAAGTGTTCTTCAGGTGGGCGCCGCAGGCAAGGGTATCTTGCGCGAAGCGGCGCGCCAGCGCGATGGGCAAGGGCGCATAGCCTCTCGATCGCCGGATCATCAACTCTCGATTGTCGAATTTCCGCATCACCGAATCGTCGCAGCGCGTCTGGATTTCGCGGTTGTTCACCAGAAAGTAGTCGGCGATTCGGCTCAAGCGTTGCAGCGCGTCGGAATCCTCGTGCGCAATCGGCTCCTCGCTCAGATTGCCGCTGGTCATCACTAGCGGCAGCCCCGAATTTTCAATGAGAAGATAGTGAACCGGCGTATAGGGCAGCATCCATCCGAGATATTTTTGCCCCGGAGCAACGTCGCGAGCAATGGAGCTCCGATCGCGCTGTCTGAGTAAAACGATGGGGCGCTCCGGACCACTCAGAAGAAATTTTTCTCCCTCTTCAACAAAGCAGAACCTTTCAATCGTCTGCAGGTCGCCTGCCATCAGCGCAAAGGGTTTACCTTCTCGCTTCTTTCTTCGCCTGAGGGTGGCAACAGCGGCTTCATCGAGGGCGTTGCACGCGAGATGATAACCACCCAACCCCTTGAGCGCGAGAATGGCGCCGGAGCCGAGCAACCGCGCTGCGGCGGAAACGGGATCAATGTCGTTAAGCTCCGAGCCGTCTGGACGGACAAGGCGCACCTGGGGACCACAGCGCGAACAGGCGTTCGCCTGCGCATGAAAACGGCGGCTCGTCGAATCATGGTATTCACGTTGGCATTCCAAACACATCGGAAAAGCCGCCATCGTCGTATGCTGCCGATCGTAGGGAATTTTGCCAATGATGGTAAATCTGGGCCCGCAATAGGTGCAACTGATAAAAGCATAGCGGTGGCGACGATTCGAAGGATCGAACAGCTCGTTCAGGCATTCATCACAGATCACTTTATCCGGAGAAATGAACGCCCGGCGCTCTGGTCCATCTCGGCTCGGCTCAATGTTAAAACTCTCTTCGCCTCGGACTGGAATCGTGTCGCAGACAATCTTTTCGATTGACGCGTGAGGCGGCGCCTGCTTGCGCAAGTCCGCAAGAAAGCGATCGAGCGCTTTACGGTCGCCCTCCAATTCGATTACAACGCCGGCGCTGTTGTTCAAAACGAACCCGCCGAGACGGTTCTCGGTGGCGAGCGCATAGATGAATGGGCGAAAGCCGACTCCCTGGACTATTCCCTCCACGTGGATCTGGCACCGCTCGTTCATCGTTTCCCTCGAGAACGAGCGGAGGTTTTCTGACGGTTATTCATCGGGGATGTAGCATTTGACGAAACACAGTCTAACGACGAAGAGCGTGCATGACCCGAAGTCATCTCTTTTATTTCATATCTGATTTGGTCGGCTCTAGCGCGTATTCAACCGATTCCAAAATTATCTCGTCGCCGCCGCTCATTTCAATTTCCATCCCGCCGCAGTTGGAACAGACCAATGGAATATCAGCGCCTTCGGATTCCTCCTGGCACAAATGGCAACGCCACCGGGCGGGGACGAAGGCAAGATCCAGAATGGCATCTTGAGCCTCGCTTCCGCTTGCGGCCAACGCGAACGCTTGCTGCAAAGCGTTTTGATTGAGCCTGTGCAATACACCGACTCGCACTCTGGCCCGTTTCACCCGCCGGCCCGCCGCGCGCCTTTGGACGGCTTCAAGGATTCCCTCGCAATATCCCCACTCATGCATGATCGGCTCTAATTTGTTCCCACTCTGCCAGTCGCTCGTGTATCAGTTTAAGGGCTTCATTAACCGCAGCGGCTACGGGCTTGCTAAGTCCAATCTGATCCTCGAATTGAAGCGGCTCGCAGCCTACAATATAGATGTCGCCGGTTTTGCCACTGAGTGATCGCACCAGGCGCAAGACCAATCTAAAATCCATGGCATGGCCATCCGGAAACTCGCTCGAATCGCTGAATATCGTGTCGAGATCGGGCTTGATGAGATAGACGGTTCCCGGTTTGTCACCCATACGGGCAGCGTCGATCAGGATCGTATTTTCGTAACCGCCGTCGGCGAGCTCATAGGCGAGATGAAGAGCCCGGATACCAAAATCGCCGACCCGGACCGATCCGGGAAGAGTCTCAGCGCTTAGACGCCGAACCACCTCCACACCAAAGCCGTCATCTCCCAAAAAAATATTGCCTAAGCCGGCGACGAGAATCCGACAGCTCATTCTTCGTCCTTTGAGAGATCGCCTTCCGTAGGTTCCACGTCAGCGGGCTCAACCTCATCCGGATAAAAATAAACAAAACGGTTTTGAGATCTTCGAAGGTCTGCGCCGGGATCATCAGTCAAAGTTACCGCGAGATAATTTTTGCCTTCCAAATCCGAAAATACCGCCTCCACAATCGCCGTTCGTCCACGAAAAAAAATATCCTGGACATCTGCCGGCCGGCAACCGGGCTTCAACACCACGCGGCTTCCTTTGCGTATCGGAATCCCGCCGACCACGATCTGATCCGTCTCAGGTGAAACTGATCCGTCAAATTCGGCTTTCCTGTACGGAACCGGCTCCTGATCCGGCGCGTCGCGAAAATAGCGCACGCTTCCGTGCAGCCGGCAAAGAATCTCGTCCGGCAAGTTATCGACCCGGTCCAGAATAGCGGCTGCGCGTCCGTCCGTTCCGCGAACTTCCCGCTTCTCATTCTCAGTCAGAGTCATAGCTCGAAGCGTCAGCAGCTCATCGATTTCTGTAAGATCGAAAAGGTCGCCGGGACTTTCGGGAGCGACTTGCGGATAGTCGTAAAGAATAATTGGAGCGGAAAGCATGACGTCCCGCCGTCCGTTTTCGCCAACCAGCACCGGCCAGGCATGCAAATTTACGCAGGCAGCCGCAGCATCGCGTGCCCACGCGGGCGGGTCGATGAGCGAAACAAAGGCGCCGTCGCTAACCGAAATTTTATCAGCCGCCCCGCGCTTTCAGCCGAAAGCCGGATCATGCCGCGGATGGCCGACCGTTTTCTGATGATTCTCCCCCTGATTTGACCCTCCGAGTCGCCCAGCAACTCACTGTCAAGGCCTGCAGCAACGTCGAATGTGAATTCTCGCTCGGACGAAAGCAGTTGGTCGATTGCGATTTCATCCTGCTCTACTTCTCGCGCCGTCGCCTCCTCCCAGGTTAAAAGATGCTTTCCATTTACTTCGAGCCGATCGACCGGTCGGAACCGCAACTCTTGGCCATCGGTGGCTTCTTCAACGCTTCTTGCTTGCTGCTGAAGGAATCGCACTTTCAAACGGAGCACGGGAGCCTTGCCAGCCTCTACCAAGCACTCGGTTTGCGAGCTCCACGGGTCCGATCCGTTCTTCTCGCTGTAAGTACGGGGGACAAGCACGCCAAACTGCCAGCGCACCTGATTTTTAGCCGCCGAGCGCCGGTAAGGATACAACAGATAACCCTCGTACAGCACGGCATCGGCAATTTTTTGGACCAGGTCGAACTTCATCCATTCGCCTGCAATAGGACTTACGTCACGTTGAGAAGCGTCGGGGAGTGGCGCTTCTCCAGGATCTTCCCTTTACCTAGATAGATATGAACGCCGCACGGCATGCACGGATCGAAGCTGCGTACGGTGCGCATGATATCAATACCTTTGAATTGTTCTCGCCCGTTCTCTTCGAAAATCGGCGACCCTTGAATCGTGTCCTCGAAGGGTCCCGGCGTACCGTGCAGATCCCGCGAGCTGGCATTCCACGCCGTCGGCGGGTAGGGGTGATAATTGGCAATCTTGCCGTCGCGGATCACCATGTGATGCGAGAGCCCGCCGCGCACCGCTTCGGTGAAACCGCAGCTGATCGCGTCGTCGGGAACTTTGAAAGGCTCCCAGGTTTTTTGCTGGCCGGCGCGCACCTCCTTCAAAGCTCGTTCCACAAAATAAAGCGCGCATCCGGCGGCATAGGCTTGAAAGTAGCTGCGCGCCCGATTGCGCTCGAGAGTATTACACCATCGCGGAATTCGCCATTCCAATGTTGTCTCTGGCTGGCTAATCGTTTTGGGCAAGTTGATGATCACGCTTTGACCCGTCGCCTTGACATAACCGATGTCGACCAGACCGGCGAGCGCGGTTGACCATAGACGAGCGAGCGGACCGCCACCCGAATCAAGTGCCAAGTGATCTTTGCCATCGTACCACCGGGGCGACATGACCCAGCTGTACTTGGCGTTGAAATCGCGCTTCTGCGGTCGGGGAACGGTGTGCTGATTCCAGGGATGGCGCCGGTCGATGGGATTACCAAGCGAGTCCTGGGTGACGAATATTTCCTTGTCTTGCCAATCCTCGTAGTACGAGCTCCCGAGAAGAATCCGCATCCCCAGGTGAATCCGCATGAGGTCCGTCGTGACGAGTTTTCCGTCTACGACGATTCCGGGGGTGACAAACATTTTTCGGCCCCAATGCGCCATCTACCGGTAATCAAAATTGCAGTGCTCCGGATTCTGAAAACTTCCCCAGCAGCCGAGCATGATCCGCCGCTCTCCCACCCTTTCATAGCCAGGTAACGCCTCATAAAAAAAATCAAACAGGTCGTCATGCAGCGGCACGACCCGCTTCATGAACTCGACGTATTTCATCAACCGGCTCATGTATTCGGTGAAGAGCTGGTTTGTCGCCACGGTGCCGACCCCGCCGGGATAGAGCGTCGAAGGATGAACGTGGCGTCCCTCCATCAGGCAAAACATCTCCCGGGCAAGCCGGCTCATTTGCAGGGCTTCGCGATAGAACTCGCCCTCGAAGGGATTCAGAGACTTCATGATGTCCGCTACTGTCTTGTAGCCGTGAGCGTCTGCATGCGGCGCCTCGGCTTTTTCTGCCTTGGCCCAAACGCTTGGATTGGTTTCGCGAACCATCTTCTCGCAGAAATCGACTCCGACGAGATTGTCTTGGAACAAGTTGTGGTCGAACATAAACTCCGCGGCTTCGCCCAGATTGATGATCCATTCTGCGAGATCAGGCGGCTTCACTCCGTACGCCATGTTCTGAGTGTAAACCGAGCAAGTCGCGTGATTGTCGCCGCAGATGCCGCAGATTCGGCTGGTGATAAAATGAGCGTCGCGCGGGTCTTTACCTTTCATAAAGACGCTATAACCGCGGAAAATCGACGACGTGCTGTGACACTCGACAACTTTGCGCTGCCCGAAGTCGATCTTCGTATAGATGCCCAGGCTCCCAATGACTCTGGTAATCGGATCCCACGCCATCTCGACAATGCCGGTCTTTTCATCTTCTTTACCCGCCATCATCTCTTCTCTTTCTAACTGACCCGCGCTGTTGATCTATGAGATTTTTCGAGTCATCGAATCGTTCGATCGATAACTAGAATCAAATTGGCCAGAATGCGTTGAATCGACCGGCATAGAGATCGTGAACGTCGTTCCGTTCCCCGGTTCGCTCCGGTAAGAAATCGTCCCTTGATGGGCGGAAATTATCTGTCGGACTATCGAGAGCCCCAGTCCAGTCCCGTGCTCTTTCGTCGTTTTGAACAATTGAAAAACTTCAAAGTCATCGGGAATGCCTACTCCGGTGTCGGTGATTTCCAACGACACCGTTCCGGCAAGATGACGTCCGCGGATCGTCAACGTTCCGCCCTCCGCCATGGCGTCGACGGCATTTTTGCATAGATTCAACAGCACTTGCTTCATGCGTCGAGAATCTGCCATGACCATGGGCAAGTCTGCTGGAAAATCCTGCTCGACGGCAATTCCTCGGCTCGTATATTCAACCGCCTGTGTGTTCAGGAACTCCCCGACCAGTTGGGGCATGCTGGTCGGATGCAAATCAATGTTCTCCGGCCGGGCCAAGGAACGAAAATCACCAAGCAGAGAACCGAGGCGATAAATTTCCTTCAGCACAAATTCCAAGGTTGAATCCAGCTGAACAGTCGGATCTGAACACGGCCGCCGTCGTGCCTATCGCAGCCAAACGTTCGCTCTCCTGAAGTTTGTCTTGGATTAATTTCTGTTCGGTCATGTCCCGCGTCAGTTTGGCAAATCCATAGAATTGGCCCGTCTTGTCCGTTAACCCGCTAATCAGCACGTTTGCCCAAAACCTGGATCCGTCTTTACGCAAGCGCCAGCCTTCGGCTTGGTAGCGTCCTTCGCTTCGCGCAATCCTCAACCCCGCCGCTGGCAGGCCCCTCCGAATATCTTCTGCCAAATAAAATTTGGAAAAGTGTTCCCCGATGATGTCGTCTGCGGAGTAACCTTTCAGACGTTCGGCTCCTTTATTCCAACTGACCACATATCCACCAGGATCCAGCATAAAAATCGCGTAGTCTTTGACGCCTTCTACGAGCAAGCGAAATTTTTCTTCGCTTTCTCGCAGGCGTTTTTCAGCCGTCTCACGCTCGGCGATCTGGAATCGGAGCCTTGTATTGGCGGCTTCGAGTTCGTCAGCCCGGCGACGGGCTTCTTCATGGGCTTTTTGTAAACGCGCCTGCGTTTCCCTGAGCTCCGTGATATCGACCGCCAAACCGTGAATGAACCATGGACGGCCGCGCTCATCGCGCACCATCTTCGCGTCGCATTGAAACCAAACGACGCATCCGTCACGAGCGAGGACGCGGTACGCGGAGCGCAGCGGTTTACCTGAGGTCAGCATCTGCGCGGCCTCGAAACTCCACCTCTCCTTATCTTCAGGATGTATTTGGCGATACCACCGGACCGGATCATCCAGCCACTCTCTTTGCGAAAAACCGAGCACTGACTCGATGTGCGGGCTCACATAAGCTTCACTGATGCCTTTATCCAGGAAGGCCATAAAGACGACGGCCGGGATTTGCTCGACAAAAGCCCGATATCTGGCGTCGAGGCCAGGCAGGTCATCATGCGGGGTCCTGCATGCTGCGCCGTATTCGAGAAAGCTAGCTGCCAATTGCGAGGCGCCAGGATTGCCTTCAAAGAGACCAGCGAGCCCTTTGATGATGCCTTCCGCTTCCTTGACATCCATCATAGTGATTTCGGGCGACTTGCTTTCGGACTTCGCCATCGACATTCCTATTTTTTTTACCGCGTCGGAAGACTATTGCTTGTTTTTGGAACCAGCCTCGCCTGCTTGTTTCTCTACCGGCTGGCGCCACTCGGGTTCTTTGTTCAGAGACGCCTGAGTAAACCTGCGCAGGGCGCGGATGGCCGCCCCATAGGTCGTAATCGCCTCGGAAGAGAGAAGCGACCCTGGCGGCTGGTTCATAAACGGCATGAATTTGTCGGGGAAGCCCGGCATCGTACAACCGATACAGATCCCCCCGACGTTGGGGCAACCGCCGATTCCTCCCATCCAGCCGCGCTTCCCGACGTTGCATTGAACCACTGGACCCCAACAGCCCTGCTTCACAATGCACGAGTTGGAGCCATAGGATTCGGCAAAGTCGCCTTGCTCGTAGTAACCACCGCGATCGCAGCCTTCATGGACCGTTGCGGCGAAAAGCCATGTTGGCCTGAGCGCTTCATCCAGAGAGATCATCGGCGCGTTGCCCGCCGCTTGCTGGAGCAGGTAAAGCAAGGTCTCCATGAAATTATCCGGTTGCACCGGACATCCCGGTACGCACACAATCGGAATGCCCGCCTTCGACTTCCATTGCCAGCCCAGGTAGTCGGGCAATCCCATACAGCCCGTGGGATTTCCTTCGATCGCATGAATGCCGCCGTAGGTCGCACAGGTACCCGCCGCCAGGATAGCCCATGCTTTTGGCGCCAACCGATCGATCCATTCACAGGACGTTATCGGTTGGCCGGTCTCTTTGTCGGTGCCAAATCCGGTCCAATAACCTTCTTTTTTGTTGGTTTCATTTGGAATGGATCCCTCTATAACGAGTATGAAGGGATCGAGCTTGCCCTCGGCGGCGAGTTCAAAACGTTTCATGAACTCTTCTCCCGTCTCCAACGCCAGGATCGGATGATGGAAGTTCACCTTCGGAATGCCGGGGATTCCCCCGAGGACGATATCTTCGAGGCTGGGTTGCGTTGCCGCCGTCATCGCGATCGAATCCCCGTCACATCCGAGGCCGGCTGTAATCCAAAGAATATCGATTTCTTTGATTAGCTGAGAAGCTCTTTCACTTTTCTGACTGCCAGGTGCATCCGCCATTGTTTTGCTAACCTGCCCTTCGTTCAGTCTGAACCCCTATAATCAGGGAAAGAAAAACTTTGTTACTAGACAGTAATCTTGCTTTCAGCCAAACGTCAATAGGGTTTTCAAAAGTATCTTAAATCACTGTTTATACTAACCCGTCCAGGATCTGGTGACGAGATATCGCCAAAGGGGATAGAGAATGGGAGAGGGTGGCTTTTCAACCGCCACAAAGTCAGCCTCGACATCTTCTGGCTCAGAGACGAAAGCCTAGAAGAGTCCGACAATCCTCCCGACCCCGACGTCCTCGCCCAGGAAATCGTTGAAGACCTCATAATACTAAGAACCCAAAATTCCCGAGTATCGACTGCCTCGCGCCTTTGATTTTCGCCGCACAACTCGCTAAAGGAATACTAGGAGGAAGCAAAACATGACTGGGCAAGAATACCGAGTCGAACGGGATTCCATGGGCGAGGTAAAAGTGCCGAAGAGCGCTTATTACGGCGCGCAAACGCAAAGGGCGGTGGAGAATTTTCCCATCAGCGGCATCGGTTTTCCTCCTAGATTTGTTCGCGCCTTAGCGATCATCAAACACGCGGCCGCCTCGGTCAACCAGGAGTTGGGACTGCTGGACTCGAAAATCGCTGACGTGATCCGCGCGGCGGCGAGCGAGGTCATGGACGGAAAATTAGATGAGGAATTCGTCGTGGATATTTTCCAGACCGGATCCGGGACTTCCACCAACATGAACGCCAACGAAGTTATCGCCAACCGAGCCCTGGAAATTCTCGGCAAAGAGAGAGGCGGCAAGGGAGTCCATCCGAACGACCACGTCAACATGAGCCAGTCGAGCAATGACGTGATTCCGACGGCGATTCACGTCTCGGCGCTTGAAGCGATCCAGAGGGAACTGCTCCCTGCGCTTCAGGG
The DNA here is from genome assembly GCA_003218535.1 of Verrucomicrobiota bacterium. Lineage (GTDB taxonomy): Bacteria > Verrucomicrobiota > Verrucomicrobiia > Chthoniobacterales > UBA10450 > Udaeobacter. The sequence goes on from QHNV01000145.1 coordinate 14,517, forward strand.
ATTGCACCAAGCGCTCACCGCAAAGGCTAAAGAGTTTGACCGGATCGTGAAGATCGGCCGCACGCACCTCGCCGATGCGACTCCGATTCGCTTGGGCCAAGAATTCAGCGGCTATGCTCGCCAGATCGAGCTCAGCATCGAGCGTATCGGGGCTGCTGCCAGCGGTCTGGAGGAGCTTGCTCTGGGCGGCACGGCAGTAGGCACGGGAATCAACACGCACCCCGAATTCCCTTCCAGGACCATCAAGAAGATTTCTCAAATGACGGAGCTTCCTTTTCGCGAAGCCAAGAATCATTTTGAAGCGCAGGCAGCCAAGGACGCTGTGGTCCAAGTGAGCGGCAGCTTGAAAACTTTGGCTGTCAGTCTGACCAAGATCGCCAACGATTTGCGCTGGCTGAGCTCCGGACCACGGTGCGGCATTGGCGAGATCGAGCTTCCGGACACCCAACCTGGCTCCTCAATCATGCCCGGCAAAGTGAACCCTGTGATGTGCGAGTCGGTCCTGCAGGTCGCTGCCCACGTCATCGGTTGCGACGCAACAATTACGGTCTGTGGGCAGGCCGGCAACTTCGAGTTGAACGTGATGATGCCGATCATGGCGCTTCGTCTCCTCGAGGCGATCACCTTCAGCGCCAGTGTGGTGAAGGCCTTCACCGAGAAATGCATCGTGGGAATCGAAGCGAACAAAGAACATTGCGAGGAGATGATCGAAAAGAGCCTGGCCATGGTGACGGCCCTCGCGCCGGTGATCGGCTACGATGCCGCAGCCAAGATCGCCAAAGAATCCTACGCCACTGGAAAAACCGTAAGGGAAGTCGCCCTGGCCCATAAGGTTCTACCCCCCGACAAGCTAGCCAAAATCTTGGATCCGTGGCGGATGACCGAGCCGGGAATCCCGGACAAAGAGTGAAGGTCGAAGACCGAGATTCGAAGATCGACTCTCTGTCCTCCACTTTCTATCCTCGATCTGGCGCCGCATTCCTTGACGCTTCGGGGAACAGTCTGTTATAAAAATGCAACACAAGAAAAGCGAAACTTAGATGCAAGAATTTGACGTCTTAGTTATTGGCGGTGGAGCTTCTGGATTAAGAGCAGCGATTGCTGCGAAGCGTGCGGGAGCTTCTGTCGCCCTCATTACGAAAGTTCATCCCTTGAGAACAAATTCGGCGATTGCCCAAGGCGGCCTCAACGCTCCCCTCGGCAAGGACGACTCGTCCGAGAGCTTTGCCGAGGATACATTGCTGGCGGGGGACAATCTGTGCGAACGCGACGTTCTTCGCATCTTCACCCGGGAAGCAGCAAAAGAGGTTTTTTGGCTCGAACGAATGGGGGTTCCCTTTAACCGGGACAGAGAAGGACGATTGGATCGGCGCCGTTTCGGTTCGAACAGCCACAAGCGCACTTGCTACGCGGATGATCGAACCGGCCACATCGTCCTGCAGGTACTTCACGAGCAGTTTCAGCGCGAGCAAATTCCATCATTTGAAGAATGGTATGTTAC
>QHNV01000082.1 GCA_003218535.1 Verrucomicrobiota bacterium
GTTTAATAGGGATCTGCGAACTTGCAAGCCGATGCAACGAGGTCATCGAAGTTACAGCGCCGTGGCGCCTGGCGAAGGGAGGATTCCAAGGAGAGCTTGATGTAGTTGTGTATCAGCTTTGTGAAGCGTTGCGCGTTATTGCGATTTTAGTTTCTCCGGTGTTGCCGCGAGCGGCGCATCGAATCTTCGATCAACTGAATTGGAAGATGGATTTAAGCGGAAAGGAGGAGCGATTCTCACTCGCCGATGCAAAATGGGGCGGCTTAGCAGATGGTCATGTCGTGGGCAAACCGGTGCCGTTGTTTCCGAGAATCGAGGCGGATTAATTAACCACCAAGAACACGAAGGGGCACGGAGTGGAATTTAATCCTTCGTAAGCTTCGTGCCGTTCGTGGTGATTGATGGGATTACTGCCCGCATTCTTCGAAGGCGGCGGGCTCGCCGTGCAAATGGGCGAGAACTTCGCCGGCGAAATGCAGTGAGCCCGTAATCAAAATCGGATTTTGTTTCGCGCGCGCGAGATCGAGGGTTCCACCGAGAGACGGCACAATGGAGTGGGGGAGTGATGGAGTGATGGAGGATAAAACTTTTGCCAATGTTTCCGGCGGAGCGGCGCGTTCGCTGCGAATTTTTGGGAGAAGAACCGAGCTTGCGATTGGCACAAGCTCTTCACAAATACCGCGCAAGTTTTTGTCGGAGAGAACCGCTAGAATAAGCGTCGCGCGCTGATCACTGAAAATTTCGCGCCATGTTTTTGCGAGAACGCGCGCGGCACTTGGATTATGCGCACCGTCGATGATTGTGCGCTCGTCCCACTTTTGAAAACGGGCGGGGCATTCGACGGTAGCAAGTCCGCGCGCAATCGCTTTGTCGTCAATGTCGATGTTTGCCGCATGAATCGCGGCGATTGCGACCGCGGCATTCTGTTTTTGGTGCTGACCGGGCAAGGCAATTGGCGAACAGTCGTAAGATTCGGTCACAAATTGCAATGGCGCTTCGCACTCGGCTGCACGAGCACGGATGACTTTTTCGGCTTCGATTTGTTGCGATGAACATACAACCGGGATGTTCGACTTAATAATCCCAGCTTTTTCAGTCGCGATTTTTTCCAGCGAATCGCCAAGCCATTTCTCATGATCGAAATCGATCGGTGCAATGGCGGACACATCGGATTGGACGGCGTTGGTCGCATCCAGGCGTCCGCCCAACCCCGTCTCGAGAATCACGATATCCAGCTTTGCTTCGGCAAAATACTTCAGGGCAAGCGCAGTTGTGACTTCGAAAAAAGTCGGATGCGGATCCCAATCGGCGATGAGATCACGAATTAGGGTTAAACCATTCGCAACTGCGTCTTCGAAGATCATTTCGCCGTTCACACGAATGCGTTCCCGAAAGGTCACGAGGTGAGGGGATATGAACAGAGCAGTGCGATATCCTTGCGCGCGGCAGATCGAATCGATCATGGCACAGACCGAGCCTTTGCCATTTGTGCCTGCGACGTGAATCACGCGAGTCCCACGAAGATCGACAGGCAGCTCCGCGAGGAGTCGCCGGATGTTTTCCAGGCCGAGCTTGATCCCGAAGCGCTGGAGGCTGTAGAGCCAGGCGAGCGCCTCTCGATAATTCACGGCGTCACGACAAAGTAACTGAGCAACCGGCTGATTTGCTCGCGCATTTTCTTCCGATGTACAATCATGTCGATCAAACCGTGCTCCTCAAGAAACTCGGCGGTCTGAAATCGCTGGGGCAAATCCTGGTGAGTGGTTTCTTTAATTACGCGCGGCCCAGCGAAACCGATCATGCTTCTTGGCTCGGCGATAATAACATCGCCTAACGAGCCGAAGCTGGCCATGACGCCAGCCGTAGTAGGATTCGTCAGAACTGAGATATAGGGAAGTCTAGCTTCCGCGTGGCGGGCGAGTGCGCCGCTCGTTTTCGCCATTTGCATCAAACTCAACATTCCTTCGTACATCCGCGCGCCGCCGGAAGCGGTAACAATGATCACCGCGCAGCGTTCGGCAGTTCCGTATTCAATAGTGCGGGTGATTCTCTCGCCAACGACCGAACCCATCGTTGCAGCGAGAAAGCCGAAATCCATGACAGCGATTGCGACTTTATAGCCGTCAAGAATTCCGTATCCGCTGATCACAGCGTCGAGCAAGCCGGTGCTCTCTCGATATTTTTTGAGGCGGTCTTTGTATGTGACCATTCCCTGGAATCGCAATACGTCCACAGATTTCAGGTCGGCGTCCATCTCCACGAAGGTCTCCGGGTCGAGCAGATTCTGTAGCCGTTCTTTCGCCGGTTGCGCAAAGTGATAATCGCATCGCGGACAAACTCGCTGGTTTTGGACGAGCTCGATTTCCGGCACGACTTCCGCACAGCCGGGGCATTTCTGAAAAAGGCCGCGGGGAATCTCACGCTTCCTTCCGCTTTCTGCCTTGATTGTTGGCTTTTTGAAAATGGGCATGGGATCTACGCACGCGCCGCCGTTGCGGCGTGAACAGAGATTGCACCCGCGCGCTTCAAAACACGTGCGCACTCACTCAAGGTGGAGCCGGTCGTCAGGACATCATCGATCAATAGCACACGCAAATCTCGCACGTTCGCGGTTTTTCGTAAACGAAAGGCATTGTGCAAATTTTCGATTCGCTCGGCGCGATCGAGCGCGGTTTGTGTGGTCGTGTAGCGAATGCGTTCGAGCAACGGCTTCGATGGGACGGATATCTCCGTGCTTAACAATTTCGCAAGCAAACTGGCTTGATTGAATCCGCGTTCTCGTTGTCGGGTCGGATGGAGCGGCACTGGCACGATGACGTCGAGACGGCGACCGCGCAGCCGCTCGTCATCTAATGCCGCACGCAGCCAGCGCGCCACGAGATGACGCAGATAAATTTGGCGCCCGTATTTAAAGTCGTGAATGATCTCGCGAACAATCCCGCGACTGCGGTATGCCGCAACGGCCGCGTCGTAATGAATGGTGCGATGCGCGCAATTGGCGCAGGTGAACGCGCCCGTTATGGCGCCTTCGAACGGCTCGGTGCACTTCTGGCAAAATGGCGCGACGATGCGGATAGCTTTTCCTTCGCAGTGGTCGCACAGATACGCGCCCGCTCGAATATTTGCTCCGCAGATTGTGCAGACCGGTGGATAAAGAAGCGATACGAGCGCACCTAATCCACTAGACTGGGCGAGAGCGATCATATTTTAACCAGGTTCGCATTACCAGCCACGTCAAGCCCGCTACGCCAAGGGGAACAATGCCCACGAGCAGATTCTTTCCCAGCCAGGGGAAGGCAAGCATTTGCTGACGCGCCACTCGGCTAAAAGTGCCACTACCAAAAATCCAGCCGGCATGCAGGCCAATGGGCAACCATAGCGAGCGTGTGAGCACGCAGGCATCGGCCAGAATCCACCCGATTAAAAATAAAGTCATGAACGCCGCGCCCGCCATGGTCACATCTCCAAATTGCTCAAACGAGTGGGCAATGGAATTGAAACCTGAAGTCCACGTGACGATTGTCGAAGTTTGAGCCGGTGCCTTTAGAAAATGAATTACGGAAAAGATCGCTGAAGCTACAAAGATCGACATGTACCGCCGGCCAGTTCTTAGCAAAACACCCAGAACGATCCCGCGAAAAAATGTTTCTTCGATGAATGGAACGGTTACGGAAGCGGCAAGCGCCTTGCCGAGCGGGACCCAGGCGAAGCTGTGCCGAAACGCGTAAATTCTAAGTGCGATTAGCAAAGCGCCGCAGCAGAGGAGGGGAATCGCCGAGAAAAGAATGCCCGCGAAGAGGTCGCGCCCCCACCGTGAATTTGGCGCGAGGCCAAGATCGGCTGCGCTTCTTACATCGCTGATGTATAGGAACGGCCAGAGCAATGCCGCGGCAGCAATCAATAGCGCGCGGTGAAAAAACGTTTCGAAGTTGTACTTTGCGAGGAACGGTAACAAGCCATGCGCCGCTAGGGAGTGGATCATCCAAAAGAGAAGAGGAGCCAGAAGCGCTCCAATGAGAATGGTGGCAGCGAAATAGGCTGCTAATCTAGCTGCGTCTTTCAAGCGGCCTAATGTAAGGTTTTACACCGATGCCGAGTCAACACATATGGACCGAGAAAGATCGCGATGGAATGAAGCGCGAAGTGCGTGCCACGAAATTCGGCGACAGGTGGCGGTTTCAATCGAAAACTGCCGGCGATGTTGACTGGACATATTACAATCACCCGTTACTCGAGGATTTACTAAGGCTAAAAGAAATTCTCGTGCGAAAATACCAGCGGCGGCGCGCCTCGGCCGAAGACGTCGCCTCGATTGAGAAATTGATGGGGGAGCAAAGTGGCCATGACTAATCAGGCGGAGCGCGCAAGCGAGACGCATGCGCTCCTGAAGAAAGAATGACTGAGTGGAACACAGAGGAACTCATCGCCGCGGACAAGCGCTTCGTTTGGCATCCGTTCACCAACATGCGGGAATGGTGCGCTCCTGAGCATGAGCCGCTCGTTTTAGTCGAAGGGCGGGGGGCGATTTTGCGTGACAGCCGGGGCCGCGAATATATCGATGGCAACTCGTCGATCTGGACAAATATCCACGGTCACAATCATCCGCACATCAACGCGGCGATTCGCCGGCAGCTTGACCGCGTGGCGCACACTTCATTTCTGGGCCTCACTAATCCGGCTGCGATCGAACTCGCACGCGCGATTATCGATCTTTTCCCGAAGAACTCCTTGAGCAGAGTCTTTTATTCAGATGATGGTTCGACAGGAATTGAAGTTACCTTAAGGATCGCCGCGCAGTATTGGCGGTTGCGAGGTTCCCGAAAGCATCGGTTCATCGCCTTCCAGAGCGGTTATCATGGCGATACCGCAGGCGCAGGCAGCCTCGGTGCGTTCTCCATGTTCCAAATCCGACCGGCCCATTGGAGTTTTCCCGCCATTCAGGTTCGAGACGTGGCGGCGCTGAATGCCCTCTCGGCGACTGACGTGGCAAACATTGCGGCACTTGTGATTGAACCGTTGATACAGGGCGCGGGTGGGATGCGTCTTTGGCCGTCGGGGACCTTGCGGGCCGTTAGGAAATGGTGCGACCGGACTGACACATTGTTGATTGTGGACGAAGTCATGACCGGTTTTGGGCGAACGGGCCGAATGTTTGCGATTGAACAGGAGGAGGTCATTCCAGACATGATGGTTCTGGCTAAAGGCTTGAGTGCAGGATATCTTCCGCTCGCTATTACTTTGATAACAGAAAAACTATTTGCCGCTTTTGATGGGTCGATTGCTGATGGCAGAGCCCTCGCTTACGGCCACAGCTACACTGGGAATGCAGTCGGCTGCGCCGCTGCCAAGGCTAGCCTTGAGATTTTTCAAAACGAGAAGGTCTTGGAAGCTTTGCAGCCGAAAATCCGGCATCTGACAGTAGCGCTGAAAGATTTAGCAGGGCTTCCTAGAGTCGTCGAGGTGCGGCAGTGCGGGTTTATTGCAGGAATAGAACTGGACGAATCGAAAGATACGGGGCTCCCGAGCTTTGCCCCGAATGTCTGTATCCGGGCACGAAGCCACGGCCTCCTCACACGCCCAATCCGAAATGTCGTCGTTGTGATGCCGCCGCTGTGCATTACGATTGCCCAACTAACACAAGCCGTAGAAGCGCTTCGTGCATCAATCATTACCGTGTGGAATCGCGAAGCAGCGAAGAACAGAAATGTCGAAAAAGCTACGACTTGATCAACTTCTGGTCGAGAAGGGCTTGTTTGCGAGCCGCGAGCAGGCACGACGCGCGGTAATGGCGGGCGATGTGAAGGTCGGCACCCAGATTGCTGCGAAACCATCTCAGCTTCTCGAGCCAGATGCTACGATCGCATTGAAGCCGACACCAAGATACGTCGGACGTGGAGCACTGAAATTAGAAAGTGCTCTCGATCATTTCAACATAAACGTGCACGGCAAGACTGCGCTGGATGTCGGCGCATCGACGGGCGGTTTTACCGATTGTTTGTTGCAGCGCGGCGCTGCAAAGGTTTACGCGGTGGACGTGGGCCACGGCCAGCTGGATTGGAAACTTCGCAACGATCCGCGCGTGATCGTGCTCGAGAATGTCAATGCGCGATTTCTTTCGCACGAACAGGTTCCAGAGCTTATCGATCTTTGCGTGATCGATGTTTCATTCATTTCGTTGACTTTGATTTTGCCGAACGCGTTCGATTTGCTAAGCACGAATGGTGTCATCCTGCCACTGATCAAGCCACAGTTTGAATTACAACGTGCAGACGTGGGAAGCGGCGGAATCGTTCGTGACCCAGCGTTGCACCAAAGGGCGCGAGACAAGATCGTTGCGTTCGTGACCAATCTCGGTCATATCGTGACCGGAATCGTTCCATCTGCTATCAAAGGCGCGGACGGTAACCAGGAATTTTTCGCATGTCTCCGAAAACGATTGGGTTGATCGCGCATACAGGCAAGGTAGGCGTTGCCGATCTGGTCAACAGCATTGTCGAAGAGTTTTCTCGCTTTTCGGTATCGATCTTGCTTGAAAAAGAAACAGCGGCCATTGCTGGAAAGAAGTCTGGCCATTCGATGGCTGAATTAGGCGCGGTCGCGGATCTTCTGGTGGTCGCCGGCGGCGACGGAACAATTCTGCATGTGGTCGGACAGCTTGGTGAAGTCATCAAGCCAATCTTCGGCATCAACGTAGGCTCGCTCGGTTTCCTGACGTGCGTGAGTTCTTCCACGTATCGCGAGGCTGTGGAATGCATCGCCAAGGACCGAATCAACTTTAGTCAACGAGCACTTCTCGAAGCGCGAGTGAAGCTACATGACAAACAAACCGCGAAGATGATTGCGCTGAACGACGCTGTGTTGAGCCGGGGTGAATTGTCGCGCCTAGTACTCCTGCGCACGCGTGTCAACGGTGAACCGCTAACTGAATTCAATGCCGACGGCTTGATTGTCGCGACGCCGACCGGTTCCACCGCGTACTCGCTTTCGGCAGGTGGACCAATTCTCGATCCCGAATCTGGCGTATTCGTGATCACGCCGATCTGTCCACACGTTCTGACTAACCGATCGATTATTGTCGCTGAAGGATCGACCATCGAAATCGAGGCGAGCGATCCGGAGTACCCAGTGTTCTTGACCCTAGATGGCCGTAAGCCGATCCATGTCGAGCGCGGATCAATAGTCACCATTCGCAAAGCAAGGAAAACGCTTCGGCTGGCCTCATTGCCCGACGCCTCATTCTTCAGCGTAGTCCGGCAGAAATTGAAGTGGAGCGGGAGCAACATCTGAGTGGCGTGTTCGCGCCGCGGACAGCTTTGCCAATTAGAGCAGCGCGACTTTCGTTACCCGCACCTGTAGTGATAAGGAACGGACTTCTTTTTCTTTGTATGTTTATTCGAGAGCTGATACTGAGGATTGCCTATGAACCTTTCGAGCCTGCCGGATGGCCGCATCATAAATCTCGATCACCTCACTTATGCGGAAAGGACGGGCGAGTACTTGGTTTTGCATTTTAGTGGCGGAGCTGACGGAGGCTCGGGGTCAATGGTCAGGCTAAAGCAAGGCGAAGGCGCAAGGCGGGTCTGGGCCTATCTCGCCGAGAAATGCACGACGAAGATCGGAGCGATACGTTGAAGGTGACCAGCCTGGCGTTTTGAATCGGCAATTGGCGGTGCCCGACTTACACGAAGCATAATAGTTTGTACTCCTTGATTAGGCGCTTCTGTGCTTCGTCATATTTCTCGAGCGGGGGTCACTTTATACGGGCAGCGATTCGACCAGCATCGTGAATTGTGTTTAGTGACCGCTTTCAGTCGATCTACGAGCTGGGCAAGTGTGAGTCGTGCAGGTAAGCCGAATATTTGCCGGTTGACGGTGCGCGAAGATTGGCGTTGGGTGTGTACTAGAGTCTGTTCGCGGGCTGTGTGGCAGGGTAAGTTCCTTTTTCTGGAAGAAAAGGAATTTGTGTCAGTTGGCACCATTGTCATGCAGCCCGTGTTTTTGCTCAGTAGGTGCTTTCTTGAACGCTCCGAAATCGATAAAATCGCCAAGCTCAGCCGCCAGAAGGCATTTGAATACGGCCTGAGACTCCTTCTCAGCCGAGGCCTTGAGTCTCTCAGCCAATCAGACCCAACACCTCGTGATTTTATATGACATATATTGTCTGATGTTATCTGGACCTGATGCAGTCGGCGTGCTCGCCTGTTCTTCAGACCTGCTTTCGAAAACCGCATCGTAACTTCAATGCATGCAGGCGGCGCATTGTTCGGACCCCCTTGACGTTCCCGTCGCCAGTGTTAGCGTCGCCGAAATTCGATTTCACCTGCAACATACGATGAATTTTTTGCGCAGCATTTGCATCGCATCCCTCATAATCAGTGCGGTTTTGATTTTCACTTTTGCGGGGCCCGCCCGGGCAGCTGAGGAGCTTGTTTCCGGGAGCATTCAGAAGATGATGTCGCCCGAGGAATTCAAGGCCGCGGGGTTGGACAAACTGTCGTCTGAGGAGCTTCAAAAACTTGATGCTTGGTTGCAGGGATACCGCGAGGCGACTCAAAAAGCGACCGAAGCGACGACTGAGAAGAAGATGAAGAAATCATTCTTTAACAGGGAGCCGGTTGTAAGCCGGGTCGATGGTTCATTTGCCGGTCTTCGCGGCCGTACGTTGATTAAGCTTGAGGACGGCACGGTTTGGAAGCAAGCTAATATAGACGATCACGCCGGCCCGAGCCCCATCGATCATCCCGGAGCAGCAGTTGTATGGACCGGTTTTGGTTACAAGATGCGAATTCAGGGGGTGCCGGAATTCTATGTTAATCCGGTGAAAACACCTTAAAAACACCTCAGCTGCTTTACTTTAGCGACTGTGCCGCGGCCGTCGCCGAAACCAACCGCGCCAGACCGAACTCAGCGTGTATCAGCCGGGCTGCACGCTCCGCATCCTTTTCGTCGATGACGACTGCGATCTTGATCTCGGAAGTCGAAACCAGCTGAATGTTGATCCCGGCCCGGCCGAGGCACTCGAACATTCGCGCGGCAACGCCCGAGTGCGAGCGCATCCCGATTCCCACCACGCTCAGTTTCGCGAGTCCGCTCGACGTATTCAAGCGTTTCGCGCCGATCTCCCCAACCACTGGCATCAGAATTCTACGGGCATTCTCCAGTTCGTCCTCGTGAATGGTAAATGAAATATCAGTCACTCCGCCGGCGGACGCATTTTGCACGATCATGTCCACAACGATGTGTGCGGCGGCGACGTTGAAAAAGATCCGCCCCGCGATTCCGGGTTTGTCGGGCACGGCTGCGATTGTCAGTTTCGCCTGGTGGCGATCCACGCTGATCCCGCGAATCACCACGTTCTCCATGCTGGCTCTTTCTTCCCTGGCGATTGTTCCCCTACTCTTGTTGAAACTCGAGCGCACCTCGAATTCGATGCTGAACTTTTTCGCAAATTCTACAGCGCGCGACTGCATCACCTTTGCACCACCACCGGCCATTTCGAGCAATTCGTCGTAAGCAACTTCACCGAGTTTCTTCGCTCCTTTCACAATCCGCGGATCGCAGGTGAAAATTCCATCCACGTCGGTGAAAATTTGGCAGGCATCGGCATTTAGGGCGCCTGCCAGGGCGATCGCAGTCAAGTCCGAGCCGCCGCGGCCCAGCGTGGTCGTTTCACCTTCCGGAGTTTGCCCCTGAAATCCAGCGACGATCACAATATAGTCGTCTGACAGCAGTTCGTGGATCTGCTTTGGGCTGATATTGGCGATACGCGCTTTAGTGTAGTTGCGATCTGTTAAAATTCCCGCTTGAGCGCCGGTCAAGGAAGCGGCCCTTCCTCCTAGCGCGTTCACCGCCATCGCCGTCAAAGCAGCGGCGGCATGCTCGCCGGTAGAGAGCAACATATCCAGCTCGCGTTCTGTCGGGTGGGACGATATCTGGTGCGCGAGCTTGAGCAGATTGTCGGTTGCTCCTGCCATCGCGGAGATAACTGCCACCACCTGACAACCCTCGCTCTGTGTTTTAAGCAGCCGGCGCGCGACGTTTTGGATGCGCTTCGGGGTCCCGACAGAAGTGCCGCCATATTTTTGAACCACCAGCCGCATGGCAGATAGAGATTAAACCCAACCCAAGGAATCGCGAACCGTGGTGGCTTTTGCGCAGTGACTACAGTCCAATTGCACGGCGCACATCAGTTGTCGTCGCAGGAATAGACTTCAACTTTTTCATTTGCTGGATAATCAAATCGGGATCTTTCAAGCCATGTCCGGTGACCGTGCAAACTATTCGGCTGGCCTCCGGGATTTTTTGTAACGCGTACACCTTCTCGCTTGAATTGCAGGATTTAAGAAGCCCAGCAATTGGCGCCGCGCTGGCGGGTTCGACAAAAATTCCTTCATGCCGAGCCAGCCAATTCTGCGCCGCAACAATATCTTCGTCACTTACTACCTCGATCGCTCCACGCGATTCAGCGATTGCAGCGCACGCTTGTTTCCAGCTTGCCGGATTTCCGATCCGAATTGCCGACGCGATTGTCTCAGGCTTTTCAATGATGCGATTGTAAAAAATCGGCGCAGCGCCAGCGGCTTGGAAACCAATCATTGCCGGTAATTTTGTCGATTTTTTGTGTGCATGATACTCCCGATATCCTGCCCAGTAAGCAGTGATGTTTCCTGCATTGCCGACTGGCAACAACTGAAAATCAGGTGCATCACTCACTTCATCCACAATCTCATACGCTGCGGTCTTTTGTCCTGCGATCCGATCTGGATTGATTGAATTTACAATCACGAAATCGCCGCTTTCGCCCAGGTGGCGCACAATTCGCAGCGCGTCGTCAAAATTGCCATCGATCGCAACAATCTTTGCTCCATAGGCAAACGCTTGTACCAATTTGCCGGTCGCGATTTTTTCTGCAGGTAAAATCACAATGCACGGAATTCCTGTCCGTGCTGCATACGCCGCCGCCGAAGCAGAAGTGTTCCCGGTCGACGCACAGATGAGCGCACTCGCGCCACGCTCAAGCGCTTTCGACACAGCCACCGTCATGCCGCGGTCCTTGAACGAGCCGGTAGGATTCATCCCTTCGTTTTTCACGAAAACTTCGCAGTCGCGGCCGATGCGTTTGGTTAACTGCGGGCAATAAATCAGCGGCGTATTCCCCTCGCCCAGCGAAATAACCGGCGCCGAGGCAGAGAGCAGCAGAAATGCGCGATAGGATTCGATTACTCCCCTGCCCCGCTGCGATTTTGATGTTGTCGAGCCCATCCGATATTTCTATTGGAAGGAAATGCAGGCGATTGTCGATCTGCGCCTGCCGTGTAACATCAATAACCGTATGCCTGCCCTCAGTAAAAAAGATAAACTGCGGCTCTTAACTATCATCTTGGAGAGCCGTCACGCCGACTTGCGCGAACAAAATTTAATTCGTCAGGGCAAGGGACATTTTCACGTTTCAGGAATGGGACACGAAGCGCTCGCGGCGGTCTCGATCCAAATGGAGCCGGACGACTACATCGTTGCGTATTATCGCGACCGCGGACTCGTGCTTGGACGCGGGATGACGACGCGTCAACTCGGTCTCGAGTACTTTGCGAAACGCAACACCGGCAGCGCCGGCCGCCAAATGCCGTCGCACTATAGCAACGCGGACCTGCACATCTGGAGCGTGCCTACGCCGACTGGTTCGCAGCTCCTTCCCGCCTGCGGCATTGCCTGGGGCATCCAACTCGACAGCAAAAAACATCTTGTTGTCACAACAGTAGGCGACGCCGCGACTCGCCAGGGCGATTTTTTCGAAGCAATCTGTTTTGCCAGAGAAAAGAGGCTGCCCATGCTCTTTATCGTCGAAGACAACGCTTACGGCATCAGCATGCCGACGCGTAAAACCAATCCACTCGCGTTGGATGTTCTTGAGCCTGACAACTGGCGGCGAATTGACGGGCCAAACGTGCAGCAGATTTATAACGCTGCAGCAGAAGCGTTTGAAAAGATTCGAGCCGGTGGCGGGCCGTTCTTTTTCTGGATCAACATGGAGCGGCTCTCTAGTCACACGAGTTCCGATGATCAAAAACTTTATCGCAGTGAGGAGGAACTGCACAGTCTCGAGAAATTTGATCCGCTCAAATACTGGAAGGATCAGCTCATCGAGGAAGGCATCATTACTGCCGAGGAGTTCGCAAAGCTCGATAACGAAATCAAGGAGCGCATTCGCCGGGAATATTCCGAGGCCGAAAAAGCTGAGGACCCATCGCCTAACGAGCTTCTCGCAAATGTCAGCAAACCGCCGCCAAAGGTCGACAAGCAAATTCTGCCGCCCGGAAAATATCGGATCGGCGACACAGTAAATAAGACCTTGCGCGCTGGTCTGGAGGAAGATCCGCGACGGATCCTCTTCGGGGAAGACATTGAAGATCCGAAGGGCGGCGTATTTCGTCTTACGCAGAAACTTTCAACAGAATTTCCAAAGCAGGTTTTTAATTCGCCGCTCGCTGAATCAACCATTCTCGGGGTTGCGTGCGGTCTGGCGGCTTACGGGAAACGACCCGTTTTCGAGGTGCAATTCATCGATTTTATCTATCCGGGGTTTAATCAACTTGTCACCAACATCTCCAACCTACGTTGGCGATCGTTCGGCAACTGGAAATGTCCGGCCGTGATTTATGCGCCGTATGGCGCTTACCTACCCGGCGGAAGTTTATGGCACAGTCAAGCAAATGAATCGGCGTTCGCACATTATCCGGGTCTAAACGTGGTCATTCCAAGCACGCCGGCAGACGCTGCCGGATTGCTTTGGACGGCAATGCACGGCGAGGACCCGATAATTTTCTTAATTCCAAAACATTTGCTTTGGGCTGAACACGAATACGCGGAGCCGGTCCAGGCCGTTCCCCTCGGACGGGCGCGTCAATGCACCAGCGGTTCGGACGTGACGCTCGTCGCGTGGGGAAACACGATCGAGAAATCCCTCGAAGCGATGGCAAAAATCGGTAATGAGCTAAGCATCGAACTAATCGATTTGCGATCGATCGTTCCGTGGGACAAAACCGCAATCGAACAATCAGTGCGGAAAACTCGCCGACTGGTTGTTGTCCAAGAAGACACCGAGAACTGCAGCGTTGGGCAAATGATTATTTCTCACATCATAGGTACGCCTGAGCTCTGGAATGAGATCATCAGTCCACCGATTCTCGTCAGCAAAGCCAACGTCATGATCGGTTACAATCCGATCTACGAATATGCCGCTCTGCCGGATGTGGAGCGCATCGTCACTGCGATCCGGCGTTCGGTGGCAACGGGACAGGAACACGCAGTTGTAGAGGCGGACGCCGCAGTGACCGCAGAGGCGGAGGCTGCGCCTGGCGACAAACGCCGGCACCCCGGGGCGCCTAAAATCGACACCAGTAAACGCCGCGTCCGAAGGATCATGGTGCCTATCATGGGCGAAGGGATTCGCAATGCAAAAATCGTTTCGCTTTTGAAAAAACCGGGCGATCGGATCGCACTGGATGATGAGCTGTGTGAAGTCGAAACTGACAAGGCCGTTTATCCGATCCAATCATCGTTTGCTGGGGTGATGGGCGAATGGAAGACGAAAGTCGGTGACACGGTCGAGATTGGTCAGGAACTTGGCACACTTTTTACCGACGAAGCATCGCTAGCCGATCAGTTTCAAGCAGTGGCCGAAGTGTCGCCTGCTGTAGAGGCGGCTGTCCCCAGCCGCAAACAACCAGAGGGCGCGCCCGAGGACAGGCGCCGCTACAGCGGAATCGAGCCGGCGCTTTCAGCTACCATCACCCGCAAACTGAGCCATGTTATTCCTGCCAATCTACAGATCGATGCACGCTGGGAGGCAATTCGAGAAGCCCGCGAGGCAGCCAAGAAAAAAGACCCCAAAAATGCCGCCTCTCCTTCTGTGATGATCGCGTGGTCGGTCGTGCGCGCGATGGAAAAACACGCGCCATTCCGCCGGTTGATTCTTGAGGACGATCAGATCGTGCAGAATGACGATTTCGACTTAGGCATCGCCGTCACTTTAGAAGGCGATCGGCTCGCGACTGCTGTGATCACAAATGCAAATAAAAAAAGTTGGCCAGAATTCGTGAAGGTTTACAACCAGACCGTTGTCGCTACGCGTGGTGGCCGTGTGGACGCCATGAATGCGCCGGTGGTGGTCACAAGTCTCGGCGCTTTCGGAGTGAAAGCAGGTGCGCCGATTGTCGTGCCGCCATCAGTCGGCACGCTGTTTGTTGGGACCGCGCACCGGGAACTGATTCCCAACAAAAATGAAAACGAAAGTGCAGAGGTCATCACTCTGTCGCTTACATTCGATCACCGGGTCGTAAACGGTGCCGGCGCAGCGGCTTTTGCTAACGAAATCAAAAAGCAAATCGAAGCATTTAAAATCCCGAATTCAAAAATGAGCTCTGTCTCGCATTAAACTATCTCTGAGAGCATCTCCGGTTCTTGCGCCGCCTCTGGTTGTTCAGCGGAGAGGCGCTGTCAATCAACAAAGCCCTTAGATGGTGTGGCCTTTCTTCGGCATCAATTATGATCACGTACGAGCCCCTGGGAGAGATGGAGGTGGAATCCGGGTGCGGTACTCCGGTAGGTCTCGCCACTCGTCATGTGAACTTCATAGGGCACGAAAGGCGTGGCGCGATTAAATTCGCGAATGGAGTCGATTATCACGTGAAAACAATAGTTTTCAGAGTGCTTTATCAGTATCTGCATTCTGAGCAGCATTGCCGCGTGCGAACGAAGATCTTGGAGACTACGTCCAATCAGCACGGGTGCTTCGTAACGTAAGTACGGTCGATTTTCCGCGGCCGAATCAATCAACATCAAGGGGGAAATCTTATGGCACGAAAACTCGATGGGAAGAAAGTGGCCATCCTTGTGGCAGATGGCTTTGAACAGGTGGAAATGACCAAGCCTCGTGAGGCGCTTGATGAAGCCGGAGCGGAAACAAAGATTGTTTCGTTGAAGCCAGGCAAAATTCAAGGGATGCATCACGCAGACAAAGGCGACAAGTTTGATGTCGATCTTACGGTGAAAGATGCGCGTCCCCAGCAATTTGACGCGCTCATGATCCCGGGCGGGTTGCTGAATCCGGATGCACTTCGTTTAGATCAGAGCGCATTGGAATTTGCGCGGCACTTTTTCCGTCAGCACAAACCGGTAGCGGTGATCTGCCATGGCCCGCAGGTCCTGATCAGCGCAGATCTTGTTCGTGGCAGAAAAATGACATCGTGGCCGGCAATCCAAGTCGATATGCGCAATGCCGGCGCGCGTTGGGTGGACGAAGAGGTGGTCGTCGATAACGGACTAGTTTCCAGCCGTAAACCCGACGATATTCCAGTGTTCAACAGGAAGATGATCGAAGAATTCGGCGAAGGGCGACATAAGGCGGCGGCGGCGGCGTAGTTCTCATTTGCGCCAAGCTGGGTTCGCGGCGCGGAAACAGCGCAGGTCCATTGTAGGATGTCTGTATCTGACGCTGAGTAAGGGAATTGGCGTTTCGTGAAAACGCCCTACAATTATCCGAGCCTACGCGTCATGACCACGGCCAACAAAATCACCGTTGTTCGGATTCTAATGATTCCAGCTTTCGTCACGATGGCGATTTATTACGGCCAAAGCATTCAACACGGCGCGCCTCTGGAGTGGGAACGCTTCACTGCCATCGCTATTTTTTTGATCGCATCGTTGAGTGACGGCGTGGACGGGTACGTTGCACGTCGCTACAATCAGCGAAGTTCGCTAGGAGTCATCCTCGACCCGATTGCCGACAAAGGATTGCTCCTGAGTGGCATCATCACTTTAAGCATCAGTAACTGGAGCGAGGGAGACCCTGATTACGGGAAATTTCCAATCTGGTTTCCTGTTCTCGTGATTTCGCGGGACGCTATTCTCTTCGTCGGCACAGCGGTCTTGTATTTGCTAAACGGCAAAGTACATGTGAAACCAAACTGGACCGGTAAAGTCGCGACCGTTTTACAGATGGTTGCAATTGGTTGGGTGATGCTGCAGCTGCGCTTCCTTCCCCTGCTCTACGTTGTAATCGGAGCCGGCTTTTTCACTTTAATATCAGGAATCGTCTACATGGCAGACGGCGTTCGGCAATTGCAGGCTGCGGGCCACGCACACGCGACCAAACCTTAGTGTGGTTTCCGGCGGTGAATGGCACGAGCAAAATGCCGAATGTCGCGATCGTTGGCCGGCCGAACGTAGGGAAATCGGCGTTATTCAATCGCCTAATTGGCCATAAGGTTGCTATCGTTCATGATCAGCCGGGAATCACGCGCGACCGTATTTCGGCAACTTGCACGCTTGGCGCGTGCCCGTTCACGGTATGGGACACTGGCGGGATTTTTGGCGTAGGAAAAGCTGAGCTGAGCGCGAAAGTGCGTCGCGCTGCAGAGGAAACGTTGTGCGAGAGCGATCTTCTACTCTTCGTTGTCGATGCCAAAGAAGGTTTGTCGCCGATTGATCGAGAGCTTGCGCGTATGCTGCGCAAATCACGGAAGTCTGTCCTGCTTGTAATTAACAAAGTCGACGAGGAGAAACACGAGCCGCTGGCCGCAGGTTTCGATTCGTTAGGCTTCGAACCGAGTGTTGCGATCAGCGCCGAACATGATCGCGGGATTTCGGATTTGTTAGGCGAAATCGAACCGCGTCTACCCGCGCCTGCTGATGCGGGCGACATCAAACACCAAGAATCAGACATCAAACCTCCACTGGCCATCGCGATCATCGGCCGTCCCAACGTCGGTAAATCTTCGCTGATTAATTCGATTGTGCAGAGCGAGCGGGCAATCGTCAGCGAGCTGCCGGGAACGACGCGTGACGCTATCGACATTGCTTATCGACGAGACGGCCAAGAGTTTCTGTTCATCGATACTGCGGGAATCCGCAGACGCGGCAAACGTTCCAGTTCCGTTGAAGTTTTCAGCGTCATGCGTGCAGAGCGAAGCATCCGCCGCGCTGATCTCTGCGTTCTCGTTATCGATCTCACCATTGGCGTGACGGCTCAGGACAAACGAATCGCAGGATTGATTCAAAAGGAGAGTAAAGCCGCCATTATCGTTTTAAATAAATGGGATTTGATCCGCCCGAAACGGAATCAAAAGCAGACGATACTGCAGCTTGTCGGTGAAACGCGCGCGAGAATTTTCTTTCTGGAATACGCGCCGGTGTTGGTCGCATCCGCGCTCAGGACCGAAAATATCGAGAAGCTATTTTCATTGATTGAAAAGATCCGGCACGCGGCGCGGGAGCGCATCGGCACCGGAAAGTTGAACCGATTGCTACGACAGGCATTCGAAACGAATCCGCCGCCTATGACCAAAAGCCGCCGCCTAAAACTTTTTTACGCCGCGCAAGCGAGAGGAAAAGAAAACCTGGGTTTGCATGCGCCGGAATTCGTTCTTTTCGTCAACGAGCCGCGCTTGTTGAACGAGGTATATCGCCGTTATCTTGAAGGTCGCATTCGCCAAGTCGAATCGTATCCTGGGTTGCCGATTATCCTGAGGTTGCGTGCCCGGAAGCCAGGTGGCGTACCACCGCCTTGATCGAACATTTCCCCGCTGGCACATGTCTCAAAATCACACCGTATGAAGTCGACGCAGGAGATTACGCAGGAGGTACGAGAACTTGGCCAATGGATTCCGGCCGTTCGCCAACAAGTCGCTCACGTTATCGTCGGTCAGAAATATTTGGTCGATCGCCTTCTGCTCGGGCTGCTCGCCAATGGTCATCTCTTGCTTGAGGGCGTTCCTGGTCTGGCC
Organism: Verrucomicrobiota bacterium; assembly: GCA_003218535.1. Lineage (GTDB taxonomy): Bacteria > Verrucomicrobiota > Verrucomicrobiia > Chthoniobacterales > UBA10450 > Udaeobacter. Next base: position 17,784 of record QHNV01000082.1, read on the forward strand.
AAAACGCTCACGGTCAAAACAATGGCCGCCTGTATTCAGACCGGTTTTCAAAGGTTGCAATTCACGCCCGACCTGTTGCCCGCAGATTTGATCGGGACGCTCATTTATAATCCGCGCACTGGGGAATTTACGACGAAACTTGGTCCGATTTTTTCCAATTTAATCCTGGCCGATGAAATCAATCGCGCTCCCGCAAAAGTTCAGAGCGCGCTGCTGGAGGCGATGCAGGAACGGCAGGTCACGATCGGCGAAAAGACATATGCTCTCTCTGATCCGTTCCTGGTTCTGGCGACCGAAAATCCGATTGAGCAGGAAGGCACCTACCAGTTGCCGGAGGCCCAGCTCGACCGTTTCATGTTCAAATTAAATATTGGCTATCCACAAAAGCACGAGGAACGAAGGATTCTCGATTTGATGGCGACTTCGGCGCCGGATTTACGAGTCGCTCCCGTGATCGATCCAAAACAAATCATCGCGGCGCGTGACGTGGTTAACAACATCTACATCGATGACCGGGTGAAGGACTACATTGTCGATGTCGTTTGGGCCACGCGCGAGCCCGCGGCATACAATTTGCGGCTTGAGGGTCTCATCCGTTATGGCGCTTCGCCTCGCGCGACGATTTATCTGGCGCTTGGCGCACGCGCACATGCATTCCTAAATGGTCGCGGTTATGTCACCCCGCAAGACGTGAAAAGCATCGGTCCCGACGTGTTGCGGCATCGCATCATCGTCAGCTACGAAGCCGAAGCTGAAGCAGTCACAAGCGAAACGATCATCGAGCGGATTTTTACCGGCTTGCCTGTACCGTGAGCGCCTTGTCGTCATTCCGAGCAAAGTCGAGGAATCCCGTAGCACAATCCAAGATTTACCAATGCGACATCGGAATTACTCCGTTGACATTTTGACGAACGCAGACCGCCACACTGTCTTATACATTGGTGTCACGAGCAGTCTCGAGCGGCGCGCCAACGAACACTCGCTCGGGCGCGGAAGCGCGTTTGCTCGGCGGTACGACACCCACAAGCTCATTCATTTCGAAGCGGGTTCAGGTCCTACAAGCGCAATAGCGAGAGAAAAACAACTCGAACGCTGGAGCCGCACGAAAAAGGAAGAACTCATCGCTCGAAGCAATCCTGAATGGCGCGACTTGTTTGCCGAGATGTACGCTTTGCGGCTCGCCAGAACTCCTCGGTAATGCAACAGGGTCCCTCGACTTCGCTCCGCTTCGCTCGGGACGACGAGCAGGCAGAGAGAACTGCTGAGATTCTCAAGAAAATTCGAACGCTCGAGATCAAGACGCGTGGTCTTGTTGAAACCGCGTTCGCCGGCGATTACCACAGCGTCTTCAAAGGACGCGGGATGAATTTTGAAGACGTGCGCGAATATCAACCTGGTGATGAAATTCGGGCAATCGACTGGAACGTGACCGCGCGCATGGGCAATGCGTTCGTGAAAAAATTCACTGAAGAGCGAGAACTCACCGTGATGCTTGTTGTGGATGTTAGTGCATCCGGAAATTTTGGCAGCACCACGCAATCGAAGCGCGAACTGGCGGCCGAAGTCGCCTGTTTACTCGCTTTCAGCGCTATTCGTAACAACGACAAGGTCGGGCTGGTACTTTTCACCGATCGCGTCGAACTTTTTATTCCACCTAAAAAAGGCCGATCGCACACTCTGCGCCTCATTCGCGAGATTCTGTTTTTTAAACCGCAAGGACGCGGCACCGAGCCGGCATTGGCACTCGATTACTTGAACAACATTGTCACGCGCCGGGCGGTCGTCTTTTTCATTTCTGATTTTCAAGCGCCTGATTTTTCGCAGGCGCTCGCCGTGAGCGGGCGACGACATGATTTCATGGCCATCCATATCCACGACGAACGAGAACGATCGCTGCCGAACGTCGGTCTCATTACGTTGGAAGATGCCGAAAGTGGCGATCAGATTGAGATCAACACTGCTGACCGCACAACGCGCGCGCGCTTAACCGACCTAATCGAAGCACGCAACTCAGAACTTTCCCGCGTTTTTCGCCGCAACCACATCGATGCGATCGCGTTGCAAACTGGAAAGGATTATTTGCCGCCGCTTCGCGCGTTTTTTAAACAGCGCGAACGCCGGCTTGCCACTAGGTAGGCAAAGTATGTCGATCTTGTCACTATCAGCGCTCGCCGTCGAAGAATTTCACGACATCGTTCCGCCTGTTGATTACTCGCTCATTTCGCCTTGGCTGATTTTTGCGACTACATTTGTTGCGTTGTCGCTCCTCGGCGTCGTGATTTGGTGGTTCGCACGGAGACGCAAACTGCCATTGCCGCCAAAGTTACCCCGTGACATCGCACTCGAAGAGATCGAACGAATCAGGCACGAAATTGACAGGGTCAGTGCTTATGAGTTCAGCATCCGTCTGTCTGACATTCTGCGAAGGTATGTCACGCGCCAGTACGGGTTGCCGGCAACGCGACAAACTTCCATCGAATTTTTGACCGCGCTGGCCAAAGCTTCGCCGTTTTCCACCGACGAAAAGTCGCTGCTGGAGGACTTTTTGAGCCGATGCGATCTGATCAAGTTCGCACGCTACGAAGCTACCTCTGCGGACAGCCAGTTATTACTCGACGAAGCGATTCGTTTTGTGCAGGGAGGTCAACTTGCGACTATTTGATTGGTGGCCCGACAGCGCGTTGACGTTTGCGCGCCCGTGGCTGCTTCTGTTGTTGCTGGCGATCCCATTGCTTGCGTGGCTTCGCGGGAAACGCGGACCGGCGGCTGCGTTGACGTATTCATCGACAGCAAGTCTTCGCGCAATCGGGAAAAGAAGCGCAGCACGCGCGGGCAAAATTTTACGAACACTAATGCTGGCAACATTGGCGATGTTCGTCGTGGCGCTCGCGCGTCCGCAGCTCGGAAAGAGCCTCACTCAGATCGAAGCGAGTGGGATTGATATCATGCTTGTGCTCGATGTCTCCGGATCAATGCTTACGAAAGATTTTACAATTGGCGGTCAGGAGGCGACGCGGGTGGATGCGATTCGGGAAGTGACCCGCAAATTCATCGAGGGACGCCCGAACGATCGTATCGGGATCATCGCATTCGCAGGCCGGCCATACGTTGTTAGTCCAATGACTTTGGACCACGATTGGCTTTTGGAGAACCTGGAGCGAGTGCGCATTGGACTCGTTGAGGATGGCACGGCGATTGGATCGGCTATGGCTGCGGCGGCTAATCGACTGAATGACAAACGTTCAAAGAGCCACGTAATGGTGCTGTTGACCGATGGTGAAAATAATGCCGGGAAAATTCCGCCAAACACCGCCGCCGAGGCAGTAAAGGCGTTGAAGATTCATTTCTATGCGATTGGCGCTGGAATCAATGGAATCGCACCAGCGCCGATCTACACTTCTCGCGGGCCGCTTACCGACGCGCTTGGCAATATTCTTTACGAAAACCAGCGTGTGGAATTCAACGAGACGGGTCTGAGGGAGGTCACAAAAATTGCTGACGGGAAATTCTTCCGAGCGACAGATACCCAATCGCTCGAACAAATTTACAGTGACATCGACAAACTGGAGAAATCGACGGTGAGCGTCAAAAAATACCAGCAATACCGTGATCTATTTCCCATCTGCCTCGCGAGCGGATGCGGTTTGTTGCTCGCGCAAATGGTGTTATCGCAAACGCTCTGGAAAAAACTGCCATGAGCTTCGGCGCACTAGAATGGTTTTGGGGATTGCTTCTGATCCCGGTTCTGATTGCGTTGTTCATTCGCGCAGAGCATCGCGGACTCGGGCGCTTGCAGGAGTTTGTTTCGGCGCGATTGCTGCCGCAGTTGGCGGGAACGGTAAATCGCCCACGACGCGTGTTGCGCTTTGGTTTGCAACTGCTTGGTCTTTCGCTGGCGCTGATCAGTCTCGCTCAACCTCGCTGGGGTTATACGTTTGAGGACGTAAAACGTAAGGGCCTCGACTTGCTGATCGCAGTCGATACATCGCGGAGCATGCTTTCGAATGACGTCCAGCCGAACCGGCTAGAACGGGTCAAGCTTGTAACTCAAGACTTGATCAACGAGCTTCAGGGCGACCGTGTTGCGCTTATCGCCTTCGCTGGACGCGCTTTTTTGCAAGCGCCGCTAACCATTGATTACGACGCCGTAGTTGAGGCAATCAACGACTTGGACACAAAGACGATTCCGGAAGGCGGCACGAATATCTCCAGCGCCATTGCTCTTGCTACGCAGACCTTCGGAAAGAGCGCAGTAGGAAATCGCGCGCTAATCATTTTTACCGATGGCGAAGAATTGAACGGGGACGCCGTGAAAACGGCGAAAGCCGCGGCTGATGCAGGCGTGCGAATCTTCACCGTGGGCATCGGAACAGCACAGGGCTCCCTCATTCCCATCACTGGCGACGACGGCCAAACGGCTTTCGTTAAAGATTCAAGCGGCCAGGTGGTCAAATCCAAGCTCGACGATAAACGGCTGCGTGAGATCGCAGAAGTGGCGGGCGGATTTTATCTCCATTTGGAGAATGGGCCACGCACGATGCGACAGCTTCACGATGAAGGACTGGCAAAGATGCAAGCCGCCGAAATGGACGTGCGTTTGTCGCGCCGGCCCATTGAACGTTACGAATGGCCGCTCGGCGCAGCCTTAATTGCCCTGGCCTTGTCGATCTTGATTCCCGAGCGCGGCCGAGCGCGTGAAAGACGGTATGCGACCATGCCTGCGAGGACCGCAGCTGCGGCCGCGATGCTCCTAATGTTTTTCTCGCCATTTCTTTTCGCCAATGCCCCAGGAATCGATGCCTATCGAGAAGGCAAATTCGAAGATGCCTATAGCGAATTTCAG
>QHNV01000083.1 GCA_003218535.1 Verrucomicrobiota bacterium
TTCACCGTGCGATTGGCCTCGCCGTAATTCTCAAAAAATCTTGTGATCGGCATTATGCAAATGTCGTCCTGGCTTTGCCCAAAAGAGGTGCCTTTTTCCGCGAGCACGCCAATGACAGTGTAGGTATGTCCACTCATCCGGATGACTTTGCCGATCGGTGACTCGTGCGGGAACAATCGTTTTTCGATCGTCTTTCCGACGACAATGACGTTGCGTGAAAAATCGACATCTTCGTCGGTTAGATTGCGGCCATAACCGAGCGTGTAAGCATTCGCCGTGAGAAAGCTTCGATTTGTCCCGACGACCTCGAGGCTCGGCGTCGTTTTCACGCCGTTGTAAACCGCTTGCCCTTTTAGATCCCGACCAAAGCACTTGAGGCAAATCTCCTGCGCATCGCCCTGCATTAACTCGTAGTAGCGCAACGCCTGTCGATAGGTGATGTTGCGTCGATTCTGATATTTTTTCTTCGTTTCGCCACCCGCGTCAATACTCACCGGATATTTTGCGAACTGAAAGACGTTTGATCCGAGAAAGCTTATTCCACTCTCGATCGAATGCTGCAGCGCGCCGATCGCGGTCATTACGGAGATGACTGAGAAAACCCCGATGGTGATACCGACCATCGTCAGAGCGGCGCGCAGCTTGTTCGCCCCCAGCGAGGCCAATGCCATTTTAATGATTTCGCCGAATAACATCTCGATCTACTTACCGCAGAGGACGCAGAGGTCACGGAGCAGAATCATAAGCTGGTCTCTTCAATAAGCCCGAGGACGCGTCGTCGCACCCCGTGTTTCAACAGCTCAACATTAAAGTTGATCAGCAATCCGATTTTGCAGCCACCGAGCTTTAGATAACTCAGCAATTGAGCATCGTGAATTGCTGCCAGCGATTCGATCGCCTTAATCTCAACAAGGATCGTGTTATCAACGACAATGTCTGCCCGAAAGCCGCAGTCTAGTTTAACTCCCTTGTATTCCACAGGTATCGGGACCTGCCGTTTAAAGGAAAGTCCGCGGATACTCAGTTCCCGGCAGAGGCACATTTCGTAAGTCGATTCCAATAGTCCCAGGCCCAAGCGCGCGATGGACTTCCATGGCTGCTCCGATGATCGCATCCGTGACTTCATTTAAATTCTTCACAGTCTCTGTGTCCTCTGCGTCCTCTGTGGTTTAAACGACTCTATTCATACCTGAGCGCTGCGACTGGATCGAGGCGCGACGCTGTCCAGGCGGGCGCGAATCCCGAGAAGAGGCCTGTCAGTATCGAAACGATCATGCTTACGAACACTAGGCCGAGTGAGAAATGAATTGGAAATGAGGGGAATGCCTTGCCGATGCCGGTGCACGTGAAATAAGCAACCGTTAGTCCGATGAATCCACCGAGCAGGCAAAGCGCGGTGGATTCAATCAAAAATTGAAGAAGAATTGTCCGTCTTCGTGCGCCGAGCGCTTTGCGGGTTCCAATTTCGCGCGTGCGTTCCTTCACGCTCACAAACGTGATATTCATGATCCCGATCGCACCGACGAAAAGCGAAAGACCAGTAATGAAAAGTCCTGCGATGGCGATTGAATTCTTGATCGGATCCAGTGTGCTCTTCAATGCCTGTTGTTCGTTGATGCTGAAGTCGTCTTTTTTCTCGGGTGGCAGCGCGCGGACGCGGCGTATGATCCCAGTCAGCTCGTCTCTTGCTTCGGCCAGCCTCGTCTTGTCCTTCACTTTTACCAGGATGTCCGAGTCGCTTTTGGCACTGAAATATTTTTGAAACGCCGGGAGCGGCATCACCACAATTGCATCCAGGCTGAACAATCCGAGAAATGTCCCTTGCCGCGCGATCACGCCGATGACCTTGAACGGTTGCCCGTTGATCAGCACCGACTTTTCGATTGGGCTGTCAGAAGGAAACAACGCATCGGCCACGTCATAGCCAATCACGCAGACATTAGCGCCGCCGCGAGATTCCAACTCATTGAAAAAGCGGCCTTCTTTGAAATCGAACGTGGACGTGATGAGGTAATCCGACACCGTCCCTCTGATTAGGACGTTGCTCACTTCGTTGTCTGCGTATTTCACACTGCGAATCAGACTCGAAGTTGGCACTGCCTCGACGAGATTTGAATTCGGCGTGGCTGCGATTATGCGGTTGATTGGCTCCGCGTATTCGGTTTTGATTTTTTTACGGTCGCGATAGTTCCACCAGTCGTCGACGGGCTTCCACGGCCATTGCTCGACGTAGAGCACATCGTCGCCAAATACGGCCATGCTTTTATCGAATCCGATTTGAATTCCAGCGATGGCAGTACCCATGAGCGTCACGGCGACAATCCCGATGATCACTCCGAGTGCGGTAAGGGTTGAACGCGTCTTGTTCGAACGCATCTGCGCCACGGCAATCTTCCAGCTTTCGGTCAGCTCGTAGGCGAAGCGTTTCATTACTAGAGCGTGGCATCGGCTTCCAGCCGATCTTCCATCGGCAAGATGCCGATACCGCCGAAGTCGCCGTCATCACTTTCGATCAGCCCATCGCGGAGATGCACCGTGCGCCGTGCATGACGCGCGATATTGGCTTCGTGTGTAACGAGAATAATCGTGTGCCCGCGTTGATACAGGTTTTCGAACAGCGCCATGATCTCTTCGCCGGTTTTCGAATCGAGATTGCCCGTCGGCTCATCGGCCAGAATAATGGATGGATCGTTTACCAAAGCGCGCGCAATCGCGACGCGCTGACGCTGCCCGCCGGAAAGCTCGTTCGGCTTGTGATCTAAACGGTCCCCGAGTCCCACGTCCTGCAACACGCGTGCGGCGCGCTCCCTGCGTGTTTCCGGGTCGATTCCCGCATAGATCAGCGGAAGCTCGACGTTCCGGAGGCTGTCAGCGCGGGGAAGAAGGTTGAACGTTTGAAAGACAAAGCCGATCTCTCGATTTCGAATCGCCGCGAGTTCGTCATCGTTCATCGCGGAAACGTTTCGGCCATTAAATTCGTAACGCCCGGAAGTCGGCGTATCGAGACATCCAAGCATGTTCATCAACGTCGATTTGCCGCTGCCACTGGGACCCATGACGGCGATGTATTCGTTGCTCCGAATTTGAAGCGACACGCCGCGCAAGGCGTGAACGATCTCTTCGCCCATGACGTAGTCCTTCGTGATGTTTTCGATATCGATCATGATCGGTCCGGCTTGGCGAACGTGATTCGAGCTCATCGTGTTCGGGTTTCAGCTGTAGCCGTCGCCCTCTGGGCGACGCACGCCTCGCACAGCGAGGCGGCTACAGGCGTCACTTCACAGCTTCCTTGTCGATCTTCACCTTGGCGCCGTCCTTCAATTTGCGGCTGATCGCGCTGTAACTGCCCGAAATCACTTCGTCGCCCGGTTGCACGCCGCTCTTGATCTCCATGTAGGTGTCATCCGAGATCCCGGTCGTTACCTTCACCATCTGCGCCTTGCTGCCTTTTTTCAGAAACACAACCTTGGCAATTTTTTCGTGCTCTTCTTTCTGCGTCGCCTTTTCCTGGCGCTCGTTAACGTAATCTGCGCTGTTCTCGCCTTTGTCTCGCTGCGCTGTCTTCTGCTTTTTCTTTTCGATCTCCTCCGGACTCAAGTTGGTGTCGCCGGTGCGAATCGTCACGCTCTGCATCGGCACCGCGACTGCATCCTTGACCAAGCTCGTTTCAATATCGGCGGTGCAACTTAGTCCGGGGCGCAACGCCACATCGTGATCGTTGATGCGAATTTTCACTTCGAAATTCGTGACTTCCTCCTGTGTACCGGCGCCCGTCGTTTTCCCAGTGTTCGCGATTTGCTGTACGACTCCTTTGAATTTGCGATCCGCGTAAGCGTCGATCTTGATGCTGGCTTTGTCGCCAAGTTTCACGTTGACCACGTCGTTCTCGTTCACATCGACCACCGCTTGCATGTGGCTCAAGTCGGCCACGCGCATCACTTCGGTTCCGGCAAACTGATTCGTGGCGACGAGCCGTTCGCCGAGTTTGCTATTCAAGACAGTGATCGTTCCATCCATCGGCGAATAGATCGTCGTCTTCGACAGCTGATCGCGCGCCTGGCTAGAGCTGGCTTGTGCACGCTCGATCTCATGCAGTGAGCTTTCGTACGTATTTTTCGCGACATCATAAGCTGCTTCCGCCGCATTGTATTCCTGCTCTGAGATCAGCTTTTTACTGAACAAATCTTCCGCTCGCTTGAAATCGTGCTCGCTCTTCAGCATCGTCGCCTTTTGCTGAAGATTCGTGGCCTTGGCGGCGCTAATAGCCGCTTCTTGTTGCTCGAGCAGCGCCTTGTAAGAATCCGGCTTAATCTTAACAAGCAGGTCGCCCTTTTTAACCTGGATGCCATCTTCAACTGGCAGCTCGATGATTTCGCCAGCCACTTCCGGCGAGATTTTCACTTCAGTTTCAGGCTGTATTTTCCCAGTCGCCGAGACGATCTGCAAAATTGTTCTACGAACAGCTTTCTCTGTCGTGACGGGGATTGGCTTCTCACGTTTGCTCGCGACGATTAGCCCAACAATCAAAAGCAGCAATGCGCCAGCCGAGCCGAAAATGATATTGCGCCTGCGACGCAAGCGGCGCTTCTTCGCCTCCTGGGCAAGCGGGGGAGTGGTTAAGGCTTGATGCATAAGATGCTAGCTTTAGCCGAGACGAAAACTATCTCACTTTGGACTTTTCGCGAAACACAGCCGTTCACAAACATCGACAATGAGATGCGGGGAACGTTGCGGTTGGATTCAACAAACTACAGCCAACGCCTCCTTGCACCGCTCGCGAATGCGCTGGATCGCCCACATCGCGTGTTCTGCAATCAATGGCTCTGGATCGGCTGCCGCGCGCTCGAGTGCCGGAATGTCTGACACGTTGCCTACGTTACCCAAGGCGACACACACATTGCGCAGAAAGCCGCGCCGCTTGATTCGTTTGATCGCCGAATTTCGAAACAGCGTGCGGAAATCCGTATCGTTGAGTTCTAAGTATTCCCGCAATGACCTGCCGGCGGTCGAGCGCTGCGCCGAAAATGAGGTTTCCCGAGATACCTGAGCAAAACGGTTCCATGGGCAAGCATCCAGACAATCATCGCAACCGAAGATCCGATCTCCGACGAGCGAACGAAGCTCCGTTGGAATGGAACCTTTTAGCTCGATCGTCAGATAAGAAATGCACCGGCGTGCATCGAGTCGATGCGGAGCGGTGATTGCGCCAGTCGGGCACGCTTTAATGCAGCGCTGACACGTTCCGCAGCGATCGCGTTGGCTTGCATCCAGTGGCAGCTCGAGCGTGGTTAAGATTTCAGCAAGAAAAAACCATGTGCCCAGACGCCGATCGATGAGCATTGTGCTCTTACCGTGCCAACCGATCCCGGCTTCAGCCGCATGATCACGCTCTAAAATCGGGCCGGTATCGACGTAACATTTTTGTTCTCCGCCAAAGACGCGAAGGAAATTGTCGATCTTACTGAGCTTGGTCGCAATCACATCGTGATAGTCATCACCCCACGCGTAGCGTGCGATTCGTCCCATCTTTCCTATAGCTGCGGCGCTGTGGCCTGCGTGGCCCTGGAAATAGTTCAACGCCAGAACGATGATTGACCGCGCGCCGGGCAACACCTTCTGCGGATCGCAACGCTTTTCTTCGCCGCGTTGCATGTAATCCATTTCGCCATGCGCGTGCTGTCGCAGCCAGTCGCGAAATTCAGTTGTGTGCACTGGCGCGTTGCAAGCGGCTATACGACACGAATCGAAACCAACATCACGGGCAAACGCTGCGAGCCGTGCCTTCAATTCCGCTCCCGAAATCCGAGTCATAGCGCTGTAGCCGGGATCGGAGATCTCGGTTCCGGATTAAGTCTTGCCAGCTTGCTCAAAATTGCCACGGCAACTTCTTCATCCGTAAGCGCGGACGTATCGACGCGAAGATGGGCAACCCTCGCATAGAGCGGCAGCCGCGCGCGTAGCATTCGCGCGAACGTCACTCTTGGATTCTTGCCTTCGAGTAGCGGTCGCGTTCCCACTCGCGAAGCGCGCTCGAAAAGCGTTTGTTCGTTCGCGTCAAGCCATACCAACGTCCCGAAGCGCTTTAGAAGGTCGACATTCTCTTCGCGCAGCACGATTCCGCCGCCTGTCACGATGATTGACGGTTTCGTGAGTGCCAGTCCACGAAGTGCTTGAGTTTCCCTTTCACGGAAGCCTTGCTCGCCATACTTGGAAAAGATTTGCGGAATCGAGATGCCGAACTTGGAGGCAACGATGTCGTCGGTATCGAGCAACGCAAACTTTGTCCACCGCTGCAGGCAAAGTCCAACGGAAGATTTCCCGGCGCCCATCATACCAATGAGAACGATCGATTTGCCCCGACTGCTCACTGGCCAATTATCTCACCAAGACGCGGTTTCGGCCAGGTACCTGCTTGGCGTTTCACAGAATGGAGCCGGCGGGGCCGAACGACATAGACGGGAAGCCCGAAGGGTGAGTTCGCTGGCGCGAACGAATCGAACGCTCTACAATTTGCCCATGCCTGAATCGAAGCCGTTGGTTGCCATTATCATGGGCAGTAAATCGGACTGGGAAACGATGCGGCACGCTGCGGAAACGCTTGATGATCTTGGTGTGCCAAAGGAAGTGCGCGTCCTGTCCGCTCATCGTACCCCGGACGCGACCGCGGAGTTTGCGCGCAAAGCGGCGGACGGCGGCTTGCGAGTCATCATCGCCGGCGCGGGCGGCGCAGCGCATTTGGCCGGAGTCGTTGCTGCTCATACCTGGCTGCCCGTTCTTGGTGTGCCGATTCAATCGAAGCTGCAAGGACTCGACTCACTTTTATCGACAGCCCAAATGCCGGGCGGAATTCCTGTTGGCACATTGGCGATCGGCGAGGCGGGCGCCAAAAACGCAGCGCTTCTTGCCGCAGCGATTCTGGCTACGACCGACACAACAATTCGCCAGAAATTGGAGGCATTCCGCAGGAAGCAGTCCGAAGCGGTATTGGCTGCGAAATTGCCAAGGTGAAAACGGTGATTTCAACCGACCGCGCTGCGGCGGTTGAACTGCTGCGCAACGGCGAAATTGTTGCGTTGCCTACAGAAACTGTTTACGGTCTCGCTGCTGACGCACTGAACCCAATTGCAGTCGCGAAAATCTTTGAAGCAAAGGAGCGTCCGCGCTTCGATCCGCTAATTGTTCACCTACCGCATCGTGATTGGCTGGAAAAGATTGTCGATCTCTTCGCTCAAGATCGACAATTGATCTTGAAACTGGCCGAGCGGTTTTGGCCTGGTCCGTTCACGATGGTTTTGCCGAAACGCGAAACCGTTCCAGAAATCGTGACCGCGGGTCTCGATACGGTCGCAGTTCGGATCAGCGGGCATCCGGTTTTTTCGGAAATCATTTCGACGTTTGAAAAACCCCTCGCTGCACCAAGTGCAAATCGATTCAGTCGGATTAGCCCCACGACGGCCCAGCACGTTCACGATGAGCTCGGCGGCCGGATTCCCTTGATCATCGATGGCGGATCGACACAGCATGGAATTGAATCGACAATCATCACTGTTCGTGACGGCAAGGATTGTCTTGAGCGCAGTCGAAGGATCGAGATCTTGCGCCGCGGCCCGATCACTGCCGAGCAATTATCCAAATTTGCCGAGGTTCGCGTCTTCACACCAACGGGAAGAGTCTCCGCGCCGGGACAATTGTCGTCGCATTATGCACCCAAGACACCGTTGCATCTGGTTGACTATGCCGAATCATTTTCGCCGCAAGAAAACCAGCAGGTCGGCTTACTCGCCTGGAATCCAGTTGAATCGGAGAAGGGATTCGCGGTAGTTCGCCGCTTAAGTGAACGACAAGACCTGCGTGAGGCGGCTGCGAACCTCTTTCGCTATCTGCGTGAGCTCGATCAAGCCGACGCCGATCTTATCGTTGCGGAACGAGTTCCCTCTCAGGGACTCGGCGCGGCGATAATGGATCGGTTGCAACGCGCGGCGCACGATCCATCGGATGAGCAAGGCAGGCCTGAATGAATCCTTTGAACAGCGGGTGCGGCTTGTTTGGTTTGCTTTGAAATTCGGGATGATATTGGCAGCCCACAAAATACGGGTGATCGCGAAGCTCAATCAGTTCGGCGAGGGTGCCATCCGGTGAGGTTCCTGAAATTACAAAGCCCTTGGCGTTCATTCGATCGCGATACTTCATATTGAACTCGTAGCGGTGCCGGTGTCGCTCCGTCACGTCAGTTGCACCGTAGATTCTCTCCGCGAGCGTGCCTCGGATAATCTTCGTCGGCCATGTGCCCAGCCGCATGCTTGCGCCTTTGTTACGGATGCCACGCTGCTCTTCCAGCAAAGAGATCACGGGCTCTGGGGCATCTTTGTCGAACTCAGTGCTATTTGCGTTTTTGATTCCACAGACGTTCCTCGCGAATTCAATAGTTGCAACTTGCATGCCAAGGCAGAGACCAAGATACGGAATCTTCTGCTCGCGCGCGTAACGGGCGGCATTGATTTTTCCTTCAGCTCCGCGAGCGCCAAACCCGCCAGGAATCAGGACGCCGGCCACATCCTTAAATTGGCCATCGACGCCTTGCTGCAACGATTCGGCATCGATAAGTTTGAGATCGATTTCGCAATCTTCGTCGGCCCCAGCGTGGGTGAGCGATTCGTAGATACTTTTGTAGGCGTCACGGACATCCATGTATTTGCCGACCACGGCGATCTTGACGTGTTTACTCGGACTGACGACCCGCTCGACGAATTTTCGCCAATCTGCCAGATCGGGTTCGGAGGTTTCGAGGTGCAAAAGATCGCACACCAGTTGGTCAAGTCCCTCCGCATGCAGGGTCAATGGCACCTCGTAAATCGTATGCTCGACGTCGCGTTCCTCGATCACCGCTTTCTCAGAAACGCTGCAAAACATCGACAATTTTCGCCGCACATCGGGGTCAAGCGGTTTTTCGGTGCGGCAAATCAACACCTGGGGCTGCAAACCGATCTCGCGCAGCTTGGCCACACTTTGCTGCGTCGGCTTTGTTTTCAACTCATGTGCGGCCTTGATGTACGGAACAAGCGTAACGTGCATGTTCAGCACATTTTGCAGACCGACTTCGAGAACGAACTGCCGGATCGCTTCCAGAAATGGAAGACCTTCAATATCGCCAGTCGTGCCGCCAATTTCTGTGATGACGACGTCGTATTTGCTCTCGTCGGAAAGTTCGCGGATGCGATCTTTAATCACATTAGTGACGTGTGGGATCACCTGCACGGTTTTGCCCAGATAATCGCCACGCCGTTCCTTTAAAATCACGGTCTCATAAACCTGCCCGCTGGTCAGGTTATTGTGCCGCGTGAGGACGCAGTTGGTAAAGCGCTCGTAATGGCCCAGATCAAGATCGGTTTCCGCGCCGTCGTTGAGCACATAAACTTCCCCGTGCTGGAACGGATTCATCGTCCCGGGATCGACATTGAGATAAGGATCAAATTTTTGGAGGACAACCCGCAAGCGGCGCGCCTCAAGTAAGGTACCGAGCGAGGCTGCGGTCAACCCTTTGCCTAACGAACTGACTACTCCGCCGGTGACGAAAATGTATTTCATCTGGAGCGAACCCTCCGTTGTGCGCGAGCAAGTTTTTGCTCCAGCGCTTCTGCGTCAGCCAGCGTATCTACACCGAGGGAACCATGTTTGGTAAGGAGCACATGAACTCTTACACTATTTTCCAACGCGCGCAATTGCTCGAGCGATTCCGCGCGCTCCAGCGGCCCCGTTTTCCATTTCACAAATTGCAGAAGCACCCGACGCCGAAAACCGTAAATACCCTGATGGCGCAGATAACAAACGCGAGAGGATTTGACAGAGTAGGGGATAATGCTTCGTGAGAAATAAAGAGCGCAATTGTTCCGATCCACAACGACTTTATTTTGGTTCGGTGATTCTGCTTCCGTAGGATTGGCGAACGGATGCGCGGCAGTGACGATGGCGATCCTGCGATCCGAGCGGAGCTTTTCGACGAGCTTATCGATTAAACGTGGATCGACCAACGGCTCGTCACCCTGGATGTTAATCACGAACGCGAAGCGTTTCGCATGGCGTGCCACTTCGGCGACCCGATCGGTTCCGCTTCGATGGCTTCGCGAAGTCAAAGCGAATTCGGCACCCCAATCGAAAGCAGCTTTCGCGATGCGCTTATCATCAGTGGCGATGATGAGCGCATCCAATTTTTTTGCGCGCTGACAGCGTTCCCAGACATGACGCAGAAGTGGTTTTCCAGCAATTGAATACATTGGTTTTCCCGGAAAACGCGTGGAACCCCAGCGGGCAGGAATAACACCGAGAGCCTTACTCATATGTGGGATCGTGAATGAGCCTTTGTCCTGTCACGACCGGAAGCGTCCTTCGTGGAAGCTCGGCATGACCTCGCTACCATGACGTTGCGTCTAGTATGAGTTCGGTTGCTGCGCGCAAATCTTCGGCAATCCAGTCGGCCATGCTGCCGACCATGTCGCGTTGCAGGCCGGTCTTAACCCGGATCGCGCGCACACCCGCGTTGTGGGCGCACTGGACGTCGATCTCCTTGTCGCCAATTAAAAACGAACGAGAAAGATCGATCCGGTGTTCCCGAGCGGCCTGCTTGATCATTCCAGGCGCAGGTTTGCGACAAATGGAATGCTGACTGGGAACATCGGGGCAAAAATAAGTAGCATCGATTAAACTAGCGCCCAATTGCCGGGATACTTCCCCTTCAACTGCGCGATATTGCTCGGCCGTCATTAGCCCGCGCCCGATGCCGCTTTGGTTTGTGATGATAATGAGTTTGAATCCCTTCGATTTCAAGCGCCCGAGCGCTTCGGGCACCCCTGGAAAAATCTTCACGTCTTTCGGGTTGGAACAATAGTCGCAGTCCTCCATAATCGTGCCGTCACGATCGACAAAGACAGCAGGCAACAGCGCATCATTCATGTTCACTGTCCTCTCGGAAACTGGCGATGAGTTCATCTTGGGTGACGGTCGCTGTTCCAAGTTTGCTGACTACAACGGCGCTTCCGTGGTTGGCAATTTCGGCCGCTTCAATAGGAGTCGCGTTACAGACGAGCCCGAGGGTGAACAGAGCAATAGCAGTGTCTCCCGCGCCGGAGACATCGAAAACCTGCCGCGCTTTCGTTGGGATGTAGTGCGGTACTTCGTTCTGCTGAAAAAGCATCATTCCATGTTCGCCGAGCGTGACTAGAACATACTTTACTTCCCATTTTTTGAGCAGCGCTTCGCCGGCGCGCCTAAGATCGACATCTTTTGCAAGAGCTTCATCCGGTTCCCGCCACGGAACGCCTGACGCGAGGAAGGCTTCAGTGCGGTTTGGTTTCACGGCCGTAACACCGCGCCAATCCAGAGAATGTCTGGGATTGGGATCGGCAGCGACGATTTTATTTTCGTTGCGAGCTACGCGCGCAATCTGTGAGACCAGCTCAGTCGTCACAAAACCCTTGCCATAATCTTCGAAAATAATTGCATCGGTTTTCCGGATATTGTTTCGGACCGCGTCGACTACTTTTGCAATTTGCGCTGCCGAGGGGCTGACAATTTTTTCGCGATCGACACGAACCACCTGTTGATGGAGTGCGATGATGCGAGTCTTGACGATGGTGCAAAAAGTTTCATCCTCGACCGCATTGGATGTGTCGATGTTTTGCCTAGCCAATAACTCCCGGAGTTGCTGGCCGCTGCGATCTTTACCGAGCATTCCGATGACAGCGACGCCATCGACGAATTCGCGCAGGTTGCGAGCAACGTTGGCTGCGCCGCCTGGGTAAAAGGATTCACCCGTTACCTCGACCACCGGCACCGGAGCCTCCGGCGAGATTCGACCTACCCTGCCCCAAACGAATTCATCGAGCATCAAATCGCCGATTACGAGTATTCGCTTTGATGAGGCACGACCTAGGAGTTCCTGTAGCCTGGTCAGGTTCATAAAAAATATGGAAGACGCAACTGAGGCAGCACAATTGTTCGATTTAAGGCGGTCAAAATATTCTGGAAGGTGTTTGTGCGCGAGGCGGGTTCTGTTTAAAATGGCTCCATTAATCCTGAATACGAACCCGAAATCAATAGTCGAAGGTCTCAATGCTTCTGTTTACTAAACATCTAAAACTAAGTGCGATCGCCGTGGCGGGCCTGGCGCTGTGCGCCCATGCTGCCCAAGCTCCACAACGAATCGATATTAAACAACTATCAAAAACGGTGGAAGACGTGGTGGTTCCGTTGCCGAATGAAATCTTTGGCGCGCTGAATAAACTGGGCGCGGTCAACTGGAAGGAACACGTTCGAACCGACAAGGGCGCGAGTTTTACCGAGCGGCCGCGGATCGCTCTTCTGCTGGGGACGGTGATTGCCGATGGATTCGTGGCTGTGCAAGCAGAGGATGCGCCGGCCGTTAAAGAGATTGGGCAAAAGGTCCTGACGCTGGCTAAGGGAATCGGCGTGGGAAACTCCATCACGCCGCATGCTAAAGCGATCACCGAAGCTGCGGACAAGCGCGACTGGGAAAGTGTGCGCCAGGAGCTCGATCGCACACAAAATAGCGTGCAGCAGGCAATGAACGAGGTGCATGATGAAAAACTGTCGCAGCTTGTCAGTTTGGGCGGCTGGCTTCGTGGCACGGAAGTGTTGACTTCGGTGGTGACCAAGCATTTCTCCCCCGATGGCGCCGAGCTGCTACACCAACCTGACCTACTTTCCTATTTCCAGACGCGACTGGAGCGGATGCCGGAGTACAAGGTCCCCATCCTCCACGAAATTCAGGAGGCGCTCGTGGACGTGAAGCCTCTCATCGATGTGGGCAACCGTCCGATCCCTCGCGAGTCAGTCAAGAAAATCAACGACATCACTACGCGGCTTGGCAACGGCATCGTGACCAGAGATTAGGAATTTCGATGACGCCTTTCGTTAAAATCCTTTTTGGCCAGGTTATTCTGCTGGCAATGCTCGGCTTATTCCGGCTCACGGCTTTTGCATCGGTCGATGACGCGCAGACGTTCGCCCTCCAAGCCGCCGAACCTTATGTGAAACAGGGATTTCAGGTACGAGAGGACTATTGGGGAGGTGATCTCGGTTCCGGGGAAAAAAAAGCCGTGCGTCAGCAATTGTTTAAGGGGAATGAATACTGGTTTTGGCTGGGCACAGAAGTCGAACGGGCAAAAATTTCCGTGCATATTTATGACTCGGATGGGAAACTGGCAGAAGACCCAGATGGATGGGAGAAAGGTCACTTCGCAGCTGCGCACGTAATTCCAAAAACTACTGGCAGTTACTTCATCATTGTGAGCGTCGAGGACTCGCCGGAGGAACGCACGCACTGGGCGCTGGTGTATGGTTTCCGCTAGGTTCGGACTGATGGCATCGGCGTCCTGCCGATGGAGCATAAGCTGGAAGCCAACGCCACGATTATGACTCAAACACGCACCTTGCAGTTTGAAAGCCCACGCGCCTTGCAAACGCTATACGCCAACGATCTGAAACTTTTGAAAACACTTGAAGAATCTCTCGGTGTGAAAGTGACCACGCGCGAAGGTTGGGTGAAACTGGAAGGGGAACCGAGCGGGATCGACAAAGCGGAACAGGTGTTTGAGCAACTGGAAAACGCGCGCCAAAGAGGTGTCGAAATTCAAAGGCACGAATTCAATTACGCCTTGAATTCGGTGACGGAAGCGCGCGACCAGAACCTGAGCGACCTTGCTTCAACAAAGATTACTACTTCGTTGCGCAAGCCTCCGATCGTCGCACGTAGCGCAAATCAGCGGGCGTACGTTGAAGCTATTCAAAAGTACGACGTCGTTTTTGGCATCGGCCCCGCCGGCACGGGCAAGACATATCTGGCCGTGGCGATGGCTGTGGCCGCGCTCAAGAAGGAACAAGTGGACCGCATTATTTTAACGCGTCCGGCCGTGGAAGCCGGCGAAGCACTCGGATTTCTGCCCGGCGATCTGGAGCAAAAGATTACGCCTTATTTACGTCCGCTCTATGATGCGTTGCGTGATATGCTGGAACCGGAGGAAATGGAGCGAGCAATTGCGCGCCAAACTATTGAAGTCGCACCGCTGGCATACATGCGCGGCCGGACCTTGAACAACGCATTTGTGATTTTGGACGAGGCGCAAAACACGACGACCGAGCAGATGTTCATGCTGCTGACTCGAATCGGTTTAAATTCAAAATGCGTGGTGACGGGCGACGTGACGCAGATCGATCTGCCGGCGAACAAGCGCTCTGGTGTTGTTGAAGCTTTGCAGGCGTTGAAAACTGTTTCTGGAATCGCGACTGTTTATTTCACAGACCGCGACGTTGTGCGGCATGAACTGGTGCGCGCCATCATCAACGCCTATCAACAGCACCGCAGCCCTGCGCCAGTGCAGCGCAAGTAAGGATCGACATGCTCGCCTTTTTTAAACGCGCGCGTCTCATCAGGCGCGGCCTCGCGTCGCGGAAGATCCGACGCCGCCGGGCGCGAAGCGAACTGCTGCGCAATCTCGAGTATGCGCCGTATGGGAAGGTTTTGATCTTTGCCGTGTTTGCTGCCGGCCTTGCCATTCTCGTTTTCACCGGTCAACAAGCTGAACCAACGAAAAATTTTGTCATCGCGCTGCTGGTTTTGGCGACCGCTATTACGCAGCTCTGGATCAATCAGCCCAAGAGCTTTTCGCAAAGCTCGCGGATTCTTCTGATCTTTGGTATCATCCTCGTCCAGCTCGCGGTCACAAAACTGTTGCTCGTGCTATGCAACAGCGGGACCTATAGCTTTTTAAAACCCGAAACGGGCGGATTGATCACGCCCTATGCATTCGCGCCGCTTGTTTTAAGTGTGCTGCTGGGCCGGCAGCATGGCCTTTACGCCGCATTTTTCGTAAGCCTTTGGAGCAGCGTTTTGTTTGGACCAATTGACGCACCGCTTTTGGTCACGAGCCTGATCAGCGGCTTCACTGCAGTGTCTCTTACATTACAGGTGCGGCGCCGCAGCAAACTCATTCGCGCTGGTGTCGGCGTGGGGCTCGCGATTTGGTTGTTGGCGCTTACGTTTGGTTTGATCGGACCAATTAATTGGTTTTTCCCGATGGCTAATGATTGGGGAATGATCGGCCTGCAAAGTGCTCTCGCTATCGGCAATGGAATCGTCACTGCAACAATCGTCGGCGGTACGCTGCCAATTCTTGAACATCTATTCCAGATCACCACGGACATTTCCTGGCTGGAAGCTTCCGATCTTAACCATCCGCTGCTGCGAAGGATGACCATCGAAGCGCCCGGGACGTACCACCACAGCCTGGTCGTGGCCAACCTGGCTGAAGCAGCGGCCGAGGCAATCGGCGCCAACGCCACGCTTTGCCGTGTCTGTTCTTACTTCCACGACGTCGGCAAGCTCGTGAAACCGGAATACTTCACCGAAAACATGGGCTTTGAGCGGAATCCGCACGACGAGCTTGCGCCAACGATGAGCGCATTGATCATCATGGCGCACGTCAAGGAAGGGGTTGATCTCGCTCTCAAATACAAACTGAATCAGCGCATCATCGATATCGTTCAGGAACATCACGGCACTTCGGTCGTCCGTTATTTTTATCAGCGCGCGCTGCAACAGCACGAAGACGCGCGCGCCGGCGGCAAGATCATGAAGTTGCGCGAGGAAGATATTCCCGATGTATCCGAGGAAAGCTTCCGTTACAGCGGACCGAAACCGCAGACAAAAGAAAGCGCCATCGTCAGTCTGGCTGACGCGGTCGAAAGCGCCTCGCGCAGTCTGGAAAAACCAACCCCACAGAAGATTGAATCGCTCGTGAACGAACTCATCGACGAGCGTATCAGCGATCGACAATTGGACGACTGCGACCTCACGCTCGGCGAACTGAAAATTATCGCCGAACGTTTCCGGTTCACGCTCACAATGATGCTTCACAGCCGGATCGCCTATCCGAAGCACAGCGCAAGGACACCTGGTGCGCCGCGCGACGAAACGTTGCGTCCAGACGTGATGGCTGCCACGCGCAAGCCCGCGACTGCCCCGCCGGTCTCAGCCGCGTAGTGGTAGGGCGCGCCCGGTTCGCGCGCCGGCTGAACTTCGAAGACCTAACGAGAACAAGCTCAGCTACCGCTGGCGGGTGCGAGCTCTCTTTTGGCTCTTCTACTTTCTAATCTGGCACTTCCTCATCTTCACAATTCCGGCGGACGGCCGCGCGGTTCGCGGTCTTTTGACGTGGCCGTGCTCGGAACCGTAACGAAAGGACCACCTTCCATCGGAGTGACTTTCGTGAAAGCGACGTCGGGCATTTCGCTCGGTAATCCCTGAAGCGGAAAATCTTTTCGTAGTGGAAAGTAAGGGTAGCCATCCCACATGAGGATGCGACGCAGATCGGGATGGCCATTAAATTTGATACCCATCATGTCGTAAATCTCGCGCTCGTGCCAGTTCGCTGTGGGCCAGATGTCGCAAACGGTATCAACCGACTGAGCTTCGTCCGGGACTTTCAAGTTCAAGCGCAGATGCACCGAGTGGGGCATCGAATACAGATGGTAAACGACTTCGAAGCGCGGGTCCTCGCCGAAATTGTCGATGCTGGTGATGTCGAGCAAGTAATCGAAGGAGAGTTCCTCATGACAAAATTTCGCGACCGTACGAAGATCGCTCGCCGCAATTGTCAGAGTCGTTTCGCCACGAAATTCAGTTTTGTTCTGAATTTTTTCGCCGAACGATTTATTAAGCGACTCGAATACATCCTGGGCGGTCATCTGTTTAAAACGTCGTATGGCAGGCGCTCCGCCTGCCAAGATTATGCGTATCGGCAAGCGATGCGCTTGCCCTACAATTGCAAGTTAGACTGCGTCCAGTCATGCCAGCGCCTCCTCGATTCTTTCGATCAATTCCGGTTTTTGTCTCTTCAACGAGTGTTCTCGCGAAATTTTCTCCTGCAATTTCATCAAGCCTGCCAGCAACGCTTCCGGACGGGGCGGACAACCGGAAATATAGACATCGACCGGAACGAGCTGATCAATTCCCTGGAGCGTCGCGTAAGAGCGGTACATGCCGCCGGTGGACGCGCATGCACCCATGGCGATCACCCATTTCGGCTCCGGCATCTGCTCGTAAATTCGTTTCACTGCCAGCGCCATTTTGTAAGTGACAGTGCCGGCAACGATCATTACGTCGCATTGCCGCGGCGAGAAACGCATCACTTCCGCGCCGAACCGGGCAATGTCGAAGCGGGAGGCGGCCGCCGCCATTAACTCAATCGCGCAACAGGCCAGACCCATCGGCATCGGCCAAAGTGAATTCTTACGTACCCAATTGAGCGCTGCATCGAAGCGCGTAAAGATGACGTTGCCCTCGATTTTCGAATCGAACGCTGTCGAGCGAGTTTCCGACATAACTTAAGGTTAAGATCACGCTCCGCCCCCGCAAGAGAAAACGAGCCAGAGATTGACACGGGTGAAACGCTGATTACGAAAGGAACACCCAAACACCCTCAAATGAATCTGTGTGAATCTGCGGTCATCTGTGGCTAATTCCGTAACCCTTTCTTGCAAGACCACCTCATGACCGAATTGAGCCGCACCCATCTCGATCAACTCGAGAATCAGAGCATCTTTATTTTTCGCGAGGCGTATCACGCTTTCAAGAACATCGCCATGCCGTGGTCGATGGGGAAAGATTCTAACGTCCTCGTCTGGCTGGCACGCAAAGCCTTTTTTGGACGCGTGCCGTTTCCGGTTCTGCATATCGATACTACCTATGAATTCCCCGAGATGTTGGAGTTCCGGGAATGGGCGACCAAGCACCACAGCCTTAAGTTGATCGTGAAAATCAATACCGAAGCGCGTGATCGCGGCATCGGCTACGAGACACATGATCCCGTGACCGTGACACACGAATTGAAGACGGTGGCGTTGCAGCAGGCGCTCGCCGAATATAAATGGGACGCGCTCATCACGGGAATTCGGCGGGATGAAGATCCCACTCGCGCGAAGGAACGATATTTTTCGCCGCGAAACGCGCAGTTTGAATGGGATTACAAAGATCAACCGCCGGAGTTCTGGGGACAGTTCGTCACCGGCGCGGGCAAGGGCGAACACGTGCGCGTGCAACCGCTGCTCGATTGGACTGAAGTGGATGTCTGGCGATATATCCAGCGCGAGAACATCCCTTTCCCCAAAATGTATTTCGCGCGAAACGGGAAACGATTCCGCTCGCTTGGCTGCAGCCCGATCACACATCCGATCGAGAGCACCGCATCGACAATCGATGAGATCATTGCCGAACTGGAAGCGACAAAAACAACCGAACGCGCCGGCCGCGCCCAGGATCATTACGAGCGCAACGCAATGCAAAAACTGAGGGCGAAAGGATTTTTGTAAAACCGGAAAGCGGATACCGGACAGATTCAAATATGACACGCGCTGAATTTCGAAAGCGAATATTTCAGTTTGGGATCCGCTGTATACGATTGGCTGAATCGCTGCCGAATACGCCGCTTGCGCAGACGATCGCGTGCCAAACTTGGAGGCAATAGGTGATTCTTGAACTCGGGTTCGTAGCGGAGAAGCGAACAAAAGAATTGCTACAAGAAGCAAACGAAATCCTCGCTGTCACAGTCTCTTCGATCAAGACAGCACGAATGACCAAAGAACGGTGAATACGAAAGACTATCCGCTCTCCGGTTTCCGCTCCCCGGTTTCCGCTCCCCTCCGTGTCGTCTTCGTGGGCCACGTCGATCATGGCAAATCCACGCTGATCGGGCGAATTTTGCATGATACTGGTTCACTGCCTGAAGGCAAGATCGAGGAGATTAAGCAAGCTTGTGCTATTGAAGGCATGGAATTTGAATTTGCGTTTTTGCTCGACGCGCTGCTCGAGGAACAAAAACAAAATGTCACCATCGACACGACCGAGATACCGTTTCGAACGGCGCAGCGCCGCTATGCCATCATCGACGCGCCGGGGCACAAGGAATTTCTAAAAAACATGATCACAGGCTCGTCGCGGGCCGACGCTGCGATACTCGTGATCGCTGCCAACGAGGGCGTGCGTGAGCAAAGCCGTCGTCACGCCTATCTGCTCAGCATGCTTGGCATTAAGCACCTCATTGTAGTCGTAAATAAGATGGATCTTGTGGACTACTCCGAAGAGCGATTTCGCGAGATTGAGCAGAGTTACCGGAAGTTTCTATTCGATCTTGGATTGGAAGCACGCCTCTTCATTCCGGCTTCGGCGAAAGACGGTGAAAACGTCGCGCGGGCGAGCATGAAAATGAAATGGTATTGCCGCGCGAACGTCCTTGAAGCGCTAGATCTCTTGGAACCGCAAAAGTCCGATGTCGATCTTCCACTGCGTTTTTGCGTTCAAGATGTGTATCGGTTCGATGGACGGCGGATCATTGGAGGGCGAATCGAGACCGGAGCGCTGCACGTGGGCGACCAACTGGTCTTTTCGCCAGCAAACAAGTCATCGGTCGTGGCGACCATCGAACGTTGGAATGTGCCAGCAAATGGACCTGCTGTGGCTGGCGACTCAATTGGCATCACGCTCAGCGAACAGATTTTCGTCGAGCGCGGCTACGTGGCCTCGCATGAAAACGACACACCAATCGAGACGAATCGTTTTCATGCCGATCTCTTTTGGATTGTGCGCGAGCCTTTGCGAGTGGGTCGTTTTTACGATCTGCGTCTGGCGACACAAGAAGTGAAATGCCAAATCGTGTCGATCGAGCGGATAATAGATTCGTCCACACTGGAGTCAAAGAGCGACCCGCCTTCGGTCGCCGCGACGACCTCTGAGGTGGCAGATGGGTGGGAACAGTTGGAGCGAAACGAAGTTGGCAGACTAACCATTCAAACGCGCGGTCCCCTGGTCATGGATAACCATGATCGCGTCCCGAACCTCGGGCGATTCGTCATTGTGGAAGAGGGAAAAATCTGCGGCGGCGGCACAATTTTCGGAGGGGTTTATACCGACCGGCAGGTTGCAAAGAGCAAAAATATTTTCTGGACCGAGGGAAAAATTACGGCACGAGAGCGTGCCCGGCGGAGTGGTCATCGCGGTGCGGTCGTTTGGTTCACGGGCCTTTCTGGCGCCGGGAAATCGACTCTCGCGCAGGCGGTCGAGCGCGACCTGTTCCATCGCGGCATGCATACCTACGTGCTCGACGGTGACAACATCCGCCATGGTTTAAATTCGAATTTGGGTTTTTCACCGGAAGATCGAGTCGAAAATATTCGACGTGTAAGCGAGGTGGCGAAACTGATGGCCGACGCTGGCGCAGTGGTAATCACGGCCTTCATCTCGCCTTATCGGATGGATCGACGCCGTGCGCGCGAGATCGCGCTCGAAGGTAACGCGGAGTTCATCGAAGTGTTTGTGGATGCCCCGCTGGAGGTTTGCGAGGCGCGTGATCCAAAAAATCTTTACAAGAAAGCGAGGGCGGGGCAAATCCGTGAGTTCACGGGCATCGATGCACCTTATGAGGCGCCTGAGGATCCGGAGATCGTGGTGCGCACCGATCAGCAAACCGTCGATGAATCTGTGGCAACAATTCTGGAACAGTTATTGCCGCGTTTGAGGACTGAGGAGTGATAATTTCAGATTGCGAAGCGCGCATTGCGGAATGAATGAGCCAGCAGAGGGATGTCGGTATTAGGATCCGCGAGGCGAAATTGACCGACGCACCCGAACTGGCCGCGTTGATGTGCGAGCTTGGCTACAAGACCACCAGGTCCGAGATGCGGCAGCGTGTGAAATCGATTTTAAACGACGCACGTTATGGCACGCTCGTCGCGGAAGTCGGCAATGAAGTCTGCGGGATGATCGGCACAATGGCCCACATGAGCCACGAGCATAATGATCTTTCGGGAAAAATTATTGCTTTAGTGGTTTCAAAGAAACAGCGACGCAGCGGGTTGGGCCGGGCTCTGATTGCCGCAGCGGAGAAAGATTTTGCGAGCAGAAATATTACACGAGTGACTTTAACGACGCGATTCGCGCGCGAAGCGGCGCATCGATTTTACGAGGCGCTGGGTTATTCCAAAACCGGCTTTCGATTTGCAAAAACTTTGCGAGCTAGGTCGGAGTTAGTAGCGCACCCGAACAAGTAATAGTCCTTCGGCTGGAGCAGCAAAACGCGTTGCGGCGACCTGGCTGGAAGCCAATCGACACGTAAGATCTTCGATACGCATTTTACCTAGCGCGCATCGGACGAGCGAGCCGACGATTAGTCGCACCATCTTGTAAAGAAAGCCGTCGCCATCGAACTCGATCTTGATGCAGGCACCGTTGCGACGAACACGCACAGAATAGATTGTCCGAATCGTGCTCTTTTCTCGTTTCCCGCGATTAGCAGCGAAGCCGGCAAAATCATGAGTGCCAACAAAGTGTTTGGCCGCCGCTTTCAGAACTTCGAGATCGAGTGGGCCCGTGACGTGCCAGGCGCGGCCATATTCGAACGGCGACAGGACCGGGGCAGGCCAGATCCTGTAGCGATAGAGTTTTCCTTTTGCGGAAAGGCGCGCCTGAAAGTCCTTTGATACATATCGGCATCGAAGCACGCGAATGGCTGGCGGCAGTAGTGCATTAAGCGCTTGTGTCCAACGCGCGGCTGAAAAGCGGGTATCGGTCAGATCAACATGGGCGCACTGTGCGAGAGCGTGGACGCCTGCATCGGTTCGTCCGGCCCCATGAACGCGGACCGGCTTGCCGGCGACACGCTCAAACGTGCGCTCGATATGATCTTGAATCGTGTTGCAATGGGATTGACTTTGCCATCCCGCAAATCCTTTCCCGTCGTAGGCGATAATCATTTTCAGCCGTCGCGCCATGGGAATCTAACGATTGTGATTATGATCAAACGAAAACGGCTCGATAGTATTGAGGATACGATCAATCGCAGCTGCGCCGAGCGGAATGCAATTTGGATAACTGCGCATGAAACTGACGAAACGGCGGTCCTGCACAACTTGAATAATGTCGCCAGTGAGCAGCGCGCCTTTGCCGTTTCCTCCCTTTGGCCAATGCAAGACCGTGCCGCCATCAAAATGTCCGCCGCAATTGATCAGCGTGAGCTCATCCCAAAGTAGCAGGGTCGCTCCTTCCCAAAATTGAATCCGCTGACTTTGACGCATTACCCATTGTCGATCTTTTGCATGCAAAAAAATTTGTGCATCGAATTGGTCGGCCCATTCGACCATCGCCGAGTAATAATGCGGATGCGAGATTGCGATGGCGCGGATACCGCCGCGCGCACTAACGGCCCCGACTGTTTTTTCGTCGAGCAGCGTGATGCAATCCCAGAACAGATTGCCACCCGGGGATTGCAGGAGCAGTGCGCGCTGGCCGATGGCAAACTCCGGTTCAGTGCCGATGCCGAGAAGCTGCGGCGCTTCATCTTCGAAACGGTTGCGATGATCCGTTTTTAATCGTTTAAGCGTTGTCCATGCCTGCCCGGCGTGACGAATAAATTGCCTTTCGTCCTCGCAAATGGGGCAACGCGGCGGCGGCTCCGCCGTCTCCGCAAACTGCGTCCCGCACTGTACGCAGATAAAATTTTCCATCGCAGCAGATTTCTGTAGCGGCGATCTCTGTTCGCCGCAAACGCGCATCGCTAGAATCCGATGCTGTAGTTCCTCGCTCTGCCGAGGCGCGGTTGGAAATTCTGCGAACGCATGGCGACAGAGCGCCGTGGTTACAGATTAATCGCGATGCCGGATCGAGCCTGCACCGCTGATGTGCTTCTCGATCCTCTTCGGATTACCCGAATAGGTGACTTTTCCTGCGCCTGTGATCGATACCTTCAAGGTTTCCGAAACCGAGATCTCGGCGTCAGCCGCGCCAGTTGTCGAGATTTCGACTGTTTTAGTCTGAAGACCAGTCGCCTCTAATTCGCTTGCCCCTGTCATATCGGCAAGGAGTTCGTCAATGCCTCCATCAAGTGCGACATGTGATGCGCCGCTCGCTTCAAAAGCGAATTTGGGACCATTCAGTTGCCTCGCGGTGAGCGTCACAGCCCCACGGCTTCGCGCTCCCGTGCGCGTGGGACTTGCGATAAAGACCTTGATTCCGCGCGTTGGCCAAATCTGCTCGCGCATGTCCAGATGAAGAGTGTCACGGGAAATATGGTTGTCGATGTAGGGAAGCAGATTTTCATCCGTCGTGATGCGAAGCGTAGGCGCGCCATTGTCCCATTCGATCGTGAACATGCCACTGGCTTCGATGATAGTGAAGCTGCCAATGGTGCGTTCGTCGGTTTTGATGTTGCCATTGCCTCGAATTCCCACCCATCGGCATCCAACACCGAGAACGACGCACACGGCAAGGAATACGGGTATCAGCTTCTTCATGTGAAGGTGGTTTTCCTCTGGTTATGATGCGGCGATGCCGCGCTTTGGATTCAGGAAAATTCTGAGGTGTAACAGCGGTTTGTCATTCCGATCGGAAGTCGAGGAAAGTCTTCCTGGTCGAGGCCTAAATATTAGAGATGTCTCGACTGCGCTCGACATGACGATGTCACTTCGCAATCTTGAGTTTCACTGCGTCAATGAAAACGTCATCCACGTAGAATTCCAGGCGGTAATCGCCCGGCGCCCAGCCGTCTTCGGGTCGCGAGAGCGTGAATACTCCGTGAGCAGTCGGGCTTTCGGCAATCGCAGACGCTTCGTCCACTTTATAGTCTGGAGGAAAATCCTCGCCAATATTCTCGGCAATCCATACAGCGCGCACTTTTGCGTTTTTGGGGAGGCGATGTCCCTGCCAGCGCGCATAAATACGCGGCGTGCCTGATGAAAATGTCGTGGTCGCCCTTCCAAAGCGCTCTTTTGCGAAGGTCACGGAAATTTTCTTCGGCGCGGCATCCGGATTCACCTCCGGCCTGTCCGCGATTTTTGGCAGCTCCGTTAACTCGAGCGAGATGCGTTGGAGCAAATCGCCATTGGCAGCGCGCATGCTGGTAACGTCTTTGACAATTCCGGTGTCAAGTGCAAACCAGCGGTCAATCGTCATCAGGCTCGGCAAGGTTTGCTCGGCATGAATGTGGAAGGCGCGAAATCTTCCGGCTGGAACATTGATATCCTCTTCGCCGGTCACCTTGTAATGCTGGCGCACTTTTAAATCGCCAGCCTGACCGTTAAAATTCCAGGTTGCGCCGCGCTTCAGCGGCGTGGCGATTATTGTCTGCGGCGGATTCAGCTTGATGAATTCGCCATCGACATTAATTCGAGCCCAGCAAACTATTCCATGCTCATCAACGCTGAGAAGGTCAGTATTTGTGACAACCCCGGCCCGGTGCATTTCGAACTGGAGAAGCTCTTTCCCGTCAACATCCTCCGCGCCGTCGATGCGGTACAAAACTTCGGAACGAATTTTCCCTTCGGCGTCCGGTTTTGCATTGCGAACATTCAGCCCTTTTCCAACTTCCTCCGTCATGTTGTATCGCCAACCTGTTCCGGGCGCGGTAGGAATAAGCGGAGTTGCTGCTGCCTTGGAAACCAAAACTGCCGCTAATAGATGGACTAGAAGTCTTAGCATCGCGTGACGGTAAAAATGCAAACAAACAAATCAATCCTTGGCACTGTGCGTCCATACTGCGCATTCATTTTTGGCCTGGCGCTTTTCTACAGTGCGCAAACGCCCGGCATTACAAAAACGTCGGCGGAATCTGGGCGACATGTGGTGGTTGTAGTTTGGGACGGGATGCGTCCGGATTTCGTAACAAAAGAAAATACCCCAACGCTTTGGAAATTGTCTGGCGAAGGAGTCACTTTTCGTAATCATCATGCGGTTTATCCCAGCGCCACAAACGTGAACGGGACAGCGCTCGTCACTGGCGTGTATCCAGATCACAGCGGGGTCATGGCAAATCATCAGTACCGCCCTGAAATCGATCGCAGGCGATCAATTGATGTCGAAGCTCCAAGAGTGGTGCAGAGAGGCGATGGATTCTCTGCCGGCAAATACATTTCCGTTCCGACCATTGCCGAACTCGTGCAACGCGAGGGTGGACGCACTGCAATCGCCTCTACAAAAACAGTTGGACTTTTACTAGACCGACAAGTCGATCCCAGCAATGCAAAAGGTTGCGTCACTCTTTTTGCCGGAGAATCGCGCCCCCGAGACGCGCTCAAGCCAATTGCTGCCGCGCTTGGGCCGTTTCCGTCGGAGCATTTGCAACAAGACATCTGGACAACGAAGGCATTGACCGATCTTCTTTGGAAAGATGGCGTCCCCTCCTTTTCGATTCTTTGGTTGGGCGAGCCAGATCTTACCCAGCACGAATCTGCGCCGGGAGCGCCGCCGGTCCTGGCTGCAATCAAAGCCGCTGACGAAAACCTCGCGTCTCTTCTTTCGGCGTTAGATCAGCATGGAGCGCGTAAAACAACAGACGTCTTTGTCGTCTCCGATCACGGTTTTTCGACGATCGAGCGATCCGTTGATGTCCGGAAGATCCTGAACGAAGCGGTTTTTAAAGCGAAGACAGAATTCAATGAAGAACCGAAACCGGGAGACATTATGTTGGTGGGGAACGGCGGCAGCATTCTTGTCTATCTCATCGGACACGACGCGACCGTGGCCCATCATCTTGTCGAATTCTTGCAGCAATCGGATTTTGGCGGCGTGATTTTTGCGAGGGAGCCAACGGACGGCACGTTCGTCCTGGAGCAAGCGAGGATCGAGAGCGAACACGCGCCGGACATAGTGATGGCGTTCCGCTGGAATGATTCGAAAAATCAATTCGATGTTCCGGGAATGATTGACGCCGATTGGCAGCGCGCAGCAGGGAAGGGGACACATGCTACGCTCAGCCGATTCGACATGCACAACATGTTGATCGCAGCGGGTCCGGATTTTCGCTGGGGTTACACAGACGATTTGCCAAGCGGAAATGTCGATCTTGCACCGACGATTCTGCGCATTCTTGGAATTACACCGCAGCAGCAAATGGATGGCAGAATTCTTTCCGAAGCGATGACAGACGGCAGCGCTCCAAAGCCAAACACCGAGACTAAAACATTTGAAGCGGCAAAGGATTTCCCGTTAGGAACCTGGCGACAAACGCTGAAAATCTCCCGTGTCAACTCGACGATTTATCTGGACGAAGGCAACGGCCAGTTTGAAAGGAGGTAGCTAGTTCGCGTGTGGCTGAGTCCTGCTTACGGCAGAAATGCGTTCGTAAATACGTAATCAGCCACACGGCGTCCTTGCGCGATCGCTGCTGTTTTGTCGAATGCCCAGTGAATTCCGAGATAAATTCTGCTTTGGCCGTTTTCCTCCTCGGCTTGGGACAGAGAAGAGAAGCTACGCTGAACAAGCGGCCGCACGTTCCCTGCGTTGTCACGCGTTACGCCATTGAATTCATCGGAGACGAAAGTGAAGGCGATGTTGTCAGTGCCGTAAAATTTGCGCAGGATCTGGAATAGTGCCCCGCCAAATGCGCCGTGGCCAGACGGATACGATGGAAATGGCGGCGTAAAGTTTGGACCAGTGAGATTACTGGCGGGCGCGCCGAGAGGCGTGAAGCTTGGGTCCCCGGTTGTTGCGCGATTCCCATCGCCACGACGCGTTGGTCCGGTTCCAGGATCGGATTCGCGAATCCCGGTGACGGGTCTCCAAAACTGATAGTAGTATTTGGATTCCCAGGTTGAAATGCAGGCATCGGCCATCGCTACGTTGACGAGTGCCAGTAAGCGCGCGAGCTCGGCTGCGTCTGAGGCTGTACCCATCTGGTCCGCGAGGTGCATTGTGATTTGGTTATATAACCGCGGCGGCGCGCATAAGCTCGGTGTTCCGTCATAAGCCCAATAAATGCCGATCTGCGTTTCTTCCGCCGTTCGCAATGTCGGCGTTATCACGCCGTCGCCGCCTAGTGATTTTGCTTCGTTGTAAGCAGCTGCGTACTCGGCGCTGTTCAACGCGGGCGGAGCGGGCGAACGGAATTGGTGCGAGGACTGGATTACAAAAGGTGTCACTCTGCCCCAGTACGTGCCCAGTGCGACGGGAATCTGACTGATCGGGTCCTGACGCCATTTACCCGGTTCATTGCTGGTGATGAATTCAATGCCGATTCGAGGTTCCGCAGCTTGAGAACCGTCGTTGGCCCTAAGTGAAAGGATGGCAGAAGCCGCGTTGTGTCCGAGCGAGATGCCGTTTGTCTTGCGAGCAGAATTCGGAATCTGAGCGAGCTCGTAAGTTAGTTCCTGGTCGAAGGTCGGCTTTTGCGAGGGAAAAAGCGCGTCCAACGTCTCGCATGCAGCTTGCGCAACAGCGCACTCCATTGAGGTGTCGGCGGGTGCGCGTCCAAGCCCGGTGTAAGTTTTGAAGTGTCCATCGATTGCACTGACCGCATCGAAAATTGCGATATGAATGATTGCCATTGCGCGGCTTGCGCGCGTTGGACCGAATTGCTCACCAAAGATCCGGTTCTCTCCCGGTGCCACAGGCGTGTGATCGAGTCCACTGGCGTTGATTGCGATCTGGTTCCAGTGACGAATACGGTCGGCCGGGCCCGTTCCGTGCGGTGCTGGATGGGGCGCATTGGCTTCAGGAATAGCCTGATAACGCGGACCCCAGATTTTTTTGAAGTCAGAAAATCCAATCTGCGACCACGCAGAACAGGGGATGGCTACAAAAATAATTACCGTGGAAATTAATTTCAGGTATCGCATCGTGGCAGCCGCGCGTCGATTTGTGCCTTTCGCAATCTTCGTGTAAAGCTAAAAATTCTGAGAGACCCGATAGTGCCTCCCATGCTGCTGACTCAGGTCAGCATGCGAAGGCGGCCGAAACGACTCTTCAGCGATTGCTAGGACCAGGTGATCAAACGCAGTTCGTGCGCCTGCATCAGATAGGGATGGGTAGGGACCACGCGGACACTGAAGCCGTAGGCGCCGCTTTCGGTAGCGGGGACTGATCCCTCATAAATGTAATCGCCGTCTCCATTGGCCTTACTGCTTTGGTTCAGGACTGTGGGTGTGGGATTGCGGATATCGCCGTCGTCGATTTCACCGTGGTACGCTTCGACGCGCACATGCTGCGGATCGACCGCGCCGAGATGAACCCGCGCGCAAATTTGCAATGATTCACCGACCAAAACGTTTTGCCTGTCTTTATTGCTGATCTGGACGTCGAAAATCTGGACCTGCGGCCAATCTTTCCGTATCTGTGATTTCCATTGGCTTAGTTGTGTTGCTGCGTCGCAACCATCGCGGGAAAAATTCTCGTACGATTTCGCGGCGGGGATATAAAGGCGCTCAGTGTATTCTTTCACCATCCGTTGCGTGTTGAAGACTGGAGTGACGCTCCGAATGGATTCGCGCATCAGCTGCAACCAAGCGAGAGGAAGTTTGCCATCCGGTTTGGCGTAATAGAGCGGAATGATCTGGTTCTCGAGCAATTGGTAAAGGCTGCTCGCGTCCACTTCATTTTGAAACTCCACGGAGCCGTCGTCGATCTCGGCGCCGATCGCCCAACCGTTGTTGCCGTTGTACCCTTCCCGCCACCAACCATCAAGCACGCTTAGGTTGATACCGCCATTTGGCGCCGCTTTCATTCCGCTGGTTCCGCTCGCCTCCATCGGACGCAGCGGATAGTTTAACCAAAGATCGACACCCTGTAAGAGGCGACGCGCGATGTAGCTGTCGTAATCTTCCAGAAACACGATGCGGCTTTCGAAGCTCGCTTCGCGGCTAAGTTTGTAAACTTCCTGAATGAGTGCTTTGCCTGCCTCATCGCGCGGATGCGCTTTACCTGCGAAAATGAATTGCACCGGCCGCGTTGTATCGCTGAGCAACCGCTTCAGCCGCTCCTTGTCGCTGAACAAAAGTGTCGCACGTTTGTAAGTCGCGAAACGACGCGCAAAACCCATGGTCAAGACTTCTGGGTCAAGAATGCGATTCGCCTTGCGAATCGATTCTGGCGATTCTCCCAGACGCTGGCGCTGGCGTCGCACCCGCTCTCGCACAAACTCAATCAGACGGAGCTTGAGTTTTTGATGGGTTTCCCAAAGCTGCGTATCCGGGATGTCGATCACGCCTCGCCAGAACTCGGGCTCGGTCAGATGTTCCTCCCATGTGCCGAGATGTTTGCGATAAAGCGCCGAGAACTCGGGCGCCATCCACGTTTTCGTATGAATACCGTTGGTGATACTGGTAATCGGCACCTCATGCACTGGCACCCCGGCCCAGACATTTTTCCAAAGCGATCGGGTGACGTCGCCGTGCAGTTTGCTCACGCCATTGGCGTGCCGACTAAGACGCAGTGCGAGGATAGTCATGCTAAAAGGATCGTTTGGATCAACGCGCGTCTGTCCGAAGGAGAATAGCTCATCGAATGGAATGCCGATTTCCTTAGCGAAACCACCAAAATATTTTCGCATCATGTCGCGCGGGAAAGAATCGTTGCCCGCAGGGACCGGTGTGTGAGTGGTGAAAACGTTGGCTGCGGCGACGACTTGGAGCGCGGAGTAAAAGTCGAGCTCCTTGTCGGTGACATTGAGACGAATCCGTTCGAGCGCGAGAAATGCCGAGTGCCCTTCGTTCATGTGAAACACATCAGGTGAGATGCCAAGCGCGCTTAGCGCTTTGACGCCGCCGATTCCAAGCACGATTTCCTGGCGCATCCGCATCTCGAGGTCGCCGCCATAAAGCTCAGCGGTAATCAATCGGTCCTCAGCACTGTTTTGGGCAACCTCTGTATCGAGGAGATAAATGTTCACGCGCCCGACGCGCAGTTCCCAGACCTTGGCAAAAACCTCACGATCCAAAATTGGCACTGACACAAGCAATTTCGCGTCGCCGCGGGGCACCTCGCGGATTGGTAGGTGATAGAAATTCTGATTCAGATTGATCGCTTCCTGAACGCCTTCCTTGTCAATCTGTTGCCGAAAATAGCCGTGGCGATAGAGCAGGCCAACCCCAACAAAGTTTAGATCAAGATCGCTCGCCGATTTGCAATGGTCGCTGGCAAGGATGCCGAGGCCGCCGGAATAATTCGGAATCGATTCGTGAAAACCAAATTCGGCGGAAAAATAAGCAACCGGGTTTTTGATTGCGCTACCGGGGCCGGCCTTTCCGTAGGTGTCGTGTCGCCCGAGATATTTCTCGAATTCCTCAAAGACCTGTTTCAGCTCGCGCAGGAAAGTTTTGTCCTGGGAGAGCTCTTCCAGACGCGATTGGCGCGAGAGTTGCAGCATGCGCACTGGATTGTGGTTGGTCCGATTCCATAACTCGATATCGAGGTGGCGAAAGAGCCGACGCGCGGCAGGCTCCCATGTCCACCAGAGATTAAAACTCATCTCGCGCAGCGGTTCCAGCGTCGCCGGCAAAATCGGAGTAACGTTGTAGGTTTGAAAAGTCGGCATGCGAATGCGGCAGGAAAATCGCGGCAATTAATCAACTCCGAACGCTTTCCTGGTCAAGAACACCGGCTCCGTTTCCGAAAATGAAAATGCGCAGCAGTTCGCAGACAGCGGATTTGTTTTGGCTTATCTTCGCAAAGTGCAGGAGTCACGCGGGGTAAGCGAGCCCGTTTACGAGTCACGATTGCCGAGGCGACTGGCGGAACTGAAGCGCTGGCTGATCGCGCATCATATGACGCTGATGACAATCGCCGACACGCCGCACTCCATTGCACTTGGTTCGGCCATCGGAATCTTTTTCGGGTTCACGCCGCTCTATTCGTTAAAGACTTTATTATCGATTGGAGTCGC
This sequence comes from Verrucomicrobiota bacterium, assembly GCA_003218535.1. Classification (GTDB taxonomy): domain Bacteria; phylum Verrucomicrobiota; class Verrucomicrobiia; order Chthoniobacterales; family UBA10450; genus Udaeobacter. The sequence goes on from QHNV01000083.1 coordinate 30,711, forward strand.
GTGGGTGTTGCGGTGCAACAAAATTGCAGCGGCCATCGCCGTAACTCTGCACGACGTGATCATCTTCGCGATGCCGGCGGTTTACTTCGCCGAGTACAAGCTGGGTTGTTGGACTTTGGGCCGGACGCCACCGCACCACATACGCTTTGGCCACTTCGCACTGCGCGATTATTTAAATTGGCATCTTTTTACGCGCGCGGTTTGGCCGACCCTGGAACCGGCTCTGGTTGGGTCGCTCTTTCTCGCTCTGCCATCGGGTCTGATTATTT
>QHNV01000084.1 GCA_003218535.1 Verrucomicrobiota bacterium
CGACTGCGCCGTCTCGGGGCGCAGGTAAGTAATCGCCGATTCGTCTTCAGTCGCCCCGACGTAGGTTTTGAACATCAAGTTGAACGGGCGCGACTCGGTTAAATCTTTGCCCCCACAATTCGGACACTGCCGCAGGCCTTTTTTCTCGATCACCTGATCCGCACGTAAGCGCACCTTGCAGGATCGACAATCGACCATCGGATCACTGAATGTGTCTTCGTGCCCACTTGCTTTCCAGACGGTGCGGTTCATCAGGATCGAGCCGTCCATGCCGACGACGTCGTCCCGCTCGTGCACCATGACGCGCCACCAGTAATTTTTCAGGTTACGCTTTAATTCCACACCGAGCGGCCCGTAATCCCAGAGACCATTCAGACCGCCATAGATTTCACTCGATTGGAAAATGAATCCGCGCCGCTTACACAAGCTGACAATCTTCTCCATCCGCTGGGAGTCGGTCGGCGTGCTCATTATTTTCGCCACAGATGAACACAGATTGACACAGATTCAAACCGGAGAATTGCCGGGATGGCGCTCTGTCGCGGCCTGTTCAACCGATGGTAGCGGGACGACACGGACTTGATCCCATATCCGTGTTCATCCGTGAAAATCTGTGGTTAACTCTGCGGCTCGACTTTGACCTCGGTCTTGACCGAATTGGCAATGAAACATTGCTCGTGCGCGGCATGATTCATCTCCTCGATCTCTTGCGGCGTTGGCTGTTTATCGCCGGAGAACTTCAGTCGCTGCTTTAACGTTACTCGTGTAATGGCAAGCCTGCCTTCGGCGTTTTTCTCCATAAGACCGACTGCTTCATCGACGTATTCGTCGAGCACGAACTTCTTCTTCGCAGCGATGGCCAGGAACGTGAGCATGTGACAGCTCGAGAGCGACGCCACAAATGCCTCCTCCGGATCGACAAGAGTTGGATTGCCCAGGTACGCCGGAGCAGCCGAGGCTTCCATTTCGTGCCCACCGTCAAATTTCCAGGTGTGATCGCGTGAGTATTTCTGGTACTCGAACGGCTTATCGCCACGTTTCCAACTGAGAGTGATTTTGTGTTCGGACATATCTCTAGATAAAACGCCGCGCGTTGTAGGGCAAGCGCAGCCGAGAGGACGTGCGCGATGCTGGTATCGAACCAGCGACCCCTTGCGTGTGAAGCAAGTGCTCTACCACTGAGCTAATCGCGCCGATGGACGTAGAAATTAGAGATTAGAAGTTAGAAATTACAAGTTCACGAGAGTTTTCGTGTTGATTGACAACGTCCGACCTGATATTCTCGACGGCCCGCAGGTGGAAATCCCTGAATCATGCCCGACGAAAACAGCCGACCGGAGTCAGCGAAAAAGAAAAACCGAGAAGTCGATGTTCGTGACCTAAAACCGAAGGCCGATCCAAAAGGCGGCGCCGAAGACGAGAAGAAAGACGACAAGCGCCCTTCCGGTCGAACGGGTGAAGCGGATTTCATGAAGGGCTTGAAGTAAAACGAGACCCTTGCTGTCGGAGCGACGACTCTTTGAAATTAGCCAACTTGCTCGTGCGATCCAATCACGTTACGCACCAGTGCACGCGTTTACGAGACTCACACTTTTTTTCCACACACCGCCTTTTTCTTCCCAGCTGTAAAGCGGCTTGCCGTTTACTTTGTCAATTGCACTCAAAACATCTGCTTTGGTCACCTCCGCCCGGGGTTCAGCATCACCTCGACACGGGAGCGGCGTCGGATATTTCCAGGCATAATCTCGACGCCGCCAGTTGCAATCCCCCCTCGTCGTTCTGGGGATGTTAGGTCTCGCAACCAGTTAGTAATCGCAGCCGGCTCTAGCAATCAGTTGCATCAATTTCCTGGAGGTTGACGGTCAGAAAACGCCGCTAGCGATTGGCCTAGTCCCTGCAACCGAGAGCAGCTTCAGCACGGTTTGCGGCCAGGCCTCTTGTTGATGGCTCGGCTAGGAAAAGCATCTATTTGACATCGAGTTATCAAAAACGATTCTAGGCGTTACCAGCGGCGAGGAAGATGGTTACGCTTTAAAAGCGAGAGCAAGCGAGTGCGCCCTGGTTTTCTAGACAAATCTCGACAAAGTTTTCGTTTTTCTCGGATAATAAATCGTTATGGCACTGGTTGCGGAAGTTCTGGAAGTCGTCAGAAAACGTAATCCCAACGAACCTGAGTTTCTTCAGGCGGTAACTGAAGTGCTGGAATCGATCCGGCCGGTTGTTGAGCGTCACAAGAAATACCGAGACGGCAAGATCCTGGAGCGTCTGGTGGAACCAGAGCGGTTGATTCAGTTTCGGGTTCCCTGGATCAACGATAAAGGCCAGATCCAAGTGAATCGTGGGTTTCGCGTCCAAATGAACAGCGCCCTCGGCCCTTACAAGGGCGGGTTGCGTTTTCATCCAACGGTCTGCGCGAGCATCATCAAGTTCCTCGCGTTTGAACAGGTTTTTAAAAATTCGCTCACAGGTCTGCCGATGGGCGGCGGCAAGGGCGGTGCCGACTTCGATCCAAAGGGGAAATCCGACATCGAGGTCATGCGCTTTTGTCAGTCGTTTATGACGGAACTGTTCCGGCACGTCGGTCCACATACCGACGTGCCTGCCGGCGACATCGGCGTAGGCGGGCGAGAGATCGGTTATCTCTTCGGCCAATACAAACGGCTGGCGAACGAATTCACTGGTGTGCTGACCGGCAAAAGGCTCAACTGGGGCGGCTCGCTGATGCGTCCGGAAGCGACCGGTTACGGCGCAGTTTATTTTGCGCAGGAAATGCTCAAAACGCGTAACGAAACCATTGAGGGCAAAGTTTGCACAGTCTCTGGAGCTGGTAATGCCGCTCAATTCACTGTGGAGAAATTGATCGATTGCGGCGCGAAGCCAATCACTATGTCTGATTCAAGTGGCCTCATTTACGACAAGAACGGCATCACGGAAGAAAAACTAGCCTTTATCAAAAGCATCAAAAACGTGCGTCGCGGACGCATTGCCGAGTACGCGAAGAAATTCCGTGCCAAATATGTGGCTGGCCAACGCCCGTGGGGAATCAAGTGCGATTGCGCATTCCCATGCGCGACGCAGAACGAGATCACCGCTGAAGACGCCCGGAAATTAGTCGAGAACGGTTGCTATTTGGTTTCCGAAGCGGCAAACATGCCGACCGTCCCAGCGGGCATGGATCTCTTCGTTGAGAAGAAAATTCTTTTCGGTCCCGGCAAAGCAGCCAATGCCGGCGGCGTAGCCACATCGGGTTTGGAGATGAGCCAAAACTCAATGCGTTTGCCGTGGCCACGCGAAGAGGTTGATGCGCGTTTGCGTCACATCATGTCCACGATCTTCAAAAACGCGTGGGAAACCGCCGCTGAGTACGGGCACCCGGGTAACCTCTTCGTTGGCGCGAATATCGCCGGGTTCGTAAAAGTCGCCGACGCAATGCTTGACCAGGGCGTCGTTTAAGAAGAGCGCCGTACGCAAGCTTCTCCAAGTGATCCTGTAAAGAAGAATTTTGTTGATTGGCTGACAACGAACCGAGCTGACGCACGAGCAAAGTTGGCCCTGTCGCGTGGTGGAATTTGTACTAACAGCAAACGTGTGCGCGTAAATTCTCTATCGAATCCGAATATCACTATATGAAAACGAAATTGTTTATCCTACGGATCGCGCTAGTTGCCGCCGCGCTCGGCACAGTAGGTTGTGAAGGCTATTATAGCGCCTACCCTGGTTATTCCGGCCCCTACTACGGCGGCTACGGCGGCGGGCCCTACTACGCGGGTTATCCGGGCTCTGTCACCGTCGAGATTGGCGATCGACCATACTATACCCACGGCCCTGGTTATTACGTGGGACATTCCTATTACGTGTGGAGGCGAGGACATTGGACTTATCGCCATGGCCAAAAAGTCTGGATCCACGGTCATTATGTCGTGAGATAACTGGAGAAACCGCTCGTCACGTTTGGGACACCGCCGTTTCGTTCGCCAGACGATTGGACGCCAAAGTCCCCCAATGGATAATGTACACTCCTGCGGCGAGCGGGAGCGGATAACAAGGCTTTTGATTCGCACGATAGCCGCGACTTCCGGACGCACTTCGACTTGGAACGTCGATGATCATTTTTCACGATCAGCGTTGTCTGGAATACGCCGCTTTTGGGCACCCGGAACGCCCGGAGCGTATCGCGCGCACTGCTCCTCTGCTGAAAGATCGACATCCTGATTGGGAATGGCGGCAACCGCATGTGGCGACGGATAACGAATTGTTGCGCGTGCATTCTTCCGATCATCTTGCCACGATAAAAATAGCCGCTCATGATTTTGATGCGGATACGCCGGCATATCCAAATATCTACAAACATGCATTGGGGTCTGCAGGCGCAGCGCTCGATGCAGCGCGTGCCGCATTGGCCGACCAGCGCGCCTTCAGTCTAATGCGGCCGCCGGGGCATCACGCCACGCGCAATCGCGCCCTGGGATTTTGCTATTTCAACAATATTGCCATCGCAGCGTTGGACGCATTAGCAAACCGCGTCGAGCGCGTCGGAATCTGGGATTTTGACGCGCATCATGGCAACGGGACGGAAGGAATCGTTGCGCATAACCCGCGAATCGCGTTCACGTCAGTCCATCAATTCCCCGCGTATCCGGGGACCGGCGCAAAGTCCTTTGGGAACATCACCAATTATCCAGTAGCACCGTACACGCCGCGCGCGAGACATGTGGACATTGTCGAACGCGCTCTCCAAAACCTTTTGGAGTTCAACCCGAATCTACTTCTCGTTTCCGCGGGTTTCGATGCTTACTCTGGCGACCCGTTGGTGCAGATGACGCTCGAGCAGGAGGATTTCGCCAAGTTCGGAGAGTGGTTGCGCAAGGTCGACGTCCCGACGGCCGCTATTCTTGAGGGCGGCTACAGTGATGAGCTACCAGAGTTGATCGACGCATTTTTGAGCGCGTGGAATGGTTAACCTGTAACGGGTTCTATCAGCGCAGAAATTACGTCGGCGATCGTCGGCCTTCGCAATACTAGGTCGCCACGTATAGACCACCGCTACAGTCACTGGCCTGAAGACAACGAAGCGGCTCGCTCTTTCTTCGAGCTAATCATTTCGATTAGCCGCGCTGCTGCATCTTCAATGTCGTGATATCTGTATTCAGCGGCTCTGCTTCTTGCGGCAAGCAGACCGCAGCGATGAACATTTTTGAGATCGCCGTAGGGAAACTTGTATCTCTTTTTTGTATTCTCGGGATACCGTTCGTCGCTCCCGAGATGCCATTTTGCATACTCAACAAATCCATGGAGGCGGATGAATTCATTTTCTTTATCTGCCGAAGGTCGATGCTCGCCCCATGCGCCTTTGGCATCAGCGATGAAATGCCCCGCACTGATGAGTTCTTGCGCGTACTGAAATGCTGTCTGGTTGAGTTTTAACGCGTGAGCTTGTGCGCGATCCTCGGCAAAAACCGAAACAGCGGTGTAACAGATTAGAGCGGCAATCGCGATTCCGGTTGTGGGCACATTAATCATTCGGCCTAAAGTTTCGTAACCCGTCTGATAATATGAACACTCGAGCTGGCGGGATTTGAACCCACGATCTGTCGCCGATCTTTTGAACACTCGGGCTGGCGGGATTTGAACCCACGACCTCTTGAACCCCATTCAAGCGTTCTACCAAGCTGAACTACAGCCCGATGGAGGAGAGACTATTTACCAAGTCCGGTAAAATGGCCATCGGTTCAGCAAAATATTTTGCCACGAAGTTTTGCGGCGGTCACGGAGCGCCGCTACAGGAGAGACATGCTTAGCGCTGGAATTGTCGGGCTGCCGAATGTGGGCAAATCGACGCTTTTTAATGCTGTTACTCGCACGCATAAAGCGCCCGCAGAAAACTATCCGTTCTGCACGATTGATCCGAACGTCGGCGTCGTCAGCGTGCCTGATCCGCGCTTGGAAAAAATCGCCGCAATCTCGCATTCCAAGAAAATTGTTCCGACGGCAATTCAATTCGTGGATATCGCTGGTCTGGTGAAAGGCGCGAGCGCGGGTGAAGGGCTGGGAAACCAATTTCTCCATCACATTCGTGAAGTGGACGCGATTGTGCAAGTGGTGCGCTGTTTTGAGAACAGCGATGTTCATCACGTGAGCGGCACGATCGATCCGATCCGCGATATCGAAGTCATCAATACCGAGCTTGCCCTCGCAGATCTAGCATCCTTGCAGAAACGACGCGATCGGTTGCACAAGCCACTGCACGCCGGTGACAAGACAGCAAAGATCGAAAACGTAATCGTCGAGAAACTGCTGACGCACCTCGACGCCGGAAAACCTGCGATCACTGCGGAATTGACCCCGGAGGAAAAGGCAATCGCACGCGGTTTCTTCCTACTCACCTCGAAGCCGACAATCTTCGCCTGCAACGTTTCGGAGTTCGCTCTGGTAGCGATTTCGAAGGGCGATTCCTCAAATCCGGCTGCACGATATGTCGATCTTGTTCAAGAGTACGCGCGATATCATTTCGCCACTGAAGCGATCGTGATTAGCGCACAAATCGAGAGCGAACTTGTAGATCTTGGCGAGCAGGAAGCGCTGGAATATCTGTGTGGCCTCGGCGTGGAAGATACCGGTGTGCACGCGCTCATTCGGGCGGTCTATCATCTGCTCGGCTTGCGCACCTTTTTTACCACTGGAGAAAAGGAGACGCGAGCCTGGACAATTCATGCGGGTGAGAAAGCGCCCACTGCAGCAGGTGCGATCCATTCGGACTTCGAACGCGGATTCATCGCGGCAGAAACGATCCATTACAACGACTTGGTCGCGGCCGGTTCTTTTGCGAAGGCGCGCGAGGTCGGAAAACTGCGTCTGGAGGGCAAAGAATATGAAGTCCGTGACGGCGATGTGATCCTCTTCCGGTTTAATGTGTGACAAACGTTTTTTTGCTGTAGCCGCCGCCTTGTGGGTGGCGCGGCACCCGCTGATAGGCAGATCAGTGCGACGCGTCGCACAGCGACGCAGCTATAGGTCACCCCGCGTTATATAAGATTCGCCCGCAATTCTCGCAGCTCACGATCTCTTTTCCCGTTTTAACCCGTGCTGCGGTCGCAGTGGTCACTTTCATGTGGCACCCTGTGCAAACACCGTGCTCGATGGCGACAACAGCCGCGTCGCCTTTGCTATTGAAAAGACGTTCAAACCGGTGAAGCAAATCGCCATCGATTTTGCTGGCGAGTGTATCCCGCTCCTTTGCCAGTTCTTCTTGCCGGCTCTCAAGCGTTTTTGATTTTGTTTCGAGATCGGTCAGCTGCCGTGAAATTGATTCTTTCGTTGCCCGGGCTGTCTTGTCCGCCGCTTCGATTTCGGCCTTGAGCTTGTCGGCCTCGATCATTACTTCCAGCTCTTGATCTTCGAGTTTGCGGATTTCATTTTCGTATCGCTCTATTTCGTGGCCGATCGCCTGAAACTCGTCATTCTTGCGGGTCTGATACTGCTGGGTTTTGAGACGTGAGATCGTTTCAGCACGCGTGCCCACATCGAGCTCTAATTTCTTACGATCCATTTCAAGATGCCGTCCCTTTTGTTTGAGCGTGTCAACGCTCGCTGCACTCGCGGCTAATTGCGCTTCAAGGTGATCGCGCTGTATTGGCAGCGTTTTAATTTCAGCTTGGATCTGTTTGATCTTCTGTTGTCGATCCTGAAGAACGAGCAGTTGTTCCAATCCCGAATGCACGCGCGCTCAACGTATTGACGCGGTGAAGCGGCGTCAATTACCACCCGTAGGCTCAATTGATTGAAGGCGCTTAGGACTTGCTCCGGCCGCGCGCACACGCCGATGACTTTGCGTTTTAGCGGACTTGACGGCTTGCATTCGCCAATCGCCAGATCCAGCGATACAGCACTGCCGCGATGACTACGAAGGCGAGACCACCAATGATTATCCCGGCTGTTTCAAATCGCAGCCCAACTAGCGCCAGTGGTGCAGAAACGCCCGAAAACACAACGATCGCGGAGATCACTACGCCAATCACGCTCTCGCCAACGATCAGGCCCGATGCCAGCAGGACACCAAGCTGCTTCCTGGCTTCCGGCCTGGCACTCCGATCGGCGCGCCTATCATAGAACGAGCCAACCACGGCACCGACCACGATCATCAGAGTGCTTTGCGTTGGCAGGTAGATTCCCAGCCCCATAGCAAGCGGTGGAACACGCATGTGGCGCGTTGTGCGCGCAAGAATCTCATCCAACAGAACAATACAGACTCCGATCAATCCGCCTGTCCGAATCAAACTCCAATCGATGTTACCAGCGATCACGCCTTGCGCGAGCGAGGAAATAAGACCAGCCTGAGGCGCCGGTAACGGATTCGGACGAAGTTCGGCGCCAGGTGCGCCGACGAACCCGTAAGCATGATTTACAAGGTCGAGCACCGGTGGAATCACCAGGGCGCCCGCGATCACACCGATCACGAGCGCTACCTGTTGCTTCCACGGCGTCGCATCAACCAGCTGGCCGGTCTTGAGATCCTGTAAGTTGTTGTTAGCGATGGCGGCAACGCAAAAGATTACGGCAGTGGTGAAGAGCGCGAATGCCATCAGTGCCTTGGCGGCATCGGGCGATACGTATGGTTTTATTCCGAGCACGAGCAACAACGCGGCGCCAATCACCACCAGAATGCCAATACCTGACAGCGGACTGTTGGACGAACCGATCAGACCGGCCATGTAACCTGTCACTGCCGAGACGAAGAAGCTCATCAGAACGACGTAAGCGACGCCGCCAATTGTGAGCGTTGCCACATGAGCGCCGAGACCGCTTATGTTGCCGAAATAGCCGAGCAACCACGCGATCGGCAGCATGCAGACCAACGTGACAAGGCCGACAATGCCGATCGGAATGTCGCGCTCGGTGATCGGCAGCGTATCGGCCTTGCCGGCTTTGCGTGCGCGCGACGCAGCCAGCGCCCCAGCCAAGCCCCTGGCAACCGGCTTCACCAGCTTCAGTAGTGTCCAAATTGCCGAAACACCGATTGCGCCGGCACCGACGAAACGCACTTTGTGGCTCCAAGTGCTCTGCGCGAGCGCGGCTGCAGCAGTAGTGACATCGTGCGTTAGTGCCGAGTAGTGTGGCACGCCCCAGCCCCAGCCGATCACTGCGCCTATGAGCATTGCAATGCCAACTGAGATACCGACCAGATGTCCGATCGCGAGAAGCGCGAATGAAAGAGCAAAATCATAACCGCTGACCGCACCTTTTTTCCCAATTCGAAAAGTTTGCGCCACATCGGAGGCGAAAATTTGAGTAGCAACGATGATGGCAAAGACGGCCGAGACAATCGATCCCCATAACACCGCAAGCAGACCGGCGCGGCCGTGCTCAATTTCGGAAGCGACCTCGCTAGCGCCCGTACTGCCGACCTTCAGCACCTCGGCGCAGGCAACACCTTCCGGATACGGCAAATCCGAAGTCGTCACCAACGCGCGTCGCAGCGGGATCGAATACATCACGCCAAGAATCCCGCCCAGCGCACAGATAGCGAACGAGATCCAGAATGGAAAACCAGTCCACCAGCCGATCATGATCAATCCGGGCAACACGAAAATGATCGACGACAGCGTGCCTGCCGCTGAGGCTACCGTCTGCACAATGTTGTTTTCCTGAACGGTCGCATCCCGGAAACCGCGCAAGATCGCCATCGAAATTACCACCGCGGGAATTGATGTAGAAAAGGTGAGACCGGCCTTGAGGCCGAAGTAGACGTTAGCCGCGGTGAACACCAACGTGATGATGACGCCTATAATCACGCCACGGACAGTGAGTTCCTTGCGCATATTTGCTTGATGTACGCCGAGCGACGAGAGCGGAGAATAGTCTGGAGTCGCCGAATGGGTCAAGACGTGTGCGCGGCATACGGGCTGCAGGCACTTTCTCCAAGTCAGAACTTTATTAAGAGCGCATTGAGGATTTCTGCAGCGAGGTTGGGAAGCGACTTACTGTCGTGATTGTCAAGTAGGATAACAGTCCAAGTACCATCGAGAAATAATGTCATGCAGCTGTGAGAACCAGCGAGATCGCCTGAATGCGATGCAAGCAACAGGTTGGCGTTATTGGCTGTGGGCTGTGCGTCATAGTCGCTTACCAAAAAAGTCCGAAGTTGAGCCGGATCGGTTCGGCCAACGTGCCACCCGAACGAGTAGCCAAACGGTCGAAGCGCAAATATTTCTTTCACTGCTCCGGCACCGAGGACTCGCCCAGCAAGAAGCTCGTTGCGCCATCGCCAGAGATCCCGCACGGTCGAATACACGGCACCAGAAGAGAATGCGACCGACCAGTCGATGTATGGGGCCTTCATTTGCTGACCGTTTTCGACCACGTACGCTGTTGCCAGCCGAGGCACAATCGCGCGCGGACCACTGATCCCTGTATCGGTCAGGCCAACTCGAGCGGTCAATCGCTGGAGTCCATCTGCGTAACTCTCACCTGTGACTCGCTCGTAGAGCACACCTAAAATCAAGTAGCCACAATTGCTATACTTGAACTGTGTGCCAGGAGTAAATTCAAGCGCGTTACTGCAGTACTTACTAATCACCTCTCGCGGCATAGCTGGTTCTTTCACGATCTGCATGATGTCAGATCTGTGGACGAAATCTGGAACGCCGGCAGAGTGTCCCAGTAATTGGCGAATGGTAACGGCATCAGCTACGTCCCGTCGATAATCGGGAATGTACGCCGAAAGGGTCGCGTCAAGATCGATGTGACCTTGTTGTGCAAGCTCCAGGATCAGGGCGGCTGTAAACTGCTTTGTCAGCGAGCCAATTTGAAACCGCGTCAAAGGAGTGTTGGCAACCTTCCACGTCTCGTCAGCACAACCAAATGCTCCTTCATAAACAACTGTGTCTCCGTATCCTACTAACACAGAACCGGAGAACCTGCCGTTTCGGTGATACTGAAGAAGAATTTGCGCGATTTTATGCTTGGATGACGAAGCGCCGGTACATGAGCATAGAATTGCCGTGAGAAGCCCTGCTCCGAGAATCTTCAAAAGCTTCGCCACGAAGCGACTTCGAAACATCGAGAGTGATTAATAACGCTCCACGGGTGAGCTTTTGGCGTTTTCTGGGCTGCGTTGCTTGGCACCTTCTTCACCGAGAACGGCCACGCGCAGGTCCCAGATTTCACTGTCGATCTTGCGGAAGGCGCCTTCGGAAAATTTGTTGGGTGCTACAAGTTTTTTCTTGAAGCGCGAGATATTCTCCAACGCGCGATCGATTTGTTCGCGCGGTAAAGCGCCCATAATGCGGTGCACATTCTCAATTTCAGGGACGCGATGGCAAACCATTACGAGATCGTTCCCGGCGGCAATGGCGAGACGAATTGTGTCGTCGAGCCGGTATCGGGTGAGAATTGCACCCATATCGAGGTCGTCGGTCATGATAAGACCATCGAAACCGAGCTCATTGCGCAACAGATTCGTGACAATTCGCCGTGACAAGCTGGCAGGAGTTTTCTCAAGCTCGAAGCAGGGATACCAGCCATGGCAAATCATCATGCTGTCCACGCCTTCCACGAATTCGCGAAAGACAGCCAACTCATTCTGATCAAGTTCTTCGCGCGTGCGATCGATTTGCGGCAATTGGTAATGAGCATCTGAAGTTGCAGCGGAGTAACCAGGAAAATGTTTGCCGCAGCTTGCGATCCCCTGCCCTCTCATAGCTTCGTTGAATGCGCCGGCATTGCGCAACACTTGGTCGACCGTTTTCCCATAGCATCGACCGCGTAACGAATTATCGCCGTCATCGTCAAAAGAAATGTCAAGCACGGGGCAAAGATCTAGGTTGAATCCAAAAAGCCGTAGCACACGTCCAGTGATGTCGCCATGCGAGCGGATAAGGTTAATATCATCTTTGTCTCGCAATTGTTGCGCGTTCGGCGGCTCGTTGCCGATTAGACGCAATCGAGAGACGCGGCCGCCTTCCTGGTCAACGGTGATAATCGGCTCGACTTTGCTTAGGTTTCGCAGATCATCGATCAGCCTGCGCAGTTGAGCCGGGCTTTCGATGTTGCGCCCGAATAAAATAAATCCGCCGGGCTGCACGTGGCGGAACAGTTTCGCAGTTTCCTTATCCAGTTCTTTGTCAGGAACGCCGGTCAGGATCAGTTGACCGATGGAAGCAGTTTTCATACGTTGCGCAACTTAGATGTCGAGCTTGACGGCTGAAAATAAAAAACTGAAAAAGATCGGCATTTACGGTGGTTCATTCGATCCGATTCATCACGGCCACTTGATTCTGGCACGCGAAGCGCGTGAGGCTTTGGATTTTGAGAAAATTATTTTCGTTCCCGCCGCGGTGTCGCCGTTTAAACGCCGCGCGCCGACCGCAAGCGGAGAAACGAGATTGGCGATGTTGCGCGCAGCGATCCAAGGCGAGAAGGGGTTCGAAGTTGATGACTGTGAGGTTCGGCGGCCGCCGCCGTCGTGGACAATTGATACAATCGAAGAAATGCGAAAACGCGAACCTGTCGCCGAGATCTATCTTCTTGTGGGGGAAGATAACGTGGCGACGCTGGATCGCTGGCAGCGGTTCGACGAATTAAAAAAACTCGTGCGATTTGTGGTGCTCGACCGCACGGGCTCGGAGGCCCAGCGCGCTTACGAGATCGTCCGCCGCAAGATCGACATCTCGGCCACCAATATCAGAGCGAGAGTTGCGTGCGGCCAGTCGATTCGTTATCTCGTACCGCAAGCAGTGGAAGAAATCATCTGCCGCGAAAAGCTTTACCGGGAGCAAGCGAAATAACACCAGAAAACTTAGCAAAGAGTTGCGCAGAACTCGCGTCTAACAAAAAGGCGGAGGACGTCGTCATTTTGGACCTGCGTACAATCTCCACATTTACAGATTTCTTCGTGATTTGCTCGGCGACATCCGAGCCGCAGCTGAAAGCGATCGCCAGCGAAATCGAAATCCACCTGCGAGAGGACCATGCAATTCGCCCTGTGGCGATTGACGGCTTTCCAGCGAGCCAATGGATCGTGCTCGATTATCTGCAAGTTGTTGTTCACGTTTTCCATCGGGACAAACGGGCGTACTACAGCCTCGAGGACCTCTGGGGTGACGCGCCGCTGGTGCAATGGGAAACAGCCTCGGCCCATTGATTGGGCAGCGCAGGAATTTGGCCTCCGTTGCGCGAAAGTTACTTCTTCGGCGATGGCGATGCGGTGGGCGCTTGCGCCGCAGGGCTAGCGGCCTCCGGCGGTTTGACGCCCAATAACTCCACTTCGAAAATCAGCGTTGAATTAGGAGTGATATCGGGACCAACAGCGCGATCACCGTACGCCAACTGGGGCGGGATGAACAACTGATATTTCGATCCGACTTTCATCAGTTGAACCCCTTCCGTCCATCCCTTGATTACTCCGTTCAGCGGAAAAGTCGCAGGCTCACCACGTTTGTATGAGCTGTCGAACTCGGTGCCGTTCATGAGCGTGCCCCGATAATTGACCGTCACGATATCAGTCGCTTTCGGCTGTGGACCATTCCCTTCTTTAATCATCTTGTATTGGAGGCCGCTCGCGGTTGTTTTCACGCCCTCCTTCTTTTTGTTCTCCTCAAGAAACTTCGCGCCTTCCGCGGCGTTCTTCTCCCCTACTGCTTTCTGCTTTTGTTCCATATCTTTTTCAAATGTTGCCATCACTTCCTTGACCTGATCCTGGGTGAGCTGTGGTTTTCCAGCGATTGCATCCTTTATACCTGCGGTCACCATGTCGGGATTAATCTCTATTTTCTGCTTGCTGAGGTTGGACCCGATATTGAGACCAATGCTGTAACTGAACTTGTCTTTCTGATCCTTGAGTGGCGGTGATTTCTCCTGTCCGAATACGGGTAGCACAAGCGCGAATACGCCGAAAATGATGGTGAGACGTTTCATAATATGGAATTCTCCACGCGCGTCTGCTTTACATGGAACGCCGCAGGAACTGGCATGCTAATGGATAAACCTGACTCGTCAAGAACGCAGTGCGACCGCCAACGGGGTCGAATGCAGTTTCTGGTAAGCCTGGCCATTGCAATATGGATTGCCATCGGCACGCGCCATGCGCTCGCTATCACGCTTTCGCGCAGCGACGCACTGAAGATTGGAAAAAGAATCTGGCAAAACGAATGCAACGGAACTATCGCCGGGTTGACCTCGTGGAATGAAGGCGAAAATTTCGCGTCGCTCGGCATCGGTCACTTCATCTGGTATCCGAAAGGGCAACGCGGTCCATTCGAGGAGAGCTTTCCAAAGCTGGTGGGATTTATGACAACCCGGGGCGTCACATTACCAGTGCTGGTGGCTCGCGCGGGCGAACAGCCGTGTCCGTGGAGCTCGCGCGAGGAATTTCGTCGCGCCCAACGTTCAGAAGAGATGAAACAGTTGCGTCAGTTTCTTGCTGATACGGTTGATTTTCAGACTGAATTTCTGATCGCCCGCCTGCAGAGTTCGCTTCCGAAAATGCTTGCGGAAGCTGCGCCTACTAATCGTCCGAACATTGAGCGGCAATTTGAACGCGTGGCAAGAACGCCGCAAGGCTGTTACGCGCTTGTCGATTATGTGAACTTCAAGGGGGAAGGCGTTTTGCACACTGAGCGCTATCAAGGGCAGGGATGGGGCCTGCTTCAGGTGCTCGAGGAAATGCCAGCCAATGAGCGTGACGCGCTGAAGGAATTTTCGCGCGCAGCAGTGGTAGTGCTAAAGCGGAGAGTCGCGAACTCTCCCCCCGAACGCAAGGAAGCTCGATGGTTACCAGGTTGGTTTAACCGGGTCCGCAGTTACAGTGGCGACTGATTTTTATGCCGGCAAAACTTTCCATACTGCTTTGCGCGTTTTTGCTGACTGTTCTTACCTGTTCAATCACGGGGCAAATACGGCTCTTTGGACCACGGCCAACACCACAACCAGTGCGCAAAGCGTCGGAGTTCATCCGCAAGCAGGAGCCATTGAAGGTGAACCAATCTCTACTCAAACAGGCTACGCTGGACAACACGCACATCGTCGTCTCGATTCCAAAGCAGCGAGGTTACCTCATGATCGGCGACCAAATCGTGGCCGATGGCCCGATCTCGTCTGGCAGACGTGGACACGAGTCGCCCACGGGCCACATGCGCGTGCTTGAGAAAGACCCGAATCACTATTCCAATCTCTACGGCAACTTTGTAGATGCTTCGGGTCGTGTAGTGCGCGCCGGAGTCAGTGCCCACATCGATTCGGCTCCGAGCGGCACGCACTTCGCCGGCGCGCCGATGAAATGGTTCTTGCGTTTGACCGAAGAAGGCGTGGGCATGCACATCGGGATTTTGCCCGGGTACCCCGCTTCGCATGGTTGCATCCGCGAGTCGGCCGATGGAGCGAAATTATTTTACGACAACGTGAAAGTGGGCACGCCCGTCGACGTGGGCGGCGACTACTGATCTTCAATCAGTTTTCGCCGCAACAAATCAAACGCAGCTTGCGCCGTAAGCTGCTTAAATGTTTCGCGATCGCTTGGGAAAAATAATTTCTTCGCTGTGGTTTCGTTTGAACTTGCGAGCGCAATGTAAACCGTTCCCACCGGCTTATCCGGCGAATCGCCGGTTGGTCCGGCGATTCCGGTTGTGGCAACAGCATATGTCGATCTTGCATGTCCCCGTGCGCCGTCTGCCATCATACGCGCGACAAGTTCGCTGACAGCGCCATGCTTTGCGATTAAATCTGGATCTACATCCAGCATGTTAATCTTGGCCTCGTTCGCATAACAAACATAGCCAGCAACACAAACATTCGACGCGCCCGGGACGTTTGTGATACGATGCGCAAGGAGCCCGCCTGTACAGGATTCGCTGATGGCAAGCGTCGCGTTTCTTTTGGTCAGGAGCTTTACGATTAACTCCTCAAGCGTTTCGTCGCTCACCGAAAAGATCGACAATCCCAGCGCGTTCTTGATAACGGCGTCTGCGCGCGTAAGGGCGTCAGATTCGCCTACGATACGAACATCAACTTCTCCCGGACGCGCACAATAACCAAGCTCGATCCCTGGAATGGCCAGAACTTTTTCGCCAATTAGTTCCTCAACCGTTGATTCACCTATGCCCACGATCTTGTACAGCCGCCGCTCGATTCCGGCTCGTGTCTGCACGATCGAGTGCAAGATCGGCATTACCGACACGTGAACCATCGGTTGCAATTCACGTGACGGCCCCGGAAGAACAAAAATATGTGGCGAGGCAATCTGCGGATTGATGTTTGGTTTTAAATATAGCCCGGACGCACTGCCGCTTTTGTTTGGGAGGATCTGCGCGCCGGCGGGAACGTCAGCCTGCCGCGCGATGCTCGAAGTCCATCTGATCCTGCGTTCTTTGAGCCTATCCTTAAGGGAAGCAAGCAGCTCCGAATCCCTCTGAAGTTCCAAGCCTAACAAATCTGCAACGATGTCGCGTGTGACATCGTCGCTCGTGGGGCCGAGGCCCCCGGTCACGAATAGAATCTCACAGCGCAGAAATAAATCCGTGAGCGCGCTACGAATTGCTTCACCGTCCGGAACGGTGCGTCGCTCCCCGATGCGCAAACCCAACGGAAAAATCTCGCGTGCGATGAAAGCCAGGTGCGCATCGTGCACGTCTCCGAGCAACAACTCCGTGCCTGTATTGATCAGTGCAACGCGCATCATGAGATCGACATAAAACGCCAGACGCTCGTCGTCCAGCGTCGAGAAACCGATTGACGGTTAAGCCAGGCTGGTGCTTCCCAAGCCTCGCGCCACGTTTTCGCACGGAGAAGCGGCTACAGTCACGCCGCGTCTTTGTCCTGCTTTTTACGAATCAGGGGGAGCTTTTTGCCTTCCACAACCGCGCGATTGATCGTCACCTCGGCGATGTCCTCACGGCTTGGGACGTCGTACATGATGTCGAGCATAATCCGCTCGAGCATCGATCGTAGAGCGCGTGCCCCTGTTCCTTTCGTGACTGCTTGCGCGGCAAGTGCCCGCAAGGCGTCTTTTGTCACTGTCAGACGCACGCCTTCCATCGAGAAAAGCTTTGTGTACTGCTTGACCATCGCATTTTTTGTCTCCGTCAATATCGCCACCATTTCTTCCTTGGTAAGTGCATCAAGCGAGCTCACTACCGGTAACCTGCCGATGAATTCAGGAATCATTCCGAAAGCCAGGAGGTCTTCCGGTTCGACGTGACGGACTGCTTCCTTCCGCAAGGCTTCCTCCACCTCGAGGGTTGGACTACCGAAGCCCATTACCTTCTGACCGATTCGTTTTTGAATAATTTTCTCGAGCCCGATGAACGCGCCGCCGCAAATAAAGAGAATTTTCTCCGTATTGACTTGAATGTATTCCTGGTGCGGATGCTTGCGGCCGCCCTGCGGCGGGACATTGCAGGTGCTTCCTTCCAAAATTTTTAAAAGTGCCTGCTGAACCCCCTCGCCGGAAACATCGCGGGTGATACTAACGTTGTCCGTCTTGCGACCAATCTTGTCGATTTCGTCGATGTAAACGATGCCAATCTCCGCGCGTTTCACATCGTAATCGGCGTTCTGTAGCAGGCGCAGGATGATGTTTTCGACATCTTCGCCAACATAGCCAGCTTCGGTCAATGTCGTCGCATCCGCGATGCAAAAAGGGACATCGAGGATCTTGGCCAATGTTTTCGCAAGCAGGGTCTTCCCGGAACCAGTCGGGCCGATGAGCAAGATATTGCTTTTCTCGATCTCAACGTCGGCAAAGGGGTCGGGCTGAAACACTGGAGAGGGATCCGCCGGTGGTGAAGTTTGCAGCACCCGTTTGTAGTGATTGTGCACCGCCACGGACAATGTCTTTTTGGCGATGTCCTGGCCAATCACGTATTGATCAAGCAGACGCCGGATCTCTGCGGGCTTGGGCACCCGCATATTGGACGACTGACGTCGAGCGTCTTCGCTGAGTTCCTTATCAAGGATGCTTTTGCAAACGTTGATGCAACTATCACAGATATAAACGCCGGGCCCGGCAATTAATTTGCGCACCTCGGCATGGCTCTTGCCACAAAACGAGCACATAGTGAGGTTAGAAGCGCGGGCCATATGTGCTTTTGAGGGGAAAGGAGATGTTATCCTGCAGCCTTGCGCGGCAAAGCCGCTTCGGCCACTTCGACTGATCGGTTCCCGGACGGGGGCTTTGCGCCGTCGAGCAACTTCACTTCCTTGCGAGACTTGATGACTTCATCGACAAGTCCGTACGCTTTCGCCTCTTCTGCGGACATGTAATAATCGCGGTCTGAATCGACCCGCACTTGCTCCTCAGATTTGCCAGTGTGCTGCGCCATGATTCTGATGAGACGCTTTTTGAGCTTGAACATGTAATCTACCTGG
This sequence comes from Verrucomicrobiota bacterium, assembly GCA_003218535.1. Taxonomy (GTDB): domain Bacteria; phylum Verrucomicrobiota; class Verrucomicrobiia; order Chthoniobacterales; family UBA10450; genus Udaeobacter. The sequence continues at coordinate 18,358 of QHNV01000084.1, forward strand.
CGCTCGACGTCGCTCGCCGCGCCTTGCGCGCCGCCGGAAACCTGGTGGATCATAATGTCGGAATTCGGGAGCGCGAATCGCTTACCCTTCGTGCCCGCGCACAGCAAAACTGCCGCCATGCTTGCAGCCATTCCAAGACAGTAAGTCGTCACATCGCACGTAAGGAACTGCATCGTATCATAAACGGCGAGACCTGCGGTGACCGAGCCGCCTGGCGAATTGATATAGATGTTGATGTCCTTTTTCGAATCCTCCATCTGGAGGAACAACAACTGCGCAATGACCAGATTGGCAATGTGATCGTCCATCGGTGTTCCGATAAAAACGATCCGATCCTTGAGCAGCCGTGAGTAAATATCGTAGCTGCGCTCACCGCGGCCAGTCTGCTCCACCACCATCGGGATCAACACCGACTGCGATACATTTTCCTTGGACTCGCTCATAATTTTTCTTCCACACTGACTGGCTTTTCTGACTGTTCGACGCTAACATTCGCCTTCAGGAAATCAAGAGTCTTGCCGAGTAGAATCTGGTCGGCAATGTCATCCAGGGCATCCTGTTGACGCAGCTCCTTACGCATTTTTTCCGGCGAAACGTCGTAACGCGCCGCCTCCTGTCTGATTTGACGATCGACATCTTCCTTCGTCACCTGAATTTTTTCGCGCTCAGCGACTCGATGCAGAATGAAGTTTGTTTTCAAGCGATGCGCCGCCAGGCCCGCCGCGCCATCGATCAGCTCCTTCTCTTTTTCCTTTAGCATCTCATCCGTGATGCCGCGCTCGCGATTGCGCTGCACTAACTCCGCCAGCGCGCGGCGAGTTTCATTTTGTAGGAGCGCAGGAGGCACCTCGAATTGAATCCGCTCGTGCAAATATTTCATGATCTGCGATTCCTTCGCCCGCTCGACGTCGTGCTCCTTCGCGTGCTCGACATCATGCTCAATCATCTGGCGAAGCTCGACAAGCGTTTTCCCGGGAATCAGCTTGGCCGCAAGCACGTCATCAACCGGTGCCAAAATCTTCTCCTTGATCTCACGCAATGTAACCGCGTAATCCGCTTTTTTGCCCGCCAATTGTTTAACTGGAAAGTCGTCTGGGAAATTGACGATCACGAGCCGCGTTTCGCCCGGCTCTTGTGCGACTAACTGCTGACAAAATTTCGGCAGAAAGTTGTCAGGGGCCATATGCAACCAGAATTTCTTGCCGCCTTGCAAATTCTTGCTGGTTTCAGGCGCGATTTCACTGATCGGTTTGGTGTCAATCGAACCCTCAAAATCGAGCACCGCAAAATCGCTCATTTGCAGTCCGCGCCCGGTCACATCCACAAAGTCTGCCGCTTGATCGCGCAGCCGTTCCAGCGCCGCTTCGACTTCGGCATCAGAAACTTTCGTGTCCGGCAATTGCACCGGGATGTTCTTGTAATCCGGAAGGTCGAACTCTGGCGCGGTCACCACGGTTGCGCGAAACCGCATCGACTTGTCCTCGCCGAATTGGATGTCTTCGATGTTGGTCAGTGAAGCCACGCGCAATTGCTCCTGTTCGATTGCTTCGTGATAACTTTTCGAGACGAGCTTTTTAGTGAGCTCCTCCTGAATCTCTTTGCGAAATCTCTTGTCGACCACGGCGCGCGGGGCCTTACCCGGCCGATAGCCCGGGATTTTGGCCAACCGCGCGAAACTGTTCGCAATCGCATCCCACTCTTTTGATACTTCGTCGGATGGCAATTCAATCCGTAGTTTCGACACGAAGCCCGGTTGCCTTTCCACTTCAACCTTCATAAAAAACCACGCTACGCTGCGCGCTTATGTAGGGCAACCGCTCCGGCTGCTGTTCGCTGGGCAATGCGCCTGCCCTATAATTACACGACGCGTTCGCCTTTCACGTAAACCGAGTGCGTTTGCGGAATCCCGAACCAATACGCCAGCTCGCGATAATCTTCGCAGTCGAAAATCGCGAAGTTCGCGAGCTTGTCGGCTTCGAGCGAACCGATCTTATCGCCGCGATTAAGGCTGTAGGCGGCGTTTAGTGTCGATGCGGTAATAGCTTCTGCTGGCGACATTTTCATTTGCGTGCACGCGAGCGCCAAAATCATGGGCATGCTCGGCGTTGGTGACGAGCCGGGATTGAAATCTGTCGCGATCGCGACAGCGAGGCCAGCCGCGATCATTTCGCGCGCGTGCGGATAACCGCTCGATCCGAGAGCATAAACCGACCCCGGCAGGAGAACCGGCTGAACACCGGCAGATTTCATTGCCGCAATTCCGTGCTCATCTGTTTGCTCTAGATGATCCGCTGTTGTGGCTTCTAGTTCAGCAGCCAGTTTCGCCCCGCCCGAGTTGCTTAGCTGATCAGCATGAATCCGAAGCTTGAGTCCAAATTTTTTCGCTCCACTTAAAATTTTCCGGGATTGTACGATGTCGAAATAGCCGGGCTCGCAAAACACATCGCAAAACTCGGCCAGCTTTTGTTGAGCGACTCGCGGTAGCATTTCGCTCGTCACAAGATCGACATATTCATCTGGTGAAATGCCCCGTGGCACAGCGTGCGCACCAAGAAATGTCGGCACAACTTCCAGCGGCGCTTCTTGAATGAGCTGCCGCAGCACTCGCAAAATCTTCAGCTCATCATCAACCGTCAGCCCATAACCAGATTTAGCTTCAACAGTCGTCGTCCCGCAGCGCAAGAACCATTTTGCGTATTTCTTTGCTTGCGCCAGAAGATCGAGATCGCTGGCCGCACGCGTTTTTTCCACAGTCGACCAAATGCCTCCACCGGCTTTGGCGATCTGCTCGTAGGTTTCGCCACGTGCCCGTCGTTCAAAATCATCGATCCGATTTCCTGCAAAAACCAAGTGCGTGTGCGCATCAATAAATCCAGGGAGAACGACGTGTCCGCGCGCATCGATAATTTCCGCATTGCCGGCCTTCCTCTCGATCGCATCGCTCGGTCCGACGAGCTCTATCCTATTGTTCCGAATAAGCATCCCGCCATCGCGAATAATCGCGAGCTCGGACATCTCCGCACCGACGCGCGGCCGCTTTGGACCGGACAGCGTGATCAATTGCGAAGCGTGAAGAACAGCCAGTGACTTCACGATTTGCCTAGCTTGCCTTCGACAACTTGGCTGATCGCTTTGAATCGAGACTCGCAATCGGCGCGGAGTTTTCGCAATTTCTCGTTAAGGCTCGTTTTGAATTTCTCGTCCTTTAGCTGGCAAAGGTTGATCCTGACGTTTAACGCCGCTCCTTCGATGCAAGCACGCGTAGCGACAGCTCCGACGCCGACGTCTGAAATGGAAGCCGGGTTTCCCTTCTCAGCCATTTCGCAAAGCAACTCATAGGACTTGAGGGAAGTCTCCATTACTCTCAACGGAACCTCAGCCGCGTATTTGGTGGCTCCTTCAACTGCGGCTGAACGTGCTGCTTTTTCGTCCCGCGATTCCTTTGGCAGCGCGAATGTCTCCATCACTTTATTGAAAGCGGCGGTATCCTCGTCCACCAGCGAGAGCAATTCGTCTTTCAGTTGTTGCGCTTTGACTGCCCAATCGCTGAAATAATCGAGCTTGTCGTCCCAACCGCGTTTCCCAGCCGAAAGATTCGCGACCATTCCGCCTAACGACGCGCCCAGCGCACCCATCAATGCCGCCACAGAACCGCCGCCTGGCGCGGGCGAATCGCTCAAGGTTTCATTGCAAAATTCCCGTACATCCATTTTCAGAAGCGATCTCTTCGGCGCAGTGGATTCAATCTTTAATTCAATCACTTTTTCCTGCGGCTCGAAACGTTTCAGTTCGCTCAAGCCCATGGAGCGAATTGCGATGTCGATCAATTCTTCCTCTGAAACGCCTTCGGACCAACGTTGCTTGCGAAGAAAATAACGGCCGGCGTCAACCAAAGATTTCTTCGGCACCATGCCGACAATCTCCGAGCCGGTCACACGCAACCCGCGCTTCGCCGCGGCTTCAACACACGCGTCAAACGCCACGTGCAAGGGCGTCTCCTCGATGTTCGTCAGATTCATCGACACCTGCGCGATGCCGTATTCTTTCACAAACCAGCCGATGGCCTTGACGTGCTTCAACGTTCCGGGCTCGTGGAGCGGTTCGCCATTTGTGTCCAAAACCGGTTTCCCCCACGGCGTGCCGTCTTCCGTCTTCACCCTCCCTTGTTCTCGAACATCAAACGCAACCGAATTCGCGCGCCGCACCGATTTGGTGTTCAGGTTCACATTGTAAGCAACGAGAAAATCGCGGACGCCAATCACCGTCGCGCCCGATTTCCCGTTGAACGCCGCTGGACCGAAATCCGGTTTCCATTCGGGTTGTCTTATTTTTTCGAAGAATCCTTCGTATTCGCCAGCGCGAATTACTGAAAGGTTCGAACGTGATTTCTCCTTGGCCGCTCTTTCGTAAAGATAGACCGGTATTTTCAACTCCTCGCCGACGCGTTTTCCCAAGCGATTTGCGCAATCGATCGCTTCTTCCCAGCTGACATTGCTCACAGGAATGAATGGGCAAACATCAGTCGCGCCCATGCGCGGGTGCGCACCCTTGTGTTTGCGCATATCGATGAGCTCTGCGGCCTTTTCAATTGCGCGAAACGCCGCTTTCACCGCGGCCTCCGGATTCCCGACAAATGTGACCACCGTCCTATTTGTTCTCGCTCCGGGATCGACATCCAGCAGCGAGACGCCATCTACCGTCTCAATCGCATCAGTGATCTGGCGAATTACATCCGGATCCCGGCCTTCAGAAAAATTCGGCACGCACTCAATCAGTTTTTTCATGCGGTTTCCTCTGATTACTATGCCGACACGCAGATTGCTGCAAAGATATCCCTGCCTCTCATGCGTGCGTTTGTAGCCGGGATCGGTGATCCCGGCCTTGCTCTGTTTTGCGACCGGCATCATTGCTGCCGGCTACAACTTCAATCGCGCGCTCGCGGCTCCATCGGGAGCTCGATTTTGTGTGTGGCAGCGAATTCAATCGCTCGGGAGTAGCCGGCATCGACGTGACGCAGGATGCCGGTACCGGGATCGCTGGTGAGAACGCGCTGGAGTCGACGCTTGGAATTTTCAGTGCCGTCAGCGACGACGACCATGCCGGCATGCTGCGAAAAACCGATGCCAACGCCACCGCCGTTATGGATCGACACCCATGATGCGCCGGCCGCGGTATTGACGAGGGCATTGAGCAATGGCCAATCGGCAATGGCGTCGCTGCCATCGAGCATGCCTTCGGTTTCACGATTGGGCGATGCGACAGAGCCAGCGTCGAGATGATCGCGACCAATCACGATAGGCGCTTTGATTTCGCCGCATTTCACCAACTCGTTCATCGCCACACCAAACTCAGCGCGCTCGCCGTAGCCCAGCCAGCAAATGCGCGCAGG
>QHNV01000179.1 GCA_003218535.1 Verrucomicrobiota bacterium
GCGCTTTCGCAGTTTCTCCAGTTCATCATTGTCAATCTTGCGTCCGGGCTGGACGAACAATTGTTTCTTCCACCCGATTTCCGCGCGCCGGATAACCTGCGGCAGCACGCTGCGCATCACCGTTTCGATCGGGCAGCAATAATAGGCGCTGATCCATCTCGCCAATTCGAGCAATTGCTCGCTCACAATCGGTGCTTCACCGATTATCGCTTCGATTGGTCGGATACCCTTCGCCTCACTATGCTCAAGAACACCAACAACAGTTGCCAAAGCGGATTTGTCACGGAACGGCACTCGCACACGGGATCCGACGCCGATTTGATCCGCCAGGGCCTCAGGGACGGAATAATCGAGCTCGCGGTGGATCGCCCGGTCAACTACGACCCGAACGTAAGTCGGCTTCGTCATATTGCGCTCATAATTCGTGCTCGTAACCGCCTTCAGCTATTGTAGCACGAGCGCGAGCTGAATGATTCGATTCCTGTTTAAACTAGCCTTCTGCGTGCTGCTCGCCTTGGCTGCGGGCGCTGCTTATCTCGCGTTCCGCTCTGGCGACCCGGTTTACAGTTTTTACGAGTGGATGAGCCCGGCGCGGTTTCATCAGTATGATTCCCTTATTCGGTCAGTAGCGAATGCGTATCGAGTTGATCCAATGCTGGTAAAGGCGGTTGCTTGGAGGGAAAGCCGCTTTGATTGGAAAAAACATGGAAGCCACGGCGAGCGAGGGCTGATGCAGGTGAGCGAAAAAGCGGCTGACGAGTGGGCCCGTGAAAATAAGATCGACAACTTTCGCGCGGATCAACTTTTCGATCCGAAAACGAATCTTCAGGCCGGCACATGGTATTTGCGCCGTGCGTTGGAACACTGGAAACATCAAACCGATCCGTTGCCTTTCGCGCTAGCTGAATACAATGCCGGCGCCAGCCGCGCTCAGCGGTGGACCGGCGGAAATGAAGTAGCCGACGTGCCGGTAAAGAAGTTCCTCCAGAACATCGACTTTCCAAGAACACGAAAGTACATCGACTCAATCATCGAGCGCTACGAGTTCTACCAGCAGCGTGGACGGATGTGAGGAAGATAGGGGCTTACAGTCGCCTGCCGGTTCTTTATGATTTTTTAGATTTGCGTTATTACATTGTCCGCCTAAGCTAACCGGCCTTTGCGGCGGAACGATGCAGCGGTCGGGCTCTTGGATTACGGGTTTAATTCTTCTTGTCAGCGGTGGGGCGCTGGGACTCGCTGCACTCGCAAGCAACATCAGTTTTTCAGGAGTAACTGAGGCCCTGAGCGCGTCGGGCCCGTTCCCACCAGGCGTCTACAGGCACACAACGCCAACGGAGCCGCAAACGTCGCCCCGGTTTCCAAGCTTCGACCAAATTTCGCCACAAACTGAAATTGAAGTACCGGCGCCGACACGCAACAGCTTTATGGCGAGTTGGCAGCGTGTCAGTGGCGCGGTCGGCTACCGGCTGGATGTCTCCACGAACAGCTCGTTTAGCAGTTACGTCAATGGTTATCACGATCTGGACGTCGGCAACGTGAGAGGCCGAGTTGTGACCGAGCTGAGCCAGGGCACGACTTATTACTACCGGGTGCGCGCTTATGATGCCACAGGCATAACGAGCGCAAACTCGGATGTAACGACGGCTACGACGTCGGCTAGTGTTGGCCTGATTGTCCACGCAGGGTTCGACTCCTCAATTACCAGTAACCCAAACGCGGCGGCAATCGAAGCAACGATTAATCGGGCCATTTTGATTTATGAATCGCTGTTCGCCGATCCGATCACCATCCAGATTCTTTTCCGTTACTCAACCACTGATGCAGGGGGCAGCCCTCTGGGTGCGGGGACTGCCTCAGTAAGCGAGTACGTTGTTTACCCGATCCCGTGGAACACTTACATCAGCGCCTTGAAAGCGGATGCTAAGACTAGCAACGACAATCTCGCAAACGCTAGCCTTCCAGGCTCTGCGTTATCGCCTAACATTATTCCGTCGGGCGCCGGCGGGCGAGCAGTGAAGTTGAACACGCCGCCGGCAATGTTCGCAAACGGCACCGTCGCGACCGGCGGCCCATACGATGGAATCGTTACGCTCAATTCCACCACGCCGTATCAGTTCACGCGGCCTACCAGCGCAGGCAACCTCGACGCGCAGACTGGCATTGAGCATGAAATCGATGAGGTCATCGGTCTTGGATCGCGCCTCGGTCAGAACAGCAGCGATCTCCGGCCGCAGGACCTGTTCAGCTGGTCCGCCGCTCATCAGAGAAACATCACTTCGTCGGGCACGCGCTATTTTTCGATCAACGGCGGCGTTACGAACATCGTCTTTTTCAATCAGAACTCGAGCGGGGACTTCGGTGATTGGCTGAGCACAGCCTGCCCACAAGCGCATCCATATGTGCAGAATGCATTTGGATGCACAGGGCAATATTCCGACATTGCGGGCACCTCGCCGGAAGGCGTCAATCTCGATGTGATCGGTTACAACTTGGTGAATGCACCCACCACTGACGTTAACGGAGATGGTAAACCAGATTGGGTCCTTTACAACGCCAGCACGCAGCAGACCGCGCTGTGGTATATGAACAACAAGGTTCGCATTGGCGGCCCGTACGGCCCGACTGTTCCGGTTGGCTATAAACTGGTAGGGCTAGCAGATTCTAACCGCGACGGTCACCCTGATTACTTACTGTTCAACTCGAGTACGCATCAAACAGCGATCTGGTATTTGTCGGGAGTAACGCACACCTCTTCCGCTTATGGCCCGACCATTGCCAGCGGCTGGGACATCGTAGCGACGGGGGATTTTAACAAGGACGGAAAGGTCGATTGGGTTCTTTATAACGCCAGCACTCGGCAGACAACGATATGGTATATGAATAACAACGTTCGCATCGCCAGCGCGGCCGGCCCCACTCTTCCTGCCGGCTATGCCTTAGTGGGCACAGCCGATTTCAACCGCGATGGTCATCCGGATTATCTCTTGTTCAATTCCGCTACACGCCAGTCGCAGATCTGGTATTTATCTGGAGCCACGTTTTCCAGCAGCCAGTACGGCCCGACGATTACAAGTGGTTATCAATTGATCGGGACAGCAGATTTTAATGGCGACGGCAAACCGGATTACCTGCTTTACAATGCGAGTACGAGGCAGACGTCCATTTGGTATCTGAACCGCAACGTGCTCGTCAGCGCCGCGGCTGGCCCCACCGCTCCGGCTGGCTGGAGCATCGTCGCGCCTTAAAAAACAGCCTCCGACCACAACGGGGCGCCAGCCGCGCCAAACGAAGGACTGGTCAGAGCCACACACAACGTCGCAGATATTCTAATCATCCGCGCCGCCCATTTTCTTGCAGGTGTCAGGGAATTAAAAGTCTAAACCGCTAATGACACAGGAACAGCAACCGAAAAAATCGCTGCGCATTTTTGTGTTGGCGGACACGCACAACCGTTTGCCGGAAAATGTAACCGAGATGGCAAAAGACGCTGATGAAATCTGGCATCTTGGAGATCTTTGCTCGAAAAGCATCTTCGACGAGCTTCGTGGGATCGGACCGCGAGTCATTGCGGTGCGCGGAAATTGCGACAACAATCTGGAATGGCCGCTGGTTATCGATCTTATGCGCTGGGGATTGAAATTCCGTCTGCAGCACGTTCCGCCGGATCAACCGCCGGGCGATGTCGATGTTTTTCTGAACGGACACACCCACGTTCCGCGAAACGAAAAGCGCAGAGGTGTTCTATTTCTGAATCCCGGCTGCGTCACCCGGCCAAACCGTGGGTCGCCTCCAAGCGTAGCCTGGCTTGAAATCGCGAATGGAAAAATCAATTGGAAACTCGTCCTGCTCCGCTGACGCGATTTTGTTCATCCTGATGATCTGTCTTGATTAAAAAGCCGCGCACCGCTTTTGTTCAGCAGAGATGACGGATTTCCTTGATCAAATATTTGTTCGCGGAAAGCAAACGCTGCTTGCACCGATCGCGCATGCGCCTAGCTGGCTGGTCCAGATCGTATCGAGTCTGATTAATATTTTCGCTCTGCTCGCCGTGTTTCTCACGCTCTTCGCGCTCATATCAGTGCTGGAGCGAAAAATTCTCGCACGGATGCAAAATCGCTACGGCCCGAATCGAGTTGGCCCGTTCGGTCTTTTCCAGCCAATCGCTGACGGCATCAAAATGTTGATCAAGGAAGACATCGTACCAGCGCGGGCCGACAAGACTGTGCACTTTCTCGCGCCGGTGCTGCTGGCCGCCGCGGCCATTCTTACTCTCGGCATCATTCCTTATGGGCGAAACATGACGCCTTTCACAATCGACGGCGGCATTCTGTTTTTCTTCGCTGTTGGATCGACCACGGAATTAGCCGTCTTCATGGCCGGCTGGGGCAGCAACAATAAATTTTCCATGCTGGGAGCGATGCGAGCGATCGCGCA
>QHNV01000180.1 GCA_003218535.1 Verrucomicrobiota bacterium
GAAGAAGTTCCTGAGAATTCCCACCCTCGTAGGCGGTCGTGTGACGGGGTTCATCGGGATTCGTCACGGCGACCGGCCACCGTACCGGCCGGAAGAAATTGAATTAGCCCAAGCACTCGCGCACCAGGCAATGCTGGCGATTCAACTTAATGAATTTGCCGAGCGAAGCCGACAGGCAGCCGTTTTGGAAGAACGAAATCGATTGGCGCGAGACATCCACGATACACTCGCACAAGGATTCACCGGCGTGATCGTGCAATTGGAAGCGGCGGAGGACGCCATCGCGTGTTGCCGACGCAAGGAGGCGAACGAGCATTTGCAGCGCGCCAGCGAATTGGCGCGATGCAGTTTGAATGAGGCACGCCGATCGGTGCACGCGCTGCGGCCGCAAGCTTTGCAAGGAGGTAACTTCTGGGGGGCGCTAAAAGGAATTATCAAGAACACAACTGCGGGAACTGCGCTTCACACGACTTTCAATCTTCGCGGCAAAATGCGCCATCTGCCGTTAGTTTGGCAGGAAAATCTCCTGCATATCGGCCAGGAAGCGTTGACCAACGCTCTCAAATATGCGCATCCGCGCAATTTTGAAACTAAGTTGACCTTTAATACAAAAGAACTGCACCTGGAACTTCGCGACGATGGCGACGGATTCAAAGTGAAAGAGCGACATGATGGTTTTGGCTTGGCCGGAATGCGCGAACGCGTCGAACAAATGGGCGGGACACTGAAGATCAGCAGCGCGCGCGGCAAAGGCACGAACGTGCTCGTCACGTTGCCGTACACAAGGAACGACGGCTTCCCAGCCGTCGAGTCTGTCAGCTCGTGAAATCCAAAAAGAAACCCGCTCGCAAAGCTACATCCCACGCCCGCACGCGTACAGGTCGCCTCTCCCTTCGCAAGAGAGAGGGGGAGGGTGATGGTCGTGCAGCGGCGAAAAAATCACGCATCGGCGTGCTCATCGCCGATGATCACAGCGTCGTTCGCGAAGGTTTGGTGTCGCTCATTCGGCGCAAGCCAGACATGCTGGTTGTCGCCGAAGCCAGCAACGGTCGGGAAGCAGTCGATCTTTGGAAGCAGCACCATCCCGATGTGACGCTACTCGATTTGCGAATGCCCGAGCTCGACGGGGTCGGCGCGATTAAAGAAATCCGCGACCACGATGAACACGCGCGGATCATCGTACTAACGACTTTTGACGGCGACGAAGATATCTACCGCGCTATTCAAGCCGGCGCGAAAGGTTACCTGCTCAAGGATGTGCCGCGTGAGGCGTTGATGGACAGCATCCGACGAGTGCATGCCGGCGAGACCTGCGTGCCAGTTCATCTCGCAGCGAAATTGGCCGAGCGCGTCAGCGGCGAAACGTTAAGCGCGCGTGAAATCGACGTACTCAAGTTGATGGCCAAAGGAAAAAGCAACAAGGAAATTGGCTCCGCACTTTTCATCAGCGAAGGCACAGTGAAATCCCATGTAAAAGCAATCTTCGCCAAGATGAACGTCGTCAGTCGGACAGAAGCTGTGGCCAGCGCCACGCGTCGTGGGTTAATTCAGCTGTAGGTGCATTTTCCGACTGTAGGCGTCTGTGTCAGACGCCAACTTAGGACAGCGTTTCGCAAAAGTGCCCTACAAATATCTCCGTTCTCGCTCGTGAGCGTACGCCATGCTATCTCGAAAGAGGGAGGGCCGTCCACCTCGCGAGTGGTACTCAAAAATCCTGCGTACGCGAAATGGCGGCGCTCGCATCACCGCCGACGTTTCGAGCGATGAGAACAAACGCTCTTACGAGAACGACGGATGAGATCCGCTCTTACGCTCAACTTCAGCGCCAGATACACGACGCCTTGCGCGTCGAGCATCCGGAATGGGTGGCGGCCAACGGTGATTGTCCGACCTGCGACTCTTACGAATCGCGGCTTGCTGAGTTGCTCCGGCTCGCTTCGCCGGAAAAGGATCGATCAGTCGCCTAATTAACGTATCAGGGAAAAAAATATGACTGCGAATACAACAAAATATGCACCTTGGCGTCTCCGAAGACGCGATTCGCTTCCATTGCGGGAGGCGATTCCACTCTGGTTTGCCGTCTCCAGTCCCTTAATCGGATTAGTGCTTGGATTCCTCGGCGCCTGGTTCGTTACCTGGCTGACCAGTTAGGAAAGCCAAAAAACGCCGACAACAGCTATGAAAAAGGTAATCGAAGCAGATCTTTTTCCTCGGAAAACCAACGCCGGTTTCTCCTGGCCAAGTTCTGTCGGCGGTTCTGCAATGAAAGAAACACGGCGCATCCTGATTGTCGATAACGACCCTAACACCACTCATCTGGTGAAAGTCCTTCTCGAAAGGACCAGCGACTATCTGGTGCTCGAAGAAAACGACGCTACCAAGGCTCATCAGAGCGCCCTGAATTTTCGGCCAGATCTAATCTTGCTGGATATCGTGATGCCAGAGACGGACGGAGGCGAACTAGCAGCACGAATCCAGGCCGACCCTGAATTGCACAACACGCCAATCATATTTCTTACGGCGCTGGTAACCCGAGCCGAGGCAGCGAGTGGTCTTAATATCCAGGGGCATCCATTTCTTGCGAAGCCCGTCAGTATTCCCGAGTTGATCAATGCGATTGAGCAACATCTGCCCGCACGGGCAACATCTCACGTTTCTCTCCCGAAGGAGAGACCACGGAGCGACACTTAGGTGGCACTGTAAAATCCTACGGACGCGCAATGGCCGTGAAGCGGAGCGGCTCCGAGATTTACGCTATGAAAAAGAATAAATTACTCACTTTAATGGGTACCGCTCTCGTAGGCTTTGGTTCGACAGCGTGGGCAGGCCCTCACGGTGGCGGCGGCGGCTTTGCTGGCGGCCATTTCGGTGGCAGTCACTTTGGCGGTAATGCTGGCGGTATTCGCGCGGCGCCAGGGTTCTCCGGCGGCCGCTTTCGAGTAGCACCAGTTTTCCATGGTAACGGCGCATACTATAGCGGCAGAGGCTTCGGGGCCATAAGCCGCGCACCGCACTTCTACTACGGTGGCGCTGGTGCGCCTGCCGTGAGGTCAGACGGGGTTGCAGCGTTGCGCAATCCAACGATGACTTCCCCGGCCGGCAGGACCGCGCCAATTAGTCGCCAGCAAAATCGCTTGGGCTCGCTGACAAGACAAAACGCGCGAATCTCAAACTCGCAAACCTCATCAGCGGCGGTCCGGCGGGCACTCGCCAATCATCATGTCTTTGCGCGGCATGACAGCAACTGGCATGGTGATTGGGACAAGCATCGTGCCCATTTTGATCACGGTCACGTCTTTGTCTTTGTCGACGGCTTCTGGTGGGGACTTTATCCATGGGATTACTATCCTTACTACGCCTATGGCTCCTATCCATACGATTACTACAGCTTTCCGTACGACGACTACGATGATCAGTCGGCCTATGTTGATTCGGGTCAGTACGGGAACGGTGCGACCGTAAGCGCAGTTCAATCAGAGCTAGCGAAGCTTGGTTACTATCGCGGCGCGGTCGACGGAATTGTTGGAGACGAAACCCAGGCCGCTCTCGCGCGTTATCAAGAAGACCACGACTTGAGCGTCACAGGGACACTCACCGCGGCGACGCTTCAATCGCTCGGACTAGCGCGCACGGCGAGCTAGCGAGAACAGCGTTTCGTCACGATGAAATTTCTCAAACAAAACAAATGAAAGAAAACAAAATGAAAAATGGAAAACTAAATGGAAAAGTTGCGGTGGTAACAGGTGCCTCGAAAGGAATCGGTGCTGGCATCGCGAAAGAGCTCGCGGCGGAAGGCGCTTCGGTTGTTGTTAACTACGCTTCTGCGAAACAGGACGCCGATCGCGTGGTGGACGAAATTAGTAAGCGGGGCGGAAAAGCCATCGCGATCCGAGGCAACGTCGCGAAGAAGGCGGAAGTCGAGCGGCTCTTCACTGAAGCGGAGAAAGCGCTCGGCAAAATCGACACCCTGGTCAATAACGCCGGCGTTTACGAATTTGTACCCTTGGAAGAAGTCACCGAGCAACAATTTCACAGACTTTTCGATACAAATGTTCTCGGGATGCTTCTCGTCACGCAGGAAGCGCTCAAGCATTTCAATCCTGACGGCGGGAGCGTCATTAACATCGGTTCGCTTGCTGGCACTCTCACTCCACCGACTGCGGTAGTTTACAACGCAACGAAGGGCGCAGTGGACGCGATCACGCGGACGCTCGCGAAGGAGCTCGGGCCGCGCAAGATCCGGGTCAACTCCATCAATCCCGGCATGGTGATAACGGAAGGAACCAACGCCGGCGGTTACACCGAAGGCGACCTCCGGAAAACGTTTGAAGCGCAGACGCCCCTGGGTCGCATCGGAGAACCCGATGACATCGCGCCCGCTGCGGTATTCTTCGCTTCAGCCGACTCGGCGTGGATCACCGGCGAAACCCTGGTGATCGCGGGAGGTCTTCGCTAGGTGACAGGAACAAAGTGTGAACTCAAGTAACAAAATAAATGTAACACAAGCGAGACGTGACAAACGTTGCCTCAATTTGTGGAATCGGCCAGGAGGCGGTAGTAGCCTCGATGGTCAGATAAGAATGGAGGACACTATGAACAAACCTAATTCGAAGAAAAGATCGGAGCTGGCGCAGAGACGCGACGCACCACTCGCAACGCGAACGGATCTGTCACGTGCGGCCACCAAAGACATAAGCGGCACCATGAATGCCATTCTCGCTGATGTGTTCGCGCTCTACCTGAAGACCAAAAATTTCCACTGGCATATGAGCGGTCCACATTTCCGTGATTACCATCTGCTGCTCGACGAGCAGGCCGATCAGCTTTTTGCGATGACCGATCCAATTGCCGAGCGAGTTCGAAAGCTTGGCGGACTTACGCTGAGATCGATCGGGCACATCGCTCGCACTCAGCGCGTGCTCGATAACGATGCGGAATATGTCGAGCCATTGGACATGCTCGCGGAACTCGCGGAGGACAATAAGGAACTGGCCACGCGCCTGCGCGAGGCGCACAACGTATGCGACGAGCATCGTGACGTTGCCACAGCAAGTCTGATTGAAGTTTGGATCGATGAAACGGAGCGCCGCACCTGGTTCCTCTTCGAAGCTAGGCGGCGTGGCTAAACAGGAGAAAGTAACGATTCTCGCGAAATATCTGAAATGTCCGCCGGCAAACACTCGAGAAGGTAATAGCAACGAAACGGACAAACCAAAGGAAAAGAAACATGAAAATAGTGATGGTATTAACTTCGCACGATCAACTCGGCAACACGGGCCGCAAGACTGGCTTTTGGCTGGAAGAGTTTGCTGCACCTTACTTTGTATTTAGGGACGCTGGCGTCCAACTAACACTCGCTTCTCCGAAAGGTGGCCAGCCACCGATCGATCCGAAGAGTGACGAGCCCGAAAATCAGACGGATGCGATGACGCGGTTCAAGAAAGACCGGTCAGCGCAACAGGCTCTGTCGCAGACGATCAAGTTGGCGGACGTGAAATCGGAAGACTACGACACGATCTTCTATGTCGGCGGACACGGCCCAATGTGGGACCTGGCCGATAATCCTGTCTCGATTGCATTGATTGAGTCGTTCTATAACTCGGGCAAACCGGTCGCCGCCGTCTGCCATTCACCGGGCGTCTTCCGGCGCGTGACCTACAAAGGTGAGCCGCTGGTCAAAGGTAAACACGTAACCGGCTTCACTAACGGCGAAGAAGAAGATGTGCAGCTGACTCACGTGGTTCCGTTCCTCGTCGAAGATGAACTGCTAAAGCTCGGTGCCATCTTTGAGAAGAAGGCGAACTGGCAGCCCTTTGCTATCGTCGATGGCCGGCTCGTTACCGGGCAGAACCCGGCATCGTCGACCTCGGCGGCTCAGGCGCTTCTGAACCTCATGGCCGGTTCGAAATCGGAGTCGTCAAACGACAGCGTACAAGTCCAGCGGAGGAGTTATGAGATGCCCCCGCGGGAGGGAATTAGCATCGCACATTTTCTCACCGTCGCCGATATCGACCGATCAGCTCGCTTCTATGAAACCGTCTTCGGAGGTCGCATTCTGAGCAGAGGCGACAGCTCAGGGGCACCTGCGTACATTCAGATCGCGAATACGTGGCTCATACTCAACGTCGGGGGCGGGCCGACGCCTGACAAGCCGTCTGTAACGCTCACCGTCCCCGACCCGAATCACATCAACAGCTTTATGAATATCCGCGTCGCGGATATTCAAGCGTGCTACGAATCGTGGAAGAGTCGAGGAGCCGAGTTCATCACCGAGCCGATCCCCAAGTACGGCGAGACGCGCTGCTACATCCGCGATCCTGACGGTTACATTATCGAGGTCGGACAGAGCACCGACCTCACCTATGGTTAATGCTCCGGCCGGCTGGGATGCGAATTTAATTGCTTACGGATGTCTGGTTAGTAGCTAACGAGAACAATTAGAGAAGATAGACGATGTCACACCATTACTCAGGTCCCAACATCGGATTCCCGCGCAGGGACGCGCGACTCGATTTGACCGATCTCTATGCCTTTCCCAAGCCGGGAGATCCCGACAAGTCGATCCTCATTATGAACGTTCATCCGTCTGTCGGCCTTAATCCGCCGGGACCTACTATTCGCGAGCCCTTCGCGCCCGAGGCGCGGTACGAGCTAAAGATCGATACGGATGGCGATGCCGTCGCAAATATTAGTTATGAGATGCGCTTCTCGTTCGACAGGGCACGAGGCACACGTGGCGCAGGCTGGTGACTACCGGTTCTTTGCCGGTTGGCGCAGCGATCCCTTCTTCTTCGACGTGTTAGGCACGCTCAACAAATTCCAGTTTACGAGTGGGGATTTCTTCGCAGACAAAGATACCTGCAGCATTGTGCTGGAAGTGGCCAACTCCCTTCTTGGGCCGAAAGAGGTCGGCCTGTGGGCTCGCACGTTGATTCCAGCAGACAGCGCCGGTGCGGGCTGGATCCAAGCGGATCGTGGGGCGCGGCCCAACCAAACTCCCTTTCTTGCCGGCGAGCAGAACGAAGCCTACCTCGCCGGCGAGCCAGCGGACGATGCCTGTTTTGTTCCCATCTTCGCACACGCTTTGGAACACACGGGCGGGTATTCACCCGAGGAAGCAAAGCGGGTGGCCAGAAAATTGTTGCCGGACCTTTTGCGGTATGACCCCAAACGCCCCGCGTCTTTCCCGGACAACGGCCGCGGGCTCATCGACGACGTTTCTGACCTCTTCCTCGCTATTCTCACCAACGGGAAGGTGACGGGAGATAAGGTCGGGCCGCATGACGATTTTCTTGATGAGTTTCCGTACCTGGGCCCACCGCACATCATCCGAAGCAAATAACGGGACAGCTGACAAAGAAGTAGTAATGAAAATGAAGAACCTGACCATCGGAAGCATCGCTTTCACCATCACTATGATTTCACTCATAGCTACTGCCAAGTCACACGCGGCTAGCATGACCGATGACCGTGAAGCGATCCGACCTTATAACATCAGCATTCCAGAAGAAGCGCTCGCCGATCTTCAACGGCGCATCAAGGCAACACGTTGGCCGGACAAGGAAACTGTTAGTGATCAATCGCAAGGTGTGCAGCTCGCGACGATGCAGAAACTCGCCCGCTACTGGTCGACAGACTACGACTGGCGCAAGTGCGAGGCGAAGCTGAAAGCTTTGCCAAACTTCATCACCACGATCGATGGAGTAGACATTCATTTCATCCATGTGCGCTCGAAGGAAAAGAATGCGTTGCCCGTCATCATCACGCACGGATGGCCCGGTTCGATCACTGAGCAATTGAAGATCATCGGCCCACTCACTGACCCTAAGGCTTATGGCGGAAAGGCTGAAGATGCTTTCGACGTCGTGATTCCGTCGCTACCCGGCTACGGATTCTCCGGGAAACCTACCGCGACCGGCTGGGATCCCATCCACATCGCACGTGCGTGGATCGTGCTGATGGACCGCCTCGGATACAAACGATACGTGGCTCAAGGTGGCGACTGGGGAAATGCCGTCACCGAGCAGATGGCGCTGCTCGCACCGCCGGAGCTGATCGGCATTCACACGAACATGCCCGCCACAGTGCCACCCGAGATCGACAAAGCCGCTTTCGCCGGCGCGCCCCAGCCATCGGGCCTCTCCGATGAAGAAAAGCACGCATACGATCAGTTGGCTTACTTCTACAAACACGGCTTGGGCTACGCCAATGAAATGGCGAACCGTCCGCAGACGCTCTATGCACTTGCGGATTCGCCAGTTGGCCTGGCTGCATGGATGCTCGACCACGACGCGGCCAGTATGGCGCTAATGTCACGCGTCTTTGACGGTCAACCTGAGGGCCTAACGCGAGACGACATTCTCGATAATATTACCCTTTACTGGCTAACTAATACGAGCGTCTCTT
>QHNV01000085.1 GCA_003218535.1 Verrucomicrobiota bacterium
CTGATGAGGAAAGTCGAGAGACAGGGGGGTTGTGATGGTGTAACCGCGCGCGCGAAGCACCGACTCGAAACGATCGAGTGGTCCGTAGGCGTAAATCAGGTTGTGGCGGTCGTAAACGAGCATCCCGTCGTTCGAAGAGCGAACCCAAACGTTATGCCGACCATCGCTGTCCCAGAACTGCCCGAAGCGTTCGAACAATGCATCGAGCTCGGCTCGCGAAAGCTGGCCACTCTGATAGCGCCCAGGTTCACTCTGGCCGCGTGGCACGACAAGCACGTAAAGCAAAAGAAACGGCGCTGCGAGAGCGAGCGTTAGCTCGCGAAGCAGCGCGGTACCATCGAACGACGCGGCGATGCGAAGCCGGGGCTGCGTGGATGTGTGCTCAAGCGCATACACTTTGCCAAAGTCGTGTGGCAACCACTTCCCGTCCTGTTCGGATGCAAACTTCGGGTCATCGCGCGCCATGAGACCTAACGAGAACAAGATGAGCGACGGCGACCGAGACCGCGCTTGGATAACATGGCAAGCATCGTAGCTACTCTTGGCGTGGACTCAAGGCGGGGCGCCGTTCGCTCCATCGCATGGTTAGGCCAGCTCAACCTTCATTGCTCCAGATTCTCCGGAGGTCCACCTA
Source organism: Verrucomicrobiota bacterium (assembly GCA_003218535.1). GTDB lineage: Bacteria > Verrucomicrobiota > Verrucomicrobiia > Chthoniobacterales > UBA10450 > Udaeobacter. The sequence continues at coordinate 635 of QHNV01000085.1, forward strand.
GGCCAGAGGGGCCGCGCCTTCTAGGCAGCTTCGGGTCAAACGACCAGTAGTCTGCGCTCTCTTCCGTCCAAGAGTGCACTGCCAATTTGAGACCAGTGGGCTCATTGAGCGATGCCGCAGAAATGGAGACGAACGGCCACTGATCTGAAACTCCAAACAGGCTGGAGCCGCACTTGCCGCAGAAGCCACGCTTGTTGTACTTCGAGGACTTGAACCATTTTAAGGAGCCTTTCTTGGTGATGACGAGATGCTCCTTCCGGGCCGCAGTGACGGTGAAGAGACCACCGGAGAAGCGACGGCAGTTTCTGCAATGACAGGCAATGACCGTAGGGCGGAGCGGGCCAGCAATGACGAACCTGACGGAACCGCACAGGCAACGACCGGATTGACGACGCTTCCGCTTGCTCATCTGTCAGTGGGCCTAACATCGTAATAAGCAGAATTTTTCTGCCTATTTCTTGAGGTTGCCTCTAATATCGGCTGCAAATGCAGAAGAGGAGTCGGCATTTTTCGCGAGTTCGTTCGGCCAAAATAGGCGCTTTCCCAAGGGAAGAAAAGCAATTTTCCCAGCCGTCGCCGCAGCCGCGCAAGTTGCTCGATCAGCGCGTAAAAGCTTCGCTCACGCGCCAGGAGTGACGTCCAGCTGATGCACTATGTGTATGTGCTCCGCTCACTAAAAGACAGCGGATTTTACATTGGCTACTCAGCTAATCTTCGAAAAAGACTTACTGAGCATGTTACTGGCGAATCATTTGCTACGTCTCATCATGGCCCTTGGCAGCTTGTCTACTACGAAGCTTACTTGAACCAAGCTGACGCGCTTGGACGCGAACGATACTTGAAAAGCAGTGCAGGGCGGCGATTTCTGAAAGCACAGCTAAGGCACTATTTGTCGGAAGAGCCGCTCAGTTGAAAACGCGTAGCGAAGCTTTACGCGTTACACGCATGTCCTTAACAAACCGGGCATCGGTGTGAAGAGTCCGCTGGACTGAGAAGTTCGCGAACGCGAGGGCGCGTTCGGTCCGAGCCGGACTGGCATTAGCACGCGAGGGCGCCCGCACACGGGCGGGCAGGCAGTGCGCTCGCGCGCATGGGATGAGGGTTGATAGTTGAGAGTTGAGGGACTTATAAGTGCGGAATGTTTAATTTTGAAAAACTCGATGTTTGGCAGGAAGCAATTCAGTTTGCTGATCTGGTGTATGAATTGACCGGTGATTTTCCGGACGGGGAACGTTTCGGATTGACCAATCAGATGCGGCGTGCCGCTGTGTCTATTTCATCGAATCTAGCGGAAGGAAGTTCACGCGTATCGCGGACCGATTTCGGCCGCTTCGTAGAAATTGCAACGGGATCTCTGTTCGAGGTTGTTTCGCAAACTACGATCGCGCTTCGCCGAAGAATGATCGCGCAAAACGATTATAAACGTATCTACGCGGCAGCTGAAAAACAGAGCAAAATGCTCAGCGGATTGCGCAGGTCATTGTCTGCGACGTAACTCTCAACCCTCAGCCAAAGACCCTCAACGGTCTGCTACGCTGGCGCGCCGCCGAGTGCGCCGGGCAGGGGCGGGGTGACGTCGGGTGCGGCGACAACTTGTTTGGGCGGTTTTTCTGCCGGCATTTTTTGACCGTCCGGGGGTGCAGTTCTGCCTGGCGGATTGATCAAGCGACCGTGCTCGACAATCTCTTTAAGTTGTGAGCCATCGAGAGTTTCGAATTCCAGCAGTGCCTTGGCGATTACCTCGAGCTTGTCCCGGTTGGCAATGAGTGTCTTTTTCGCCAGTTGATACGCGTCGTCGAGTAGTTTTTTCACTTCCTGATCGATCTGTTCCGCCGTCGCTTCGCTGTAATCGCGAGCGCGCGAAATGTCGCGACCGAGGAAAACGTAATCTTCGTGGTCGCCATATTCGACCATGCCCATTTTTTCGCTCATGCCCCATTCACAAACCATCCGGCGCGCGATTGCCGTTGCCATTTTGATATCGCCGCGCGCGCCATTGGTAATGTCCCCGAACACTATTTCTTCAGCGACGCGTCCGCCCATGCTGACGGCCAGACCGGCGAGCAATTCGTTTTTGCGATTTGTGTATTTGTCTTCCTCCGGCAACCACATTGTCGATCCAAGCGATGGGCCGCGTGTCGCGCGCTTCTTCCAGTTCCGCGAGCGTGATTCCTTTTAATCCGCGACGCGCGGCGAGCAACGCTGCTTCGTTGATCACATTGGCCAGTTCCGCACCGGAGTAACCCGGCGTCCCGCGCGCAACCACGGCGAGATCGACTCCTTCGGCAAGTTTCACTTTCTTGGCGTGAACCCGCAGAATTTCTTCGCGTCCTTTCACGTCGGGCAAATTAACCGTAATCTGGCGATCAAAGCGTCCGGGCCGCAGCAACGCCGGGTCGAGGACATCGGGCCGGTTAGTAGCTGCGATGATGATCACGCCTTCCTGCGTGTCGAATCCGTCCATCTCGACGAGCAACGCATTTAATGTTTGCTCGCGCTCGTCGTGGCCGCCGCCAACACCATGCCCGCGATGACGCCCGACCGCGTCAATTTCGTCGATGAAAATAATGCAGGGCGCCGATTTCTTGCCTTGCTCGAACATGTCGCGCACGCGCGACGCGCCGACGCCGACAAACATCTCCACAAAATCCGAGCCGCTGATGGAGAAGAACGGCACATCCGCTTCGCCTGCGATAGCGCGTGCCAGCAATGTTTTGCCCGTGCCGGGCGGGCCAACCATGAGCACGCCCTTGGGAATGCGACCGCCCAGTTTTTGGAATTTTTTCGGATCACGCAAAAACTCGACGAGCTCCTGCACTTCGTCTTTTGCTTCCTCGACACCGGCGACATCCCGAAACGTGATCTTGTTTTTGTCCCGGGCGAGCATTCGCGCTTTCGATTTCCCGAAATTAAGCGCGCCCTTTCCAGCCATGCGGATTTGCTGGCGGAACAAAAAGTAAAGCACGAGCAGGAAAAGCGCGATCGGCAGAAAACCGACTACGGTCTGCGCCAGCACGTTGGATTCAGTTTTGATGGCTGGTTGAATACCCGCGGCAGCGAGCTTTTGCTGCAAATCATTCGTGAAATTCAGATAGACAGTGGTTTTGAACGGGACCTGCTGCGCGGGCGCGGCACCTACTCCCTGGCGAACGTAAACCCCGCGCAGCGTCTGAGTAGGCCGGCCATCTTCGACCACTAACTGAAGCGGATAATTCTTGTCGTTAACGATCTGTTTGTTCTCCAGCAGGTCGAGAAAACGGTTGTAGGGGACGTCCTCGAGCGGCTGCATTCCGCCGCGGAAATAAAGCATCGCCAGCGCGATGCAGCCGAACCCAATCGCTAGCAGAATGATGCCGCGCCAGTTAAAATTGGGTTCGTTCCCCCGGGATTTATTCTCCCGCTGAGGGTTACGATCGGATTGAGCCATAAGAATTATTAACGCTGTTAAAAATTACCATGAACAAACTGGCAATGCAAAATAGCCCGGGCCAGGGGTTTCATTTCCCGCCTATGTATCGTGGCGGCGCATTGCGTCGCTCGTCGGTTCTGGTAACATTTCAACTCGAACGTCGACATGACAGAACTGGTCTCATCGGTTGCGGATAGGATTGATCGCGCGGTGCAGCGCGTGACGCCCTTGGCCTATCGAGTGCGACGGACCGGTCGCCGTTTGGTGCGGCGCGCATTACGCAAGCCGCGAAGCGTCTCCGAGGGGCCCAATCTGCTGCCGCTACTGATTCAAGTTCTGGCGAGCTTCACCAAGGCAGATGGAGTTCTGCTCGAGGAAGAAATCGATTCCAGCCTCGGTTTTTTACGTTACGATTACCCCGACGCGGTTTATTCGGAGCTGCGACAATTATTCCGCCAGGCGCTCTACGAGCAGCAAGACCTCGCCGCCATGGCGCAAAAGCTTAGCGCTCAGCTGAGCACGGAGCGCAAAATCATGCTCGGGGTTCAGCTCTACGATTTGATTTCGCAAGCTGGCCTGAAACAGGAACAGGTGGTCGCGTTTTATTCGTTCATGTCACAGTTGGGCATGGCGGCACAGGCGATCGATATCGTTTATCAGCTCAACGCGTCGGAGGATTCCGACCCCGCCATCTACCAGCGCGGCGCGTCGCCGCTCGAATCGCTCTCTTTTGGAGCAGATCGACACACGGACGTGATACTAAAGAACCTCACTAATAACGACCGCGTGATGGCTTTTCGTTATCACGACCTCATCTTGCTGAAAAATTACAGCGGACTGAATGTCTCGGTGCGCGGCAGACCACTGGTACGGGGTGGGTTTTGCCGAATTTATCCGGGGCAACGCATCTTGGTTGGCGATCAGGTGCTTACCTATCAGGAGGTGGCGCAATATTTCAACGCCAAGAAAAACGTTTCGTTGCCGCAGATTTTCATTCGGGTGAACAAAGACGCTGATGAAGTGGAGCTCGAGCGTTCGCGGACGCGCGAAAGCTCACTTCGGGTTGCCTTCGGATTGAAAGTGCGCGTCAAGGCCCTGCGCGATGTCGATGCAGAGCTCAATGGAGTGCGACTCAAGGCCGGCACAAAAGTCGAAGCGACATTGGAAGATAAGATCGTTTTCCACAATGACACCGAGCTGGATTTCATGGATTTGCGTCGGCGAGCACGTGCACTGGGCGGCCGATTTCAGCTCAAGGCGGCCAAGTCGGAATATCTGGTCTCGAATGATCCGAGCCGGCTGCAAGCCGACGATATTTTGCTTTCGCCTGGAACCAGCGGTGACGTGTTATTGAAGATTTTTTGCGATTACGACCAGCGGGTCGGTCTGCTGGAGGTGATTGAATCCGATCGTCCAATCCTGGTGGGTGAAACGCCTGTGCGTACTACAGCACCACTAAGGGATGGCGACACCATTCGAATCGACGTCGGGCAATTCCTGCGATGCAATTTTTCAGAACGAATCATTGAGGAAGAGCGCAATATCATTCGGACCCTTGAGGTAAACGAAGTCACGCACCGCTTTAACAAGGGCGAAATTGGGCTGGAGGGGATTTCCTTCAACGTGACGCGTGGCGAGCTGGTTTGCGTGATGGGCGCGAGCGGCTCTGGAAAAAGCACGCTACTGAAAGTGTTAGCCGGTCAACTTCAGTCCACCAGCGGCGACGTTCTGCTCAACGGCCAATCCCTCTATCGAAATCTCGATGTGTTGAAGCACTACATCAGTTACATGCCGCAACAGGATGCCTTCGACGAGCATCTCACCATTGGTGAGAATTTGCAGTTCGCGGCTGCGATCCGTGCGCCGCATCTTTCACGGCGCGACCGCGTTCGGCGGTTAGATGCAAAGCTAATTGAGCTCGGCTTGAGCGAACGCCGGGATGCAGTGGTCGGCAGCGCGGACAGGAAACTATTGAGCGGCGGCGAGCGCAAACGTCTCAACATCGGGCTGGATATGATCGGCATGTCGGACGTGTATCTGTTCGATGAACCGACTTCGGGTCTCTCCTCGAAGGACTCGGAACATGTGATGGAGATCATCCGTGGGATGGCGCATAACAAGATCATCATCGTCACCATTCACCAGCCGAGCTCGAAGATTTTTCAGATGTTTCATAAGGCCCTCCTGCTGGATAAAGGCGGCCGGCTCGTCTTTTTTGGCGCACCCTCGGAGATGCTGCGTTATTTTGCCGAGGCGGAACACCAGCATCAGTTCGGTGCAGAGTTGGGTGCGTGCCCAGCGTGCGGCACGACTCGTCCGGAGTTCATCTTTGATGTCTTGGAGACGCCGCTGCGCGATTTAAGCGGCGACGTTATCTACGAGGAAAACGCTCGCAGCCAGCTTGTGCCTTCGCGTCGCTACTCGCCGGAATTCTGGCGCGACAAATACGAAGCGTTCCGATTAATCCAGGATGTCAAACAGGTCTCTTTGCGTCAGGAACCGGTCGTGCCTCTGCCCGTTGCGCCCGCCGAGAGGAAACGCCTCCCGTTTCGTTGGCACGATCAGTGGACGCAGTTTCGCACGCTTTTGCGCCGGGCGTTCATAAGCAAATTGCGCAATCGTGCAAACCTTGTTATCACAATCTGCGTCTCGCCGGTGTTGGCGTTGCTCGTTGCCACGATTTTGCGCTACTCGGAAACTGGCACTTACGATTTCGCGTCTGCTTATCATATCCCCACATTTCTGTTCCTTGGCCTGATCATTGCCATGTTCCTTGGTCTAACGAATAGCGCCGATGATATCATTCGCGACCGCGCGGTGCTCCAGCGCGAGCGCAATCTCGATGTGCGCCTATCCTACTACGTGATCGCCAAGACGGTGACGCTTGGCGTATTCGCCCTCATCCAATGTGTGCTTTTCGTTCTAATCGGCAATTATGTCCTCGAAATCCGTGGAATGTTCTGGATTTACCTAGGAATTATGTTCATGACAGCCATGAGCGGCGTGTCGCTTGGCCTGCTGATTTCCTCGCTGGTCGCGGATCCGAAAACGGCGGCCAACATTGTCCCGCTCGTTTTGATTCCGCAAATTATCATGGGCGGGGCACTCATTAAATATGAGGACATGAATCGGAACCTCGCGTTGCTTTATGCGCTTTCGCATTGGTTCTCCGAACATCCGAGCGCGGACAAAAGCAAGAAAATGGAGAGCAAGCTTCAAGTGCCATTTGTTTGTCAATTTATTGCCATGCGTTGGTCATACGAAGAGATGGTTTTGGCGCAGGCGAAACTTAACCCACTTACACGCCGGCAAGAGCGAGCCCAGCGCGAGATCGATCGGATTGTCGCCAGGCATCTGCAAGATTCCGCGGAAAGTAAGCGACTCGAAGACCTGAAAGAAACGCTCGCGCTGCTTTCAGGATTGGAGGCGAAGTCGGTCGGCGAACTGGACCGGTATCTCGGCTTGGTAGATCAAATTCTCGATGGCAAACGGCCATTCGACCGCGACCTTTTCAAAGGCGCCAACGGCCCGATCACAGCCGAACAAATCTATGTCAACCAAAAGATCTCGGATCTGATTTCGAACGCCGAGATGGAGCAAAACGATTATCGCCGTGGCAATCGGCCGAACGTGTTCTTTGGCGCACAGAAAGACTATTTCGGGATCAAAATCGGCGCGTTTACTTTTAACACGACTGTACTGATTGTATCGACCCTCGGCTTGCTCGCGCTGCTTCATTGGATTTTGCGAAAACAACTGCAAGTGCGAAGGAGCTAAATGAAAATGAAAATCCGAAATCCGAAATCCGAAATCCGAAATCGTCTGATCGTTGCGGCCAGTGAGACTGATCCAGACATGCTGTACGCCACGAAGTTTTGGGCGCCTGATCCCTTTATTTTCCTGGAGCGAAATGGCAAGCGCACGCTGGTCTTGAGCGATTTGGAAATCGATCGGGGCCGAAACCAAGCCGACGCCGATGAATTTGTTATGTTCAGTGAGATCGAGCGCGAAGTGCAGGGCAAATCCAAAAAAGCGCCGCCCTACGAAAAAGTGCTCGCGCATTTTCTGCGAAAGCGTGGCGTGAGATCGACAATCGTTCCGGCAAATTTCCCGCTTCGTTACGCGGAAGAACTCGCCGCGAACAAAATTCGTGTCCGCGCGACCAACGGCCTTTTCTGGCCGGAGCGCGAAGCGAAATCGAACAAGGAAATCGAGATGATCTGTGGCGGGTTGCGAATTACCGAAGCAGGGCTCCGGCGGGCAATTGAAATTCTAAAAGCATCGAAGCCCGGACCCGGGAAAAAACTGCGCTGGAATGGAAAAACTCTGACCTCGGAAATGCTGCGCGCCGAAATTGATTCCACGATTTTGCGCGCAGGCGGCGTCCCGACCGGAACAATCGTCGCCGGCGGCGACCAGGCTTGCGATCCGCACGAACGCGGTCATGGTCCGCTTTACGCGGACTCACTCATTATTCTCGATGTTTTCCCGCGCGACGCGAAGACCGGCTACTTCGGCGACATGACCCGCACGGTTTTGCGCGGGCGCGCCAGCGACCCGCAGCGCAAGCTTTGGAACACCGTGAAGGCCGGACAAGCGCTTGCTTTGAAGAAGATCAAGGCGGGCGTCGACGGGATGGGAATTCATAAGGCGATCCAGGAATTTTTCGCGAAGCGCGGTTTCCCGACGGAGATTCGCAAAGGGCGGCGAGTCGGATTTTTCCATGGGACCGGTCACGGCCTTGGCTTGGAGATTCACGAGTATCCGCGTTTGCAAAAAGTGACCCTGAAAGATCGACAAGTACTGACGGTTGAGCCCGGCTTGTATTACCCAGGACTCGGCGGCGTGCGGATTGAAGACGTAGTCCTGGTTACCAAAACGGGTTGCAGAATTCTGTCGCGGTTTCCAAAGCAATTAGAAATCTAGATGGAACGCGTTGTTTTCAACGCGTTGGTATACTGATGTGCCTTGGGCGCCAAACTTGCATCGTCTTCGGATAAGCCGATCCACCGAATGAACACGCAACGTGATTGGGCGTCTAATTTTCCAGCGGCAATGTGACAAGTTGCTTTGCCCGCATTAAATTAAGTCCCACATGTATTATCCTTACGGCTTTGGGCTGGGGTCTCATTGGTTACTTTATATCGGTGTTCCGTTGATCATTGGAATTTGGGCGCAAATTCGGGTTAGCGGTGCGTTCAGCCGATGGAGCAAGGTGCGCGACAGCGCAAACATCACTGGCGCGGAATGCGCGCGTGAGATCTTGCAAGCAGCGCAGATTCACGATGTCGATGTTGTGGAGACAAACGATTTCCTCGGGGACCATTATGATCCGACAAAGAAGAAACTTCATTTGTCGAGCAATGTTTATCACACGCCCTCGGTCGCGGCCGTGGGTATTGCCGCGCATGAGACGGGGCATGCAATCCAACACGCGAAGGCCTATGCACCGTTGAAGGCGCGCATGGCGATCGTGCCGGTAACAATGATTGCATCGCAAATGCTGCCTTTCATCATCATTGGGGGCTTGTTTTTTGGAATCACCGGCTTGATTACTCTTGGGATTTATTGCTACCTGATCCTGCTTGTTTTTCAGCTCATCACGTTGCCAGTAGAATTTGATGCTTCCCGACGCGCGAAAATTATCTTGCGCGAAATGGGCATCGTGCAGCCCGGGCGCGAAGTGGCGGGCGTGAACAATGTGCTCAACGCGGCTGCGCTGACTTATGTGGCGGCATTTATCGCTGCGCTGGGGAACTTGCTCTGGCTCATGTCGATCCGCGATCGGCGGTGATCAACGCGCGGTTCAAGAAAATGGATCGGGTTCTCGCCTTGTCCGCCACCGGACGGATTCGCCGTGGCGAACCTGCTCGCCGGATCTCCGATTTGTTATCGTCGGGTCTCGATGCGCGTGCTAAGTCTAAGCGACAGGCGATGGATCAGCCGAGAACGGATGAAGATCAGGAGTTGTTGACGCGCACGAAATCCGGCGACGCCAGCGCGTTCGATCAACTCGTGATCAAATATACCCCGCGGCTTTACGGCTTGGTTTACAACATGACTGCGAACCATGAGGACACGAACGATCTTTTGCAGGATATTTTTTCCAAAGCTTACAAAGCGATCCGTGGATTCCGTGGTAAATCGACTTTTTACACGTGGATCCACTCCATCGCGGTGAATATGACGCTGAATTTTCTCAAGAAACGCGGCCGCCGCTTTCAACTCAGCCTGGACGATGTCGATGCCAGCATCCAAAACGATAAGGAATTCCTCGAAGCGACAGCAACTTCCAGCCCGGTGCGGGAAGCAGACCTCTCCGAGCTGCAGCGAAGATTGAACGAGGCCATGATGAAATTGTCTGATGATCACAGAGCCGTGGTCACGATGTTCCATATCCAAGGAATGCCCCACGCGGAGATCAGTAAAATCTTGCGTGTTTCGGAAGGAACGGTACGTTCGAGGCTCTTCTACGCGAATCGACAACTGCAAAATTACCTGGACGAATTTCGAAAGAATCCCGTTTCTTAACCGGCGCTGAAATGGACGAGTTCAACGACAACGAAATCTCGAAGCTTCTTCGGTTGAAACGCTACGAGCAACCGCCGCCCGGTTACTTCGAAAATTTCCTGCATGAATTTCATCGCCGGCAGCGTGATGAATTATTGCGTCAGCCGCTGTGGCGAATCTGCCTGGATCGCGCTCACGAATTCAAGTTCCGATTCCCTGTTCGTTCCTTGGCTTCTTATCCGGCGGCTGTCGCTGCGGTGTTGGTCTGTGGGGCAATCATTTCGTTGAAGATTTATCAGCAACCGGAGACCACCCAGGTCGCGCTCCAGAGTCCCCCGGCATTATCGACACCGACGAGTACGGACGCACAATGGACGCTGGCGTCTCCGGGAGCTACGCGGACCTTCCGGATGCAACCACTTCACCGTTTCGATGCCAGCACCCAAACTCACTGGGCGACGACACCGCCCCGTTATGTGCTAGATAGCGTCCCTGTGAGTTATGAGCCGACGTTCAGATTCTAGGAGCGCCAGTTGTCATCTTAAGTGGCGCGAAGGATTTCTCTTCGGCGCGTGCGGGATCGGAATCATTGCCGTGATCTTCTGCTCAGGCGAGAGCTTGCTTTATGCTCAAGAGCAGTCTGCCGCAGTCATTAGCCACGAGGTCAAGGAAATTTTTGAGCGCGCGGGCAAAGCAGTAGTTAAGATCCATGGACTCGATCAGCACAGCCCAATTTGCGGTACCGGATTTTTTATTGACCCCACAGGCACGCTTTACACGGCCTACACAGTGGGCGGGGAAGCGGATAATTTCTCGGTCGAGTTCGCGGGTCAAAAATATCCCGCGCGTCAACTAGTGGCGGATATTCGCAGCGGCACTGCGATGTTAAAGATCGACGCCGCCACGCCCGTCTTGCCGATTGGAAAATCAGAGGAACTGGAAGTGGCGACGCCTGTGGTTGCAGTGGGTTTCCCGCTGGATTTGGCTCAAACGCCAAATTTCGGAATGATCGCCGGCTTCGATCACAAATATCTAGGTCGCTATTTTTCGACGACGCATCTGCGCGTCAATTTGCCCACTCAGCGAGGAGAGGCTGGCGCGCCGCTGCTGAACATGAAAGGCGAAGTCGTTGGCATCCTGGTCAGCAGTCTGGAAAACAATTCATCGTGTTATGCTGTGCCAATCGAAGCGGCGGAGAAAATCCGTAGGGATTTTGTTCGTTTCGGCGAGGCCAGACACGGCTGGGTGGGGATCAATGTTACCGAGGCCCCTCAACCGGTGGAAGGTTCGCGCGCGGAAATGGCACAGATCATGGACGGCACGCCGGCGGCCTATTCCGGAATCAAACGCGGCGACATTCTCTTGTCAGTAGGACGAAAAAAAGTTACTCAGCCGGAAGACGTACTGGATGCTTCGTTCTTCATCACTGCTGGCGACATCGTGCCAATCACAGTGATGCGCGGAAACAAGAAGCTGACATTCGAAGTGCAGGCAGATCTTCATCCGGCCAGCAAAAATCTGCCTGTACTGCCTGACGGGACGCAGCTTCCTGCAGCCGCGGCAGCAGACGGAAACCACGCTATTCCTCTCAAGTTGGACTCCGAAGCACAACGCACGCCGTAGCGAGCAAAGCACCGAATTCAGCGCGGCAATATTTTTCGAAACGCCGCTTCGTCGATAATTTTTATACCGAGTCCTTTCGCCTTGTCGAACTTGCTGCCCGGTTCAGCGCCGGCGAGGACGTAATCGGTTTTCTTGCTAACGCTGCTGCTGACATGCCCGCCGAGTGATTCGATTTTTTCCGTTGCTTCCTCCCGCGTCATCGAAGGGAGCGTCCCGGTCAAGACAAACGTCTTTTCCGCCAGCGGCAATTCCGCTGCCTTCTTCGCGGAAACTTTTTCGCTCTTTGGTTGAATTCCGAGTTCTTTCATCCGCCGCAGAATTTTCTTGCCTGTCACCGATGCGAAGAAATCGAGGATGCTATGTGCCACCACCGATCCTACTTCGGTTACGATGCCGTCCTTTCCTGCTTTGCTCTTGGATCGCTCGGCAAATCCCGCCTTGATTAATCGTTCTGCAATTTCTTTGGCAGATTCTTTTTGCTCGCGCTTCTGGTGATAATCTAAAACGTCCCGAAGCAATTGCGAGTGTGCCACTTCGTCGACGTTGTCGTGGAACCGAGCGAGCTGTGTTGCGGTGGTTTTCCCCACGTCGGGAATGGCAAGAGCAAAAAGCCAGCGGGAAAGTGGCAACGTTCTGGCGCGCTCGATCGCGTTAATCGCTTTGGTCGCGTTCTTCTCGCCGAACACGCGCGGCGCTTCCTCAGTGCCGAGATTCAATTTGGCGAGTTGCTCGATCTGTAGCTCGAACAGGTCGAGCGGCTCGCGCACCAGTCCACGCTCAACCAGCTTGTCCGCCACAATTCCGCCCACACTTTCGATATCGAGTGCGCCGCGCGCGGCGAGAAATTCCACCCTGCGCGTGGTCTGCGCGGGACATTGTAGATTTTCACAACGCCATGCCACAAAGTCCGGGTCGCGCCGAATCGGCCCGCCGCACACGGGACATTTGCCGTGAATGTGTTTTGCGAAATCGAACGGCTTTGCATCCCGCGGCCGCTTCGATTTGGCGACTTCAACGACCGCGGGAATCACCTCGCCAGCTTTTTCGATCACAACCGTGTCGCCAATCCGGATGTCTTTTCGTTTGATTTCGTCTTCATTGTGTAACGTGGCGCGCCCGACCGTGCTTCCACTGACGAACACCGGTTCGAGCACAGCGACCGGCGTCAAAATTCCCGTGCGCCCGACCTGAATGATGATGTCGTTCAACACCGTCTCGACACGTTCGGCCGCGTATTTGTAGGCGATAGCCCAGCGCGGTGACTTTGCAGTAAATCCAAGCCGCTCGCGTTGGGCGAACGAATTCGCTTTCACAACTGCGCCGTCGGTTTGATAGGCGAGCTTGTGACGAATAGCGTCTAGGTCGTGAATCGCGCTCAAGATTTCATCGACTGACTTGGCTACCCGCCACCACTCGGTTGTGGGTAGGCCGAGCTTTTTGAGCAGCGGAAAAACCTCCGAATGGAGATCGACATCCAATCCTTCCGTTGCTCCGGTTCCGTAAAGAACAATGCCGAGCGGGCGTTTCGCCACGATCGCCGGGTCGAGTTGCTTCAGTGAACCGGCCGCCACGTTCCGCGGGTTTGCAAACAGCGGCAGGCCTTGCTTTTTGCGTTCCTCATTGAGTTTTTCGAACCCTTTCCTGTCCATGTAAACTTCGCCGCGCACTTCCAGGAGTTTTGGTGCAGCATCGCGCAGTCGCTCCGGCACCGAGCGGATCGTCCGGATGTTTTGGGTGATGTTGTCGCCCACGGTTCCGTCACCCCGCGTCGCCGCTTGGCGCAGCTTGCCGCTCTCGTAAATGAGCGAAACCGCTACGCCATCCACTTTCGGCTCGATCACCACCGGGATCTTCTCGTTAGGTAAAAGCCGCTGGATGCGATTGTAAAAATTCTTCACTTCGTCTTCCGAGTAAGTGTTGTCGAGGCTGAGCATCGGGGTGAGATGCGCGACCTGCTCGAACGCTTTCAGCGGTTTTCCGCCTACACGCTGTGTTGGAGAATCAGGCGTGACGAGATCGGGAAATTCTGCTTCAAGATCGACAAGGTCCGAGTAAAGGCGGTCGTATTCCCGGTCGCTAATGATGGGCGCGGCCTCCTCGTAGTAGAGCCGGTCATGCTTTCGAATCTCTTCTCGCAGTTGCTGTACGCGCTTGGCGGCTTCCTTCTGTTGCATGGATATCCTCCACGATACGAACGCGCGAAATCTCAGCAATTGGCAGAGCATTTGTAAGGCAAGCGCATCGCTTGCCTTTTTTCACTGCCAACCATAAAGAAACTCGTGGTAGGCGGTGCGCCTACCCTAGAATCGGAATAGTGAAAGTGGGCGAGCGAATTCTCGGCGTGGAAGGTGGCGGAACGAAAACCGCTTGGTGTCTCGTCGAACGGACGGAGGCGACCTTTAGCGTTATTGGGCAGGGAAAACTACCGCCCTCGAACTTTCGCTTGGAAATGCCAGAACGCCTGAAAGCGATTTTTCGCGAACTCCCCAGTGAAATCGATCGCGCTGGAGTTTTTCTTGCGGGATGTAGCACGGCCGAAGATCAACAATCGCTTTCACGGCTCTGCGCGGAAATCTGGCCGCATACCAGGATCATAACTGGCAGCGACCGCGAATCTGGGCTCGCCGTAGCTTTGGGGCATAGCGACGGAATTGTGGTGAGCGCCGGCAGCGGCTCGTCCGTTACGGCACGTCGTGGTGAGCGGACCGAAAAAGCCGGCGATTGGGGCCACATTCTGGGCGATACAGGCGGCGGATATTTTCTCTCGATCCAGACGCTTCGCCTGATCTTGCGCGAGCATGATCTGCACCGGGAGGAAATGCCGTTCACGCCGAAAATTTTGCAGGCACTCTCGTTAAACAATTTTGATGAACTTGTTCGCTGGGCACAGGCGGCCGACAAAATGGAAATCGCGCTGCTAGCTCCCGTGGTTTTCGAGGCCGCAGCTCGCGGTGAGCCCCGCATTGTCGAGATCATCGAAAATGGGGTTCAGGCTCTCTGCCATTACACCGAGGCGGTCGCCTCTCGTCTTCACTTGCTTGCGCCGAAAGTGGTGTTGATGGGTGGTCTCTTTTACCGGGACTCGATCTACACGCACGCGTTTCGACGTAGACTCAAAAAGAACCTCCCCGACGCTCGTGTGACAATTGCGGAATGCGCTCCAGAGTTTGGAGCCGCGTGGCTCGCAGCGCAGACGCGTGATCACATTATTTTCGAGCCAAAACTTTCTGATAAGGAGATCGATAATCTGGCGGCGGCGCTAACCGAACAACGCAACCCTCGCTCAGAGAATTTGGAAAAACTGAGTCCGCGCGAACTGGTCGAACTTTTCGTCGAGGAGGAAAAATTTGTTCAAGAGGCCTTACGCGGGGCGATTGTCGATCTTACCTGCGCAATCGAGCTCGCAGCTGAATCGTTGCGAAATGGCGGCCGGTTGTTTTATGTAGGTGCAGGCAGCAGCGGACGTATTGGGGTTCTCGATGCGAGCGAGATCCCTCCAACGTTCGGCGCGTCGCCCGATCTCGTGCAGGGATTGATCGCTGGTGGTGTGACTGCGCTTTATCGAAGTGTCGAAGGCGCTGAAGACGAAGAGAGTGCCGGCGCCTTAGCATTGGATGAGCGCGGAATTAAAAACAGCGATGTCGTGCTTGGAATCACGGCGAGCGGGCGAACGCCATTCGTTCTTGGTGCCTTAGTGCGCGCAAAGTCGTTAGGGGCAAAAACGATTTTGCTCACTTGCAATCCAGCTGTAGTCCCGACTTGTCGGGATGACCCCGGTCAGCGGCGAACAGCGATCGCGGCTACAGTCGCCGATCTAGTGATCTCCCTTGTGGTTGGTCCGGAGCTTCTCACCGGCTCGACGAGATTGAAAGCGGGTACGGTAACGAAAGTCGCTCTCAATACCATTAGCACCGGCGCGATGGTGATGCTGGGTAGAGTGCGCGGCAATTTGATGATCGATTTGCGCACGACCAGCACAAAGCTACGCGATCGCGCTACGCGTGTCGTGGCCGAGTTAGCCCAGTGTGATTACGATTCCGCGCGCCAGCAGCTTGAAGCGGCTAACTGGAACTTGCGCGCCGTCGTGGACAAGTCGTAGCCACCGCTCTGTAAGCCCCCTAGCGAGGCTCGGTTGTTGATGCGACGGGGCACAGGCCGGTAGCCACAGCGAGCGATCGTCAGACTTTTACAGAAACTTTTGTTCTGATAAGCGCAACGGAACTGCCTCGCACGAAGCAAGGTATGACTTAACCGAAAGGAAACCTATGCTCTGGACAATCTTTGTGATCCTGCTGATTCTCTGGCTGCTTGGATTGGTCAGCTCCTATACCTTGGGCGGATTCATTCACATCCTGCTCGTGCTTGCCATCATAGTGCTGATAATCAATTTGATCCAAGGCCGCCGGCCATTGTAAAACTCGCTGTGATGAAACCGGCCGGTATCGTCGGCATCGTTCTAATCATTGTCGGTGTCGTGTCGCTGGTATATGGCGGCTTCACTTACACCAAGCGCGAGAAGGTGCTCGAATTCGGTCCGATTCAGGCAACTGCAGAAAAGCAACACACTCTCGCGTTCCCGCCGGTGCTCGGCGGCATTTGCCTGGTCGGCGGGATAGTACTTGTGATCGTCGGTAGCCGCAAAAGCTAATTGCGCTTAGCCGTTGCCTACTTTCAGCACCGCGAAAGTCTTGCTGCCTTTGCGGTCGAGATAGATGAGAACACCGCGCCTCGGATCCGCCCTGTTGAGCGCCTCGCGGAAGGATTGCACGTCGGTAACCGGTTTGCCATCCACTTCGGTAATCACATCCTCGCGTTGAATATCTTGTTGCGCGGCAAGGCTGTTGTCTTCGACGTCGGTCACGATGACCCCTTGCGGCACAGCGAGGTGCAGACGCTCTGCAACGTCCTTCGTTAATTCCTGCACCTGTAATCCAAATTTGCCGACCTCTTGCTGATTCCGTGGGATTGGCTGGATCGGCTCGTTGGAAGCGCGCGTGATCTCGCTCGGCAACTCCCCAGTCTTAACGGGCACTTTGATCATTCGGCCTTTGCGCCAGACGCTCAGCTCGACATTTTGGCCAATTTTCTTTTTCAAGATCTGGTGCTGAAGCTGGGAATCGGTTTCCACCGCGGTTCCATCGACCTGCGTGATGACGTCGAATGGCCGCAAGTCGCTTTTGTAGGCCGGCGCGTTGGCTTCGATCGTGCGTACCACCACGCCTTTTTCTGCGCCCTTGAGTAGATCGCGGATTTCTGGGTCGTCGCCGAGCGTTTCGATACGGATGCCCAGCCAAGGTCTTACAATCTTGTGGCCCGCGATCAGTTCGGCGCCGATGTCTTTTGCCATATTAATCGGAATGGCGAAGCCGAGGCCGCGATTCATGCCGTTGATCAGCGTATTCATGCCTATCACCTTACCGTCGATGTCGCACAACGGACCGCCACTGTTCCCTGGATTAATAGAGGCGTCCGTCTGCAAATAATCCGAAATGGAGTAGCCACTCGTTTGAAGTAATTTACTCCGCCCTTTTCCGCTGACGACACCGTAAGTGAACGTGTAATCCAGCTTGAATGGCGCGCCGATAGCAAACGCAAATTGCCCCACGCGCACAGCGTCGCTGTCGCCGAGTTCGACGACCGACAAATCTTTACTGTCAATTTTGATCACCGCGACGTCCGTCTTCTCATCGGTGCCCACGACTTTCGCCGGAAACTCCCGGCCATCCCGCAGTTTCACGTCGATTTTGTCCGCTTCTTCGATCACATGGAAATTTGTGAAGATGTAACCGTCCGGCCGAACGATGAAGCCGGAACCTTCGCTTTGGAGCGGCCGCAGTGCGCCAGGGTTTTTCCGGGGGTTGTTTCCATCGGGTGGACCTTGGAAGAATAAATCGTCGAACGGCGAACTCTCGCTTCCGTCGTTTTTCTTGGAAATTTCAATGATCACAACACTTGGAGCTACCGTTTCGAAGACCTTCGCAAACGCGTTGTTCAATTGATGAACGACATCTTTGCCGGCTTCTGCTGCTGCAGCAGGAACGGTAGGAGTTGGGACGACCTCAGATTGCGCCGCAAACGATATACTGATGGCAGAAAACAGAACTAAAATGGACAAACGCATGGGTTGGAACTTGGACAGCATGGAACATGCTACGTTCAACTGGTCGCGTCCACTCCCCGCTTGCGCCAGAGTGCACTCGCACTTTCGTCGAACCCCTGTTAAATTCGCGGATAGGGCGTATAGAATTGCCAATCGGACCTCTTGTATGCGCGGATCCAACAGGCGAGCCATCTTCCCAGTTGCAGTCGTGCTCTTAATCCTGGTTTGGGCGACGGCAATTGGGCCCGACCGATCGGCGCGGATCTCGATTTCACCCAGCGAGCTGGTTCGAGCTGTTACTCTGCACCGCGATGCTTTGATTAACTTGTACCTGATGGATCGTGTCGATCCAAATGGCCGCGACACGGGCGGACGAACGCCACTGCTGATCGCGACATCGCAGCAGGATTGGAAAACTGCGCGGCGACTCGTCGATGCCGGCGCGCTTGTTGATCTCGCCGATACGAGCGGCTTCACCCCCCTGATGGCAGCTGCAGCGCACGGCAATATCGACATGTTCCGGTTGCTTCTCGTGCGCACAGCCACTCTTCATGCAGAAGCGCAGACCAATGATGGGCACGATCTTCTTGGAATGGCTCTGGATGGCGGTAACCCGCAGATCGTCGATACGGTGCTGGATCGCTTGCCCGCGATGCCGCAATGGACACGCAGTACGCACCGGGCGCTGAGCGCAGCGCTTCAAGCCGGGAATAAGCAACATATCCGATTGCTTCTTGGCAAACATTCAGCGCCTCCGACGCCCGAGGGCAAAAAGGTGCCGTTTCTTGCCTATGCCATTGCGGGCAACAACTCGTCTCTTTTCAACATGCTGCTGGCTTGCGGGGCCGATCCTAACACTGTTCTTCCTTCTCAATGTGATAAGGATTTTCTGGCCATGCTCTCATCAAAATCGCTTTCGGGGTACGTCGAAGAAGACAGGAACCTTACAGTGGCGATGCTTGCCGCCGGGCTTGGACAAGACGACTACCTGCGCGCGCTGCTCAATGCAGGTGCCAACCGGAATCGACTGACGAGCCGGGACAAGATGTCTGCGTTGGATATTGCCGCAGAGACGGGTCACTGGCGCGCTGCACAAATTCTTCTTGGCGGGGGACCATCGCCGGATCGGTTGCGCTTGGAAATTTCTCTCGGTTTGCAACGAGTCGCCCTCGTTAAAAACGGCGAGCCAGTGTATCGCACCCAATGTTCGACTGGCCGACCAGGTTATTCGACGAAAAGGGGCGAATTTGTGATCACCAATAAGGAACGATACCATCGTTCCACCATCTACCATGTGGACATGCCGTATTTCATGCGCCTGAGCTGTCTTGATTTTGGAATGCACGCGGGCTACGTGCCGGATCACCCCGCATCACACGGCTGCATTCGATTGCCGGAGGAAGCTGCTCGCAAATTCTTCTCCGAAATTCCGGTCGGCACGCTTGTGACGGTGCAATAAAAGTGCGCTGCTGTAGCGGCGGTCTGTGACCGCCGACGGCGTGGATGAACCCCTTGATCTTACTTGCTCCAGGCGCAGGAGCGGCTTCGTCGCATCCTTGGCTGCAAGAATGGAAAAAGCGTTTGTCTGGAATCGGCGCCGTCGAAACGTTCGATTACGACTACATGCGCGAGAGGCGGAAGCGACCTGATCCTTTATCAAAATTGATCGCAGTCCATCGCGAAGCCCTCGCCAAAGCGCGCGAGAAACATATCGGCGCTAAAACGTTTTTAATCGGGAAAAGCATGGGCGGACGCGTCGGCTGCCATGTTTCGCTCGAAGACAAGGTGGACGGTCTGATTTGCCTTGGCTATCCGCTCTGCGCGATGGGCGACCGGACAAAACTTCGCGATGAAGTTTTGCGAGCACTCACCACACCGATCCTGTTTGTTCAAGGCACGCGCGACTCACTTTGCCCTTTGGATCTTTTAAAGCGCGTTCGCACCGAGATGAAAGGGCCCAACGCTTTGCATTTGGTTCAAGGCGGCGATCATTCATTGCGCGTGGCAAAACACCAACTGCAAGCAAGCGGCCAAACCCAGGAAGATATCGATCGGCAAATCCTGCAAGTCATTGCTGATTTCGTCGGCGACCTGGTGTAACCGCTGTCACTGCCGCGGCTTTTATTTTCTTACTCCGGCGGAACCAAAATGATCCGCGCAAACTGGAACATTGCGGTGATGATTTGGAAGACAATCCCAGTGAAGAATGGCCAGAACGCACCGAGGAAAGCAGTGTTGTACAATTGCAAGAAATTTGCGGCTATCCCGAGGGTCCCGAACAGATAAAAAACGAACCGGGTTCCGTGTTCACGTTGTATTTGTTGCAGATCCAAATGACGAAAGATTTTCATCATCGTCACGGCGAACAGCAAAAACATCACGAAAGCGAAGCCACTACACCACCTCCAGATGCCTGCCGGCGCGGGCCTGACCGTCAGCAGCAGCAGGCCGATCATACAAAATATGAGGGGGAGAATTGAATTACTCAGGAGCAGCCGCAGCCGGAGTTTGTCGATCGGCGACCACTCATGGACGGATCCACTTCGAAAAACAACTACCACGCCGGCAAAACCAGCGAGCGCGACAGCGATCTGCGCGGCAATGCCAAGAGCTTCGCCCGGTTCCATGATTAGATGAGTTCAGCCCGTCGCCGTGAATTGTGGAAGCATTTTTTACGTCTGCCGTCACGACCGGCGAAGGCATGTACCTGTCGATTTTGCATTTGCTTGCCCGCTGCAGTCCTGCGACCGCGGGTCTGGTTCTTGAGCGAGCGTGGTTTCTCTCTATTTTAGGAGAGATGTCGATTTCGCGGATATCGCTCGTGATTCTTTTGCTCAGCGCGATAAGGGTTTTCGCCGAAGCAGCGCCAGCCGAACAGGAAGTTCTCGATGCAATCAAATCGCCGGGTTTAAGCGTGGTCCATCTCTGGGCGCCATGGTGCTCGAATTGCCAGGCCGAATTAAAAAGCGGCGGCTGGCTAAAAATGGTAAAAGACAATCCGCAGGTGCATTTTTATTTCGTTTCAGTCTGGAACAGCGGCGAGGATGGACGCGCGCTACTGAAAAAATTCGACATCGCCGATCAACCGAACCTGACGATTCTGGCCGATCCCGGTCCGCGCGGCAAAGATCACGTCAGGCGGTTTGCCGGGTTGCCGCTTTCGTGGATTCCTACGACGTGGGTCTATAAAGAGGGCGAGCTCCGTTATGCACTGAACTACGGCGAAGTTCACTTCCCAATCCTGCAACAATTTCTCGCGGACAGCCAGTCTAAGTGGTCACATATAGGCGAACCGCAAACCGAGTAAAAGCTTTCGAATGATCCAGACTTCTGCTGCGCCAGCGATTTCGCCCAGCAAACCTCCTGCGATTCTTTCGCTGATCGGCGATACACCACTGGTGGAGATCACGCAGTTCGACACCGGGCCGTGCCAGTTTTTTCTCAAACTCGAAAATCAAAATCCGACTGGCTCCATCAAAGATCGCATCGGCTTGTCCATGATTGAGGCTGCTGAGCGCGATGGAAGTTTGGAGCCAGGCGGAACTGTGATCGAGGCGACGGCCGGCAACACCGGGCTTGGACTCGCGCTGGTGGCTGGCGCAAAAGGCTATCGTGTATTGCTGGTGATTCCAGACAAGATGTCGCAAGAAAAGATCTCGCACGTGAAAGCGCTGGGCGCGGAAGTGCGGTTGACACGCTCCGATGTCACGCGCGGCCATCCGGAGTATTACCAGGATATGGCCATGCGGTTAGCGGAAGAGATTCCCGGCGGATTTTATGTAAACCAGTTCGGCAACCCGGCAAATCCACTCGCGCATGAACGCACCACCGGCCCGGAGATTTGGGAGCAAATGCGACACGACGTTGACGCGGTCGTCGTCGGAGTCGGGTCCGGCGGAACTCTGACCGGACTCGGCCGGTTCTTCAATCGCGTCAGACCACGTCGCGGCATCGAAATGATCCTGGCCGATCCAAAAGGCTCGGTGTTATGCGAATATGTCAGGACCGGCAAACTGGTTGAATCTGGGAGTTGGGCTGTTGAAGGAATCGGTGAGGATTTTGTTCCCGAAATCGCAGACATGTCTTTAGTGACGGATGCATTTGAAATTGATGACGAAGAAAGTTTTTCGACTGCGCGCGAGCTGCTAAATCGCGAAGGAATTTTTGGCGGCTCATCAACCGGCACGCTAGTGGCCGCTGCTCTCCGCTATTGCCGTGAGCAAACTAAGCCGAAACGAGTGGTCAGCTTGGTTCCCGATACCGGCAACAAATATCTCTCCAAAATGTACAACGATTTCTGGATGGCCGAGCAAGGCTACATCCATCGGCAGCCGCACGGCGATTTGAGCGATCTGGTTTCACATCGCTACGAAGCTGGCGAAGTAATCACTGTCGGTCCAGACGACACATTGCTGACCGCCTGTAAACGAATGCGTGACTCGGACGTTTCGCAGCTTCCGGTGGTCGATCAAAATGGGCGGGCCCTTGGCATTGTCGATGAATCCGATGTGCTCGTGAAAGTGCACCGAGATCCAACGCATTTCAACGATCCTGTCAAAACCGCCATGACCAATAAGCTTGAGACGCTCAGACCCAAGGCAAAGATCAAGGATTTACTCGACGTGTTCGATCGCGGACGCGTAGCAATCGTAATGGAAGACGATAAATTTCTGGGTCTGATCACCCGCACCGATCTCCTCTCTTATTTGCGGTTGCACATGCCGAAACAGTGAGGCGCGGATCGCAAGACAGATAGGAATCATTATCCGACTTCGCTCCTAAAATTTATCAGCGATATCCGCGGTTAGATTGGATCAAGATGAAAAAGCAACAAGGCTTCGCCACGCGCGCGATACATGCCGGGCAGGAGCCGGATCCATCGACCGGCGCAGTGATGACTCCAATTTATGCGACATCGACGTATGTCCAGGAAAGCCCGGGAAAGCACAAAGGCTACGATTATGCGCGCTCGATTAATCCAACGCGGCTTGCCTACGAACGATGCGTTGCCAATTTGGAAGGCGGCACGCGCGGGTTCGCATTTGCATCCGGCCTGGCCGCAATCGCCACCACGCTGGAGTTGCTCGAAAGCGGCTCGCATATTGTCGCAAGCGACGATCTTTACGGAGGCACGTTCCGCTTGTTCGACAGAGTGCGCCGCCGTTCGGCCAATCTTGATTTTACTTATGTCGATCTGACCAACGGCAAAGATCTCGAGCGTGCCATCAAACCAGATACGCGCATGGTTTGGATCGAAACGCCGAGCAACCCGCTGCTGAAGCTGATTGATCTCGAAGCGATCGCAAAGATCGCGCGCAAGCGCAAAATTATTTCGGTTTGCGATAACACATTTGCGACTCCGTGGATTCAACGCCCGATCGAAGCTGGCTTCGACATCGTCGTGCACTCCGCTACCAAATATCTCAATGGGCATTCTGATCTGGTCGGCGGTGTTGTCGTGGTCGGCGAAAACAAGGAACTCGCCGACCAGATCGCGTTCCTTCAAAATTCGGTCGGCGCAATTGCCGGCGCGTTCGATAGCTTTCTTGTGCTGCGTAGCCTGAAGACTCTGGCGTTGCGCATGGAGCGGCACTGCGCGAACGCGCTCGAAATCGCACGTTGGCTGGAGGAGCAGCGACAGGTCAAGTCCGTCCGTTATCCCGGTTTGAAATCACATTCTCAACATGATCTGGCCCGGCAACAAATGCGCGGCTTTGGCGGAATCGTGACAATTACGCTGAAAAGCGATCTGGCAGGGACGAAACGCTTTCTTGAGAATACGCGTCTGTTCGCACTCGCGGAAAGTTTGGGCGGCGTCGAAAGCCTAATTAACCATCCCGCCATCATGACGCATGCTTCAATGCCCAAAGAGCTGCGCGAATCGCTTGGCATCACAGACTCGTTGATCAGACTCTCGGTTGGCGTCGAGGACGTGCGTGACTTAATCGACGATTTGAAAACCGCATTGGCCGCGATTTGAATTCGGAGAACAGGCAGCTTGCCTGTCTTGGCCGGCTGGCAGCTTGTCCGCCGAAGAGGAGCAGGCGGGCGCATGCTCGCCGAGGGACCTAGGCTGGCTATCTTCCATTCCAAATGGGCAATACTTTCGGTCAGCTTTTCCGCGTCACGACGTTTGGCGAATCGCACGGCGGCGGTATCGGCGTAGTGATCGATGGCTGCCCGCCGCAGATCGAAATCAATGAAGGGGAGATTCAACATGAGCTCGACCGGCGTCGGCCGGGCCAAAGCAAAATCACGACGCAACGCAGGGAGGAAGACCGTTGCGAAATTCTTGCCGGCGTTTTCGAAGGCAAAACGCTCGGCACGCCCATTGGGATTTTGGTGCGCAATAAAGATGCGCGGCCGGAGGATTACGCTGAGATCGCAGAGAAATTTCGGCCGTCGCATGCTGATTTCACCTACGAGGCTAAATACGGGATTCGAAATTGGAAGGGTGGCGGTCGCGCCTCGGCACGGGAAACGATTGGCCGCGTTGCAGCTGGTGCGGTAGCCAAAAAAATATTGTCGACCTTGTACCGCCGGCGGCGAAGAAGATGGAGTCGCTGATCGAACAAATTCGTAGTGAAGGCGATTCAGTTGGGGGCTTAGTGGAATGTGTCATTCGCGGGATCCCGCCCGGACTCGGCGAGCCGGTCTTTGCCAAGCTGGAGGCGGATTTGGCCAAGGCAATGATGAGTTTGCCAGCAACGAAAGGATTTGAAATCGGTTCGGGCTTTGCGGCGACGCGAATGCGCGGCTCGGAGCATAACGATCCATTTGAAGTTCGCGGCGGTAGAATCCGTACGGCGACCAATAATTCCGGCGGCGTGCAAGGCGGGATCAGTAACGGTGAAGAAATTTACTTTCGAGTGGCATTTAAACCGCCAGCGACGATCGCGCGGGAACAGAGGACGGTGACTAGCTCGCAACAGCAAACGAAGCTTGCGGCTCGCGGCCGCCATGATCCATGTGTGCTGCCGCGTGCCGTGCCGATTGTCGAGGCGATGGCCGCGCTGGTCCTTTGCGATCACGCACTGCGGCAGCGCGCAATGAGTTTTGCAAACAAATGAGCTCGCAGCCTCAAGCCGCAGCGGGTTCGCCACTTTGGCAGCTCGCTTTTGTTTCGTTTGCACTGGTTTTGATTTTGTTCGAAGTCTTGCGTGGTTGGCGTCGTGGTTTACCGCGCCAGGTCGCGCGTCTCGGAGCGCTCATCGCCGCCTATTTCGCCGCATTTTTTGGCGGCAAATTTCTCGCGTCGCTTCTGGGGATGTTTGTCAGAATGCCAGATGCGTTTTTGTCGATCTTCGCTGGCGCAATTTTCGCCGTCATCATTTACGCGCTCATCAGCTGGATCGGTTCCGCTCTTTTCCGCAGTACCAGCCAGCATGATTCATCCATCATTCGATTGATTTACGGATCGACTGGAGCGTTAATCGGCGTTTTTTTCGGACTGTTTCTGGTCTGGCTGCTGGTCGTCGCGGTGCGCTTAATCGGTTCGGTCGCGGACGCATCGGTGCGCGCACATGCAAACGATTCGAATGTTTTGCACGCCGTCGATGTGCGGCGGCGACTGTTGGGCGCGAACGAAGCGTCGGCGACCACTTCGCTCGCGCGTCTGAAAAATTCGGTCGAAATGGGCGTGATCGGCGACGCGGTCAAGAAAGTCGATGTCGTTCCACAAAAGACCTACGACCTGATCGAGGAAGTGGGAGTAATTGCGGCAAATCCGCAGTACGCCGAGCGATTTTTGGAATTTCCAGGCGCGCGCGAATTAAGCGAGCACCCGAAGATCATCGCGCTGCGCAACGACCAGGAGATTGGGCAAATGGTTGCCCAGCGGCGCTGGCTCGAATTGATTCAGGACCATCGCATCATCGATGCAGCCAACGATCCGGACCTAAAGGCCCGCATGAAACGGTTCGATGTGATGGCCGCTCTAAACTACGCCACGCAAAGGTAATGAACTACGTCGCTACTGTCGGCCTTGAAGTGCACGTTCAGCTAAAGACGCGCTCGAAGATGTTCTGCGCGTGCCCGGTTGAATTCGGTGCGGAGCCGAACACGCATACCTGTCCTGTCTGCCTCGGCTTGCCGGGCGCGTTGCCGGTGATGAATCATCAAGCCCTGCGCATGACCGTGCTCGCCGGGCTCATGCTCGGGTGCGACATCGCGCCGATCAGCAAGTTCG
Organism: Verrucomicrobiota bacterium; assembly: GCA_003218535.1. Classification (GTDB taxonomy): domain Bacteria; phylum Verrucomicrobiota; class Verrucomicrobiia; order Chthoniobacterales; family UBA10450; genus Udaeobacter. Next base: position 26,465 of record QHNV01000085.1, read on the forward strand.
ACCGGAAAAACTATTTCTACCCGGACATGCCCAAAAATTATCAGATTTCGCAATACGATATGCCACTTTGCACAAATGGCAGCGTACCCTTACACGATCTCGCTTATCCCAAGGACGCGCAGAAAAATATCCCTGCGCCGGACAAAGAAGTGCATCTGGTGCGGATACATCTCGAAGAAGACGTGGCGAAAAGTTTCCATTTCGAAAACAGCACAGGCATCGATTTCAACCGCGCCGGCACGCCATTGATGGAGATTGTCACCCAGCCAGAAATCAACTCGCCGGAGGAAGCGTTCGCGTTTCTCACCTGCCTCAAGCAAATTCTAATTTACGGCGGCGTAAGCGATGCCGATATGGAGAAAGGGCAGCTCCGGTGCGACTGCAACGTTTCTGTCCGACCCGAGAAGCAGGCTGGGCTTGGGGTAAAGATAGAGATTAAAAACTTGAATTCCATCAGCGGTGTGCGGCGCGCTCTTGCCTATGAGATTCGGCGGCAGATCGGCGCGCTGCGAAACGGCGAACAACTCGAGCAGGAAACTCGCGGCTGGGATGACGCTACCAGTGAAACGTTTCTCATGCGGACAAAAGAGTTCGCGCACGATTACCGCTATTTTCCCGATCCCGATCTAGTGCCGGTGAAGACCGAGATCCTGGCAGCCGACGTGCGTGCACGCATGCCTGAGTTACCAAAGGCCAAACGGGCGCGTTTCGTCGAGCAATATCAAGTAAGCGCATATGATGCCGGCGTGCTCGCCGACGATCTCGACCTCGCACGTTATTTTGAAGCGGCTGCGAAAGGCGCAAAGAAACCGAAAAATGTGGCAAACTGGATCCTAAACGATCTGCAAAATGCGTTGAGCGACGCCGGCAAAACCATCAGCGCTTGTCCGATCCCGCCCGTGGCACTCGACGAGCTGGTCAATTTGATCGACACCGGCAAAATCAGTGGCAAACAGGGTAAAGAAGTTTTCGCGGAGATGTTCGCGACCGGCAAGCACGCCGCCGCGATTGTGAAAGAAAAAGGAATCGAGCAATTGAGCGACGTGGGCGCGATTGAAGCGCTCTGTGACGAAGCGATTGCCGCAAATCCGAAACCAGTCGCCGATTTTAAAGCAGGCAGCGTTGCGTCGCTGAATTTTCTTAAAGGTCAGGTACTGAAATTGTCGAAGGGAAAGGCCAATCCACAGTTGGCCGGCGAAATTTTGGAAAAGAAGTTGAAAGGATAGGGACGCCGCGCTGCCTCGAAAGCGTTCGGGGGCCAGCGCAGCGGGCCGACCCTACCTATGAACATACTTGTCGCTCCAGACAAATTCAAAGGCGCGCTAAACGCGCGCGAAGTCGCGGAAAACATCGCGAAGGGAATCCGCGATGCGCTGCCGGACGCGGAGATCGAGATTGTGCCGATGGCAGACGGCGGCGAGGGAACTGCAGAAGCAATCTGTGATGCGCGCGGATGTTCGTGGTTAAAATGCAAAGCGCACGACCCACTGGGCCGTGAGATCAACGCGCGTTACGGCTGGATCGAGGATGAAAAACTTGCCGTGATGGAAATGAGCGAGGCCGCCGGCATGCGGCGCATTTCCGAAAGCGAACGCGATCCGGTTTGCGCAACCACGTTCGGCGTCGGTGAGATGATGTTGGATGCGGTGAAACGGGGCGCTAAGGAAATCATCATCGGCCTTGGCGGCAGCGCCACAAACGATGGCGGCTCCGGCATGGCGCGCGCGCTGGGCTTTGGGTTCGATTACGGGCCGCAACGCGAGCCTGAGCAGGCACGCGTCACCGATTTGCGTACGCTTAAGGGGATCAAGAAGCCCAAAGATTTAAAGTTGCCGAAGGTTGTCGCAGCGGTCGATGTAAAGAATCCGCTGCTTGGCAAGAATGGAGCCACTCGCGTGTATAGTCGGCAGAAAGGCGCCAACAAAAATGAGATCGACGTTTTGGAGCGTGCGCTAACCAGATTGGCTGATGTCGTGGCCGAAGAATTTGGATGCGACTATCGCGACAAAGCCGGCGCCGGCGCGGCAGGCGGACTTGGCTTCGGCCTGCTGAGTTTTTGCGGCGCGAAAATCCGGCCGGGATTCGATGTTGTGGGAGAAGAAGTTGGGCTCGAAACGAAAATGAAAGATGCCGATGTCGTGATCACAGGGGAGGGAAGTTTGGATCGGCAGACGCTTCAGGGAAAAACGCCGGCCGGTGTGGCGCGGCTGGCGCAAAAACTCGGCAAGAAAGTTTTCGCAATTGTCGGTCGCACCGACGGAAATCGACAGGTGCACCAGTTGTTCGATCAAGTGTATGAACTCGCGGAGCGGGGAATGAGCGAGAAGGAACAGATGGAACGCGCTGCGGAATTATTGCGCGAACACGCACAGGAATTAGCGAAGGCACTGTAGCGGCGCTCGATGACCGCTGGCTGAAGAAAGGTTTCAAGTAAAAGCTCGCTGAAAACCTTGTTGTTTCGATGTGGTTTCACTCGTGGCCACGATGCAGGTGGAATGAGCTACATCACCTGAGTATTAGCGCGCGAAATCGCCTTGCCGTTAGCAGAGTTCGCGGAACTCTTTGGCCGTTTCGACGTAGCTCCACGCCCAGCGAGCAATGTCTTTCTGCTCGTCGGCATCGAGTTGCCGCCGGATTTTCGCAGGCGATCCAAGCACGAGGGAGCCGGGCGGGATTTTCATCCCAATAGTGACCAGCGCGTTTGCGCCGATGATGGAACGCGCACCCACCTCGACATCGTCGAGAATGATGGCGCCCATGCCGACGAGCACTTCGTTGTCGATTTTGCACGCGTGCACGACGGCGTTGTGACCAATGGTGACCAGCTCGCCTACGGTTGTCGGATAAGCCGTATCGACATGAACAACAGCATTATCCTGAATATTGGAGCGCGGCCCGATGATGATGCGATTGATGTCGCCGCGCACGACGGCGCCGTACCACACGCTCGATTCTTCTTCGAGAATCACATCGCCAAGCACCGTGGCGCCAGGGACGATCCACGCACTGGAATGAATTGTAGGGCCTTTTTTCAACCGTGCAGCGAGGCCAGCGTGTCCGGTGGGCAGCGAATCGGGTTCGATGTGCATTTGGATCGACGTTGAATGTTCGACTTCGGTTTTGCAACCGGCGAATTCTTCCATTGAAGAGACACGCGGGTTACATGGCGACCTCTGACGCACGTTCGTCCAGAGTGAACGGTCCGATTACACCGCGCGCAAAATGTGTTTGATACCGCGGATGGGGATCACGACCCAAGTCTGAAGAAAGACGCTGCTGATCTGGCGATACCAGAGATTGGCCCAGGTTTCTAGGAATGGCACGTCTTCCTTGCGCATGGCCGGTTGCCAGAGCGCGCTGTATGCTGCGTATTGAAACGAGCGCATCATGCCGGCAACATCGCGCAAGGCGGAGCGTTTCAGTTTGCGCTCGCTCAATGCGCGCGCGGGCTCGCCCTCGAAATCGGTGATTATGAAATCTTTCCCAGTGTAGAGGACCTGCCCGAGATGATAATCGCCGTGGATCCGGATTTTTGCGGCGTTGGTCTTTCGGTCGAGCAGCCGTTTTTCGCGTTCGTGAATCTCCTTCTCTGCGGCCAGGACGTCTTTTGCCTCTTCTCGCAATGCCTCAGGCACGTCGTGCAATCTCTTTTGTAACAAGGCGAAATTACGTCGCAGCAATGCTCGCATGTTTTGGTATGCGGAGCGCTGCGCCATGGCGTTAAATGGTTCGGGCGCGAACGCAGGGTCGTCGCTGCAAGAAGCGAGTGCGAGATGCAATTCACCGGTGCGCTGGCCGAGCAACATTGCCTTCTCAGGGTAAATGCCGCCGATTAATTCATCGAGGAGCGCGGCGGGCGGCGTAGTTTGATTTTGCAAATCCACTTTGCGACTCAGCACGCGTTCGTAGTAGCGGCCTACGGAATCCAGCGTCAGCATCCAAGCGTCCCGCTCGGCTGAGACCGCGCTTAGTAACAAGCAAATCACCGTCGGCTCCATTCTTGAGCGGCGATATTCGAGCGCACCGAAAAACACTGGGACATTAGAAAAATTCGCGCGCTCAGTGAGAAATCGGGTGATTTCAACATCGGGATTCACGCCGTCTTCAAGCTTCCGATAAAGCTTCAGGAAAAACCTACTGTCGAAGACCATCGACGAATTACTCTGCTCGCCGCTGATAACATGCGATCGCAAGAGCTCCTGTGTGTCATCGCGAGAAAGTGCGCTCCCGGGATTTCCCATCAATACGCCGGAATTTCCACGGTACGTTTCGCGTTGCGCAATCGCCCGGAACAATTGCGATCGAGACCTTTCATCCCAGATCGCATCGTAAAGGAGTGTTTCTTCCGGTCCGCTAAGGCGAGCGATGATTGCAGCCGGGGCCGTTTGAGCGATAGCGCGGGCGGCATCGCCTGTCGCGATTTGGACCGGAAACGCGTAAATCTCAGTCGGGCCATCCAAATAACTAGTTTCGATCAGCCAGATTTGCCCGGCGCCCGGTTCGCCTGATATGGGCACCCGCTCGGACACGCGTATCTGGCGAAGAGTTCGCGCCTTGGATCCAAACCAGCGACAGGTCTGAACGTAGGACGGCAAGATTTCGCCTTCGAATCTTGCCCGGCTACCCTTATTTAACAGCGCTTCAAGCTGGGCCGGCGCTTCAACCACGGGGACACGCCGTTTTTGTGCGGCACGCGCGGCAGCTGGCTGCGGACGGATGGCAAACCAATAAAAGGCATGCGGACCCAGCATGACCGAGTAACGCGATTTTCTGATTCGAGGGAAATAGTTCTGGCTAAAAATCTCCATGAGCCTGCTGCCGGCGAACCGGGAAAGATCAAGCTCAGCAGCTTGCGCAAACCGCGAAAGATTTACGATAACGAGGATGGTCTCATTTTCATAACGCCGCAGAAAAGCCAACACTTTAGGATTGTCTGGGTAGAGGAATTCGAGCGAGCCGCGCGAGAACGCCCTGAAATTTTTTCGCATCGCGATCACGCGACGCATCCACCAGAGAAGCGACGACAAATTCTTCTGCTGCGTCTCGACGTTGATCGACTCGTAGTGGTATTCCGGATCGATGATGACCGGCAGGTGCAGCTGTTGCGGATTTGCTCTGGAAAAACCGGCGTTGCGATCGGGGCTCCATTGCATCGGAGTGCGGCAACCATTTCGATCGCCGAGATAAAAATTATCGCCCATGCCGATTTCGTCACCGTAGTAAAGAATTGGTGTGCCAGGCATAGAGAAGAGCATGGTATTAAGGAGTTCGATCTTGCGTCGGTTATTGCCGAGCAATGGTGCGAGCCGGCGGCGTATACCTAGATTGATCCGGGCGTGCGGGTCATTGGCATAAACGCGCCACATGTAATCGCGCTCCTCGTCGGTCACCATTTCCAACGTCAGCTCGTCATGATTGCGCAGAAACATCGCCCATTGGCAACTGTCGGGAACGGGTGGCGTTTGTTCGAGAATATCGATGATCGGAAACCGATCCTCCATTTGCAGCGCCATGAACATGCGTGGCATCAGCGGAAAGTGAAAACTCATGTGTGATTCATCGCCGTTTCCGAAGTAGGCCACCGCATCCTCAGGCCATTGATTCGCTTCTGCCAACAACATGCGACCGGGAAATTTCTGATCGACATGCGTTCGCAGCTTTTTCAAAAAGCCATGCGTCTCCTGCAAGTTTTCACAGCTTGTCCCCTCGCGCTCGTAAAGGTAAGGCACCGCATCGAGCCGCAGCCCGTCAACGCCCATGGCAAGCCAGAAATCACAGACTTTTTCGACCGCTTCGTGGACCGCGGGATTATCAAAATTCAAATCCGGCTGGTGCGAATAAAAGCGATGCCAGTAATACGCTTTTGCCACTGGATCCCACGCCCAGTTCGACGTCTCAAAATCTTTAAAGATGATACGCGCGTCCTTGAATTTCTCCGGCGTATCGCTCCAGACGTAAAAATCTTTGAAGGCAAGATCACCACTGGCGATTGTCGATTTGGCGCAGCCGGAATCGCCAACGCCATATGCAGCTATGGCTCGCCGTGATTTTTGGAACCATAGATTTTGGTCGGATGTGTGATTGATTACGAGTTCCGTGATCACCCGCAGATTCCGCTGATGCGCTGCGTCGAGAAACGTCTGGAAATCACTCAGTGTGCCAAAACTCGGATTAACATCAAAGTAATCCGCGATGTCGTATCCGTCGTCGCGCATGGGCGAAGGATAGAAAGGCAGGAGCCAAATTGCGGTAACGCCTAGCTCCTGGAGATAATCTAGTTTTTCGATCAGACCACGGAAATCGCCCATTCCATCGCCGTCACTGTCGCAAAATGTCTTGACGTGCACCTCGTAGATGACCGCGTCTTTATACCATAACGGATCCAGAGTTGCTTCGCGCTCACTTCCTGCCATGCGACTAATCTTTGCTGCACAAGGCGACCTATGCAATGCCAAGGATTGCACAACCGACCGACTTCCTTCAACTTGTGCCTTTCATGCGCCGAAAAGCAAAGAAACGACCGCGTGTCCCAAAACCGAAGACGCAGCGGTACTCCGCACCTCCGCAGCTTGAACCAGGAGCGTCAACCGATCTGGAGCTGATGCGCAGAATCCAAGCGGAAGACCCGGATGCGCTTTCTCTTCTCTACGATCGTTACAACGGGATTTTAAAAGCGCTGATTCTCCGTGTGATTCACAACGAAGCTGAGGCCGACGATCTTTTGCAGGAAATCTTTATGGAAATCTGGAACCAGGCGAAAAATTTTTCTGCCCAAAAAGGCAAACCTCTGGGATGGATGGTCACACTGGCGCGGCGTCGAGCAATTGACGGGTTGCGTAAAAAACAGGCTTATGCCCGTGCAGAGGAACGTCTTCAGGTGGAAACTGAACAGCAACCTGATGCCTGGGTGCATAACGCAACTGAAGAAGAAATCGTCCTCGGCGACACCCGCTCTCTGCTTCGCAAGGTGATCAACGCGATTCCTCCCGCCCAGCAGCAGGCAATCGACCTCGCATTTTTTAAGGGGATGAGCCAGCGCGAAATCGCTGCCAAAACGAATACACCGTTAGGCACGGTGAAAACCAGGCTTGAACTGGGATTAAAAAAAATCTATGACGCGCTAAAGGAGCTGAAAGATGAACTTTGAGCAGTTCCAAAAACGGTCACGGCTCTACGTGATTGGTGCACTGGAGCCGGAGGAACTGGAGGAATTTGAAAAAGCACGAAAGAAATTCGGCAAAAAAGCCGAGGACTTCATCACAGAATGCTACGGCTTGCACGAAGCGTTCGCCCTTAGCTTGCGCCCGGCGAAAGCATCCGGCGCCATTAAAGAACGGCTCATGGCGATGGTACGGGAACGAAAACACGCCTAATCCGCACGGCCCGGTGTCCAATTACCCCACTTCGCGCAGAATGCACTCTTGTAGAAACCCATAGAAGTTTACCTGGAATAAGCTTAGGTCTCGCCGCGATCCGATCGGCGAGCGAAAATGGTCGCCTAGCTCGGCATCCGAAAAATTATATTTTGCGGCGATCACAAGTCGCGCCTGATTCAATGCGCTTAGCCAGGCGTCCGCGTGTTTCCATGGAATGCGTAGCACGCGATTAGCCAATGTTTTTTCGCTGCCATTTAGCTGCTGCAGATCGGTCGCCACGGTTTCCGTCGCAGTTTGAAAAAGTCGCCGCAGCTCCGGTTCAACATAGAGCTTCCACTCTTTGCAAAGATCCGTTTCGGTTTCATGCGCGGGCGGGCTAAAGAGCCGTTGCTCGGCAGCGGTTGTACCTTTTGGATCCGCACTGGCTGGGATTTGCCGCAGCAGTTCGGCCAAAAACGGATCGAGCTCCGATATCTCGATTTCGTCATTGCAGCGGCGAATCTCCATATCAAGCGGCCTTCTCCAATGTGGCCAGCAGAAGGTAGCCATGTAGTTGCTGCACATAAAGTTCCGCGCGCTCCCGCATTCCGCTCCACAAAACCGATCGCCCTTTGTGGTGAACCTCCAGCATATGGCGTTCGGCTTTTTCACGCGGGTAACCAAAAACACGCTGGAACACCATCGTCACATAGCTCATCAGATTTACCGGGTCGTTGTGGACTATGACCAACCAAGGAAGATCGAGATCTTCCTTGGAGCGCGTCTCCTTTTCAATGGCGGGTCGCTCAATCGTCGTCGCTCCACCCTTTTCCCATAACGCGCCAATTGGTTCCTTAAATTGCTTCTTTTGCGCCACCCGTGAACACTCCCGCCGTGGCATCCGACTCATATTAAAATGCTATCATACGGCGCTTTCAGTTCAAACTAAGCCAGCGCCAATGACCGCCGATAATCGCACTCATTCTACCAACCAGTTAGTTCTCGAAAAATTCTCTGCTGCACCTTTTCCATTTCTCGTGCACGGGCTTTCGTTCGGTCATCAAAGCCGTGCAGATGGAGCAGGCCATGCACCACATACAGCCGAATCTCATGGGTGAGTGAATTTCCGAATACCCGAGCATTCTGGCGCGCCGTCTCGGCACTGATAAAAATTTCGCCGTGCTCAAACGTCAGCACGTCCGTCGACCCCGCCTTATTGAGAAATTGTCGATGCAAACAGGTCATTCGTCGATCGGAGATAATCCAAATGAAAATCTCGCGAAGTCTCGTCAGGTCGGTGCCTTTTCGTTGGTGCAACGCCAAGCAACATCGCACCGCCATCCCGGCAAATTTCTTAAGATCTACGGTGTTGACTGTAATAGCTCGCTGGATGTTACGCACGCTAATTTTCGGAAACGCCGCAGGCTTTGAATTACCCCTCATGATGATTGTTGCTCTTTGCGTTTTGTTTCGAGCGATTTGAGCAATGCATAAATAATTTCGAGCTGCGGTACATTTGCCCCGGCGGCGGTGGCGCGCCGGAGCGGCTCGCCCCAAATTGCCTCGATCTCAAGAGGTTTGCCCTTTTCCCAATCAGACAACGTGGAAGGTTTGAAGGCGCCCAGTTTCTCTGTCCGTTTGATTTGTTTCTGGGCTACCGCTTTATCCAAGGCGTGTCCGCATGCATTGGCGGCATCGATCACTTCATCCATGAGCGCCAGCGTCGCGCGACGCAAACCGTCATCGGCCAGAATTTCGGCCGTGCTAATGCCGCCGGCGAGGACTGACAATGCGTTGAATGGAATGTTCCACACCAACTTCCGCCATCGTTCAAGCGCAAGATCGTCAGTGACACTGCAATCGATCCCGCACGCCGCAAATTGCGATGCGATCGCGTGCGTTCGCCTGCTCGCGCTGCGTATGTACTCGCCGATCACGAGAGTGCCGGGGTCGTACGCTTTGACTTCAGTGGGCGAAATTCGATTCACACAAATGAAGCAGAGCCCGCCCAGCACGCGTTCCGCGCCGAAGTGCTCAGCAAGAAACTCTTCGTTGCCGAGACCGTTCTGCAATGTGAGTAGAGCCGTCTGCTCGTGCAGAAGTGGCGGGATGAGATTGAGAAGGTCGCCGTTCGACGTCGCCTTCACAGCGACGATCACCAGATCGCGCGGTCCGATTTCCTTGGTCGAGTTGTAACACGTCACGTTGGCGACTCGGAAGCTCTCGACTCTTCCACGGACGTAGAGACCGTTGTGCCGGACTTCACTCAGCTCGCCGCGCATCAAAAATTGCACGTCCGCTCCGCCATGGGCCAGGTGCGCGCCGTAATAGGTACCGATTGCTCCGGAACCGACGACGACGATACGCAGACCCATTTATCGATTTAATGATTTAGTGATTTAGCGATTTCGAACGACCGCTGGCGCGCTTTGCCGTGGCCAGAGACGCTGAAAATATTTTCAATAACTCAGCGCATTCCCAGAGCAACGGCGCGGCTAATTTTGGGCTGATCAAGTCGGCTTCGACTAGCAATTCAAACCAAAAGAGCGTTTCGTCGACCTCTTCGGTCACGATGCTCACCTTCGAAATGAAATCGGCCGCGGAACGCGCCCGACAAGCGGCCCTATAATTCGCAGCCAGGGAAGTCCCCGATCGAAGAAACTGCCGGCCGATTATACGCGCAGCTTCGTCCTTCGGAAGCCTGGCAAATGCCTCGATAATACGAATAGCGAACGCCTTTGTTCTAGCCTGCAATTGTTTAGCTCGATTGAGTGTGTTCATAGCTCAATCGTTAAATCATTAAGTCGGTAAATCGTTAACTGTTTTCATGCCGGCGGTCTTTGCTCCGATTGGAAGTTGCGCGTGATCAATCGTGCGCCTTTGTCGAAGGTCAAATACGCCCAGGCCCATTGAAAGAGTACCAGCAACCGGTTGCGGAAACCGACCAGGAAAATGATGTGCACGAACAACCACGCCAGCCACGCCGGAAGGCCGCTGAGATGCACGAACTTTAAATCTGCGACCGCTCTGTTCCGCCCAATTGTCGCCATCGTTCCTTTGTCGAAATAATGGAATGGCTCCGGGTTTTGTCCTCGAATCATTCGTAGAATGTTGCGCGCGGCGTGGCGTCCCTGTTGCATCGCTACTGGCGAGATTCCAGGCAACGGCTGTCCAGTTTGATGCGAAAAATTTGCCAGATCGCCGATCACCTGGACTTCCGGGTGTCCTGGAATGGTGAGGTCGTCGTTTACAATAACGCGGCCGACCCGGTCCACGGGCGCGCGGAGCGTTTTTCCAACGAACGATGCATTGTTTCCAGCTGCCCAAATTTTCACACGGCAAGGGATAAATTCCCCGTTCACTTGCACTCCTGCCTCGGTAAGATTCGTTGCCCGTGCGCCGGTGCGCACTTCCACGCCCAGATCCACGAGCTGTTTTCGCGCGCTCGCCGATAAATCCTCCGGATAAGCGGCCAGCAGACGTGGCTCGCCTTCTATGAGAATGACACGCGCCTCCGATGGATCGATGTGGCGAAAGTCTCTGGCGAGCGTGTAACGGGAGATTTCTGCGATCGCGCCCGCCATTTCGACACCCGTCGGTCCGCCGCCGATGATGACAAAATTCATCGCCGCTCTGCGCGCGGCTTCATCTGTGGTCTTTTCCGCATATTCGAACGCCATAAGAATCCGGCGGCGCAGCTCAATCGCGTCTTCGAGACTTTTTAATCCAGGGGCAAGTTTTTCCCACTCGTTATGGCCAAAGTAGGAATGTCGCGCACCGGTGGCGAGGATCAGATAGTCGTAATCGCTTTCCAGATCGAGCGTTTTGACTTTTTTTGCATCGACATCCACGGATTGCACTTCTGCAAGAATCACCTCAACGTTCCTGCATTTGCTAAGGACTGCGCGCACCGGCGCGGCAATGTCGGCCGGTGAAAGTGCCGCTGTCGCGACTTGGTAGAGTAAGGGTTGAAAGAGATGGTAATTTGTGCGGTCGAT
>QHNV01000181.1 GCA_003218535.1 Verrucomicrobiota bacterium
CACGGCGACTTCTACGCGATGACAGTAGTCGAACGACTAGGCCAAACTCGGCATGGAGTGGCCCGCGCTGGTTGTGCCTGCTACACCACGTCACAAGAAGCAGATCGTTTGCTGGCCGGCGTGCGCGGATTATAGCTTTTCTCGCACAGCATATCGAAGCCGTGCCTCACGAGGTCTTCAAGATGAGCGACACCAAGCCGCTCGTCTCCTCTGTCGGCCGGTCGCCAAATTCTAACGAGCACGGCGCGGAAGTTTGGTGGTAACTTTTCCAGTCCAAACGGCCTTTCCAAGACGATTACAAAGTAGCTAAAGGTCTCATCGCGAAGCGCGAAGACCAATTAATAAACAAAAGAAAGGTAATATGGAAGAAGAACGTAAGCCGAATGAACCAATCAAACCTGCGGCTCCCGGACAGCAAGGCGGCGGCCAAGAGAGCGATCGCGACAAAGAGAAAGAGCGCGAGAAACAGGGCGGCGGCCAAGAGGGTGGCGGAGGCCAACAAGGTGGCCAGCAGGGCGGCGGTCAGCAAAGCGGACGATAAGAGCCTTGTGCCTTGAATTAACGAGCGGCGGGAGGCGACTCCCGCCGTTTTTCTTGACGATGTACCGCCACAGAAGTTCGACGTTGTCTTCCCGCCTCTATTCTCTGCCGACGAGTGCGAGAATTATTATTCTTTCCGATCGTGGTTAGCGCTAAACGCACTGATCGCTGACTTTGAGTCCTGACTTCTGATCTCTGATCGGGCAATCGTGGAATCGCCGTGGCGAACTTCTAACCTAAGGGCCGTTCTCCGACTTGCCCTTCATCGGGCCTCTGTCAGGATCGCCGGATGAAGCAACTTGTTTTGGCCTGTCTCTTTCCGATGACATTAACAAGTCAGACTATGCAACAATTAAATGAACAGTTGGGTAAAACCGTTCTGTACGGCGACGTTGCCCTTTCTCCCGATGGCACGCATGTCGCGTGGGTGCAGTCAACCGCCGCATCGACATCAAAGCAAACTTACATTCGTGAAACTTCAGGAAACTCACAGGCAATGCTGGTCAAAATTCCGATTATCGGCGAGAGAACCGATTTCGACCCCGCCTGGTCTCCCGATTCAAACGCACTAGCGTTTTTCTCCAGCGCCGGCGAAAAGGAGCAGCGGCAACTCTGGACTGTGAACGCCCATGGTTCGAGTCCGAATAAAATTACAAACCTAAACGGATACGCAGCGCGTCCGCGCTGGTCGCATAATGGTAAACAGATTGCCTTCCTCTACGTAGAACGCGCAGGTGGCGGCGGTCCGTTAATGGCGGCACCAACCACGACCGGCGTAATCGACACCGCGATTCATAATCAGCGGATCGCTGTTCTGGATGTTGCTACGGGCCAATTGCGGCAGGTTTCGCCGGCCAATCTTCACATCTACGATTACGATTGGTCGCCTGAGGACAAAATGTTTATCGCAACGGCGTCTCCCGGTCCGGGCGATAATAATTGGTGGATCGCCCAGATTTACACGATCGACACCGCGAAGAGCAACGCTACATCGATCTACAAACCTTCTCTCCAAGTGGCGGTTCCACGCTGGTCACCGGACGGCAAGTCGATCGCATTCATCGAGGGGTTGATGAGCGACGAAGGTTTCCATGGTGGCGACCTGTTTACGATGTCAGCCGCTGGCCAAGGCCTAACGAATCGAACACGAGGTCGCAAAAGTTCAGTTAGCTCACTCTTCTGGCTGACGCAGGACCGCATCCTTTTCACGGAGATAGTCGGCGGCGGAAGCGCGATTTCCGAACTGACGCTCACCAATAATTCCGTGCGAACGATTTGGAAAGGCGCAGAAAATCTTCACGCCTTCGGTAATTTCCCTAATTTTGTTGTTTCCAACGATGGCAAATTCGCGGCTGCAGACCGCAGCACCTTTGAAACGCCACCGGAAATCTGGGCTGGACCGATTGGTGATTGGCATCAGCTCACCAGCAACAACTCAGGTATAACGGCGTCTTGGGGTAAAGCCGAGAATCTTGAGTGGACAAACGACAGCTTCAACATTCAAGGCTGGCTTCTGTCACCCGCAAAAGTGCACTCCGACCAGAAATATCCCATGGTCGTTCTCATCCATGGCGGACCTTCAAGTGCTGAAATGCCGGACTGGCCCGCCTCATTTGGAATGTCCAGAGCCATCATCGCCGCTCTTTCGTCGTGCGGTTACTACGTCTTGATGCCGAATCCTCGTGGAAGCTATGGTCAGGGCGAGGAGTTCACCCGCGCTAACGTGAAAGATTTTGGCGGCGGCGATCTGCGCGACATGCTTGCCGGGATCGATGCCGCTATAAAGAAATGTCCAATCGATCCTGCACGTCTCGGCGTGACCGGTTGGAGTTACGGCGGTTACATGACGATGTGGACCGTCACGCAAACCAACCGGTTCCGAGCCGCTGTGGCGGGGGCTGGCATTGCCAACTGGCAAAGTTACTATGGCCAGAACCTGATCGATCAATGGATGATCCCCTTTTTCGGCGCATCAGTTTACGACGATCCCGCGGTTTACGAGAAAAACTCGCCTATTCGCTTCATCAAAAACGTGAAGACACCGACCCTCATCATTGTCGGCGAACGTGACGCGGAATGCCCTGCGGCACAGTCGTACGAATTCTGGCACGCCTTGAAGGCGCTCAATGTGCCGACCCAACTCATTGTATATCCCGGCGAAGGCCATCTCTTCATCAAACCTAAGCACCAGGCCGATCGAATGAGCCAGATGGTCGCGTGGTTCGACAAATATTTGAAGCATTGATGCCAAAGTACCTTGTCATCAGCACGAGCGGCAATCCCGACAGTAACAGTCGCCGCATGGGGCGCGTCGCGTTCGAGCATCTGCAAAAACGAAAAGTAGATTGCGATTGGATCGACATTCGCGAACTGGACCTGCCGCTCTGCGACGCGGGCAAATGTTATGGCCTGCCCAGCTCAAGAAAACTAAGCGCCGCGATTGAACACGCTGACGGCATCCTCATCGCCGCGCCTGTATATAATTATGATGTCGCCGCCGCGGCTAAAAATATGATCGAGCTTAGCGGAAGCGCCTGGGAAGACAAGATCGTCGGCTTTCTATGTGCGGCTGGAGGCACAGCAAGTTACATGTCGGTCATGGCGTATGCCAATAGCCTCATGCTTGATTTTCGTTGCATCATTATTCCGCGGTTCGCCTTTGCCACGTCCGACACCTTCGACGGTGATCGCATCACCGACAAAAAAATCACCCGGCGAATCGAACAAGTCGCAGACGAACTGGTTCGCTTCACCAAAGCGCTGCGCAGTTGAATCGCTAAGGAAAAAGGAATTACCAAAAAAACGATCGCACTAGCCACGGCGACACTGAGGAAGCAGAATTGCTCTTTAATTCTGCTCGCGAACGCTGCGAACTTTGCGGAGAACGTTGAAACTCCCGATTGAATTTCTGCTTTTCTGCGTTCCTTAGAGATTCATGCAGATCGTTGCAGAGGAAGAAACCTGGACGCTCAAGCAACCGTTCAGGATTTCGCGCGGCAGCCGCACTGAGGCGCGAGTCGTCGTAGTGACGATGAGCGATGGCGAACATATCGGTCGCGGCGAAGGCGTCCCGCTCGCGCGCTACAATCAGAACACTGCTTCGGTGTTGGCACAGATCGAATCGATCTCATGCGAGAAACATTTAGATCGACAGCGTCTGCAAGAACTCCTGCCAGCAGGCGCGGCGCGCAATGCTCTTGACTGCGCGCTCTGGGATCTTGAAGCGAAAACATCCGGGAAACGCGCCTGGGAACTGGCGAACATCTCGATGGTTCCCGAAGTGGAGACGTCGTTTACGATCAGTGTGGACACGCCGGAGAAAATGTCAGCGGCGGCGCAAACGAACGCGAACCTCCCCATTCTGAAGCTCAAACTTGGAGGCAACAAACTGGACCTTGCGCGAGTCGAAGCGGTGCGCAAAGCGGCGCCCGCAGCCCGTTTGCTCATCGATGCTAACGAATCATGGTCATCCGAACACTATCGCGAGATTGTTCCGGCTCTAAAAGGATTAAGCGTTGAGCTCATTGAACAACCGTTCCCAGCCGATGCGGACGAGGCCTTGGAAACTTTCGATCATCCGATTCCAGTGTGCGCCGATGAAAGCTGCCACACAATCGCCGATCTTTCTCGCCTAACGAGTCGTTACGAAGTCGTTAACGTCAAGCTCGACAAAACTGGAGGGCTAACTGAAGGGCTGCGCTTGTGTGAGCGCGCGCGAGAAAGCGGATTCAAACTACTTATCGGTTGCATGGTATGCACCTCTTTGGGAATCGCTCCGGCTCGCCTCCTCGCCAGCGCCGCCGACTATCTCGATGTTGACGGCCCTATCCTTCTCGCCCGCGATCGCGAGTACGGTTTAGTTTATCGAAACGGAAAAATCGGCGTCCCGTCCCGAGAACTTTGGGGTTAACATGGCTGGTCACTTGTAGCTCCCGCAGCTGCGCTTGCGCAGAGGAAATCTTTTCCACTGGCACGCGACGCAGATCGTTCGCCAATCCGAGCTTCGATAGAATCCAGATCAGCCATTTCGTCGGATCCCACTGCCACGGTTTTACGCCGTTGCGATAATCATGCTGAAATTCATGGTGATAATTGTGATAGCCCTCGCCGAATGTGAACAGCGCCATCAAAAATGAATCGCGCGCGCTGCACTTCATGGAGTAAGGCTGCTGTCCGATCGTGTGACAGGCGGAGTTGATCAGGAACGTGCCATGTTGGAGCACAACCACTTTTGCGACGCCGCCGATGAGGAAACCACCGAGGGCACCGATCCATCCATCCCACAGCGCACCGAGCACGGTGGGTAGGACAAAGCTGACCAGCACCGCGAGCAAATGAATGTGCTGGTGTTGCCACCTCACCAGCGGATCTTTTTTGAGATCGGCCACGTTATCGAATGGTGGTTGTGGTCGAAGTTTAAACAACAGCCAGCCGATGTGGGCGTGGAAAAAACCTTTGCTGATGTCGTACGGATCCTCGTCGTGATCAACATGTTTATGATGGCGACGATGGTCGCTGGCCCACATCAGGACAGAATTCTCAAACGCAGCGGCACCAAAGATAAGAGTGAACAGGCGCAGCGGCAGGACGGCGCGGAAAGTCATGTGCGAAAATAGCCTGTGATAACCAAGCGTGATACTGAAGCCGGTTGCGACCGACAAGACTCCAAAGACGGCCAGGTGAAACCAATCAATGCCGAAATACCACAGGTAAAGCGGCACTGCGGTCAATGTGAGAAAGAATGTACCGATCAGGAACGAACTCGTCGTCCAATTAATGCGATCGGTCGGGACTCGAAAAATCAAGTGTCCTCTTTCTTCTGCTCTGAACTCGGACGTCCTCACTCGTCACAAGTCACAGATCACTCGTCACTTCAGGAAATCGGCCGGCCGAGGATGACGTCCTGCTTGGTCCAGCTATGGACTCTGCCGCAGTGCACACAAGTGAACTTTTGAGTTTTAACTTTGGCCGTCTGCCAGAGCTTTTCTTCTATGGTCTTCCCGGTATCGGTTAGCTTTGAGGTGGAAGGGCAGCGCACGAGCAAGCTTTTGATGCTGAGGGCAGGCTTTTTCGGCCGTGGACGCGGCGGATCGAAATAGAATCGCTTCGCCATATCAGAGTCGATAAACGATGCGCGCCTTGGCTGTGTCATAGGGCGACATTTCCATTTTCACCCGGTCCCCGATCGTAAGGCGAATGAAACGCTTGCGCATCTTTCCGGAAATGTGTGCGAGGACGAGATTATTGTTCGCGAGCGCAACGCGAAACATGGTCCCCGGTAGCACCGTCATGATGGTGCCCTCCAGTTCAATGGCCTTTTCAGAATTCACCATGTCGTATAGGCTTTTCGACGCTGTAGGGGGATGCTGTTAGCATCTCATGCTTGTTCGGACGCAGCCCGCATCCCCTACAGACAAACCGATCTACCGGCGATGACCGGCGAAGGGACGCCGCGCGCCGTAAGAACGCGGACGTTGCTCACGCGGACGCGCTTCGTTCACAGTTAATGCGCGGCCGTTGAGTTCATGGCCGTTGAGTGCCGCGGCTGCGGCATTGGCTTGCGTGTCATCATTCATGGTGACGAACGCAAACCCGCGCGATCTGCCAGTAATGCGGTCCATCATCAGATGGACTTCGTTGACGGTGCCGTGTTGTTCGAACAGATCCTGAAGATCGTTCTCGGTGGTCTCAAATGAGAGATTACCTACGTACAGTTTCATTGTGTTTTGAATTTGGAAAAACTACCGAGCTACAGAGCCGTTCCCGGGAATCGGGTTTCAAACCACCAATGAGCCACGCCCACCTGACGATCTACCGTGCAGTGAAGTTAAACAGAGTAATCCAATAAGTACCCACTATCGCCTAGACTGCGCGAAACACAAATGATTATTTCACAGTGATTTTTTCTCGCCGCGGATTTCCGCAACGCCGTCCACGGATTTGGGCCTAGCCAAAATGGCTCAGCGTCCGTTGT
>QHNV01000182.1 GCA_003218535.1 Verrucomicrobiota bacterium
TTCCGGCGAGCAACCGTTCATCGCGTTCGATCGAAGCGATCGCGCGGATCTGGAAGACGAGATGAAAAAGGTCCAGCGCCAGGAGATGGAACGTCTGCTTTACGTGGCGCTCACACGCGCGCGCCACACGCTGGTGCTTGCGTTCGACGCCGACTTCTTTCGGGGCAAGCGCGGAGTCCACAGCGACACGCAACTGAAATGGCTGCAAGCCGACACAAACGACGCGAACGCCGAAATCATGTCGGCTCTTTCAGATGAAGCGATGGCTTGCGAGAAAACCGCTGCACGCCACGAGGAATGGGCGCCCGAATCGGTTGCTGACAGTTTAACGGCGCTTCCACTTGAGACTGGTTGGGTAGGCATCGCGCGGCAGAGAGCGGCTTCTATTATCAAGACAATCACCCCGAGTCAGTTCGCGCCGGAAGAAGAATCCACCGAAACACCGAGCACGGAGGAATGGGTCGAGATCGAACCGGAATTGCGGCCGCCGCGGATTGACAATCCAGCGACGCGTTACGGAGTGTGGTGGCACGATTTCGCCGAACAAATCCCCTGGTGGTCCGAGCCGAAGAAGTGGAACCAAACTTTCGAGCGCAACCTCGCAGCGTCGCCGGAAATCGCGCGTTCAAAGCGCGAATGGCAGCTGCTGCAAAATCAGATCGAATCGGCTGATGGACTGGGCCGTCATTTGCGCGACGCGAATTTAGTTCGTCAGGAGATGCCGTTCTTCTGGCGAATGGCGGAGCATAAATGTCTGGAAGGGATAATCGATCTGGCCCTGTTTGAAGCCGACTCAAAGAAATGGTTCATCTTGGATTGGAAAACCAATCGGCTCGAGCTCGATGAGATAGACAAATTGCGCGCCTCCTATCGGCCGCAAATCGCAGCGTATTGGAAAGCGATCGCTGGGATGACCGACCGCCCGGTAACGGCGGGAATTTATTCGACGTCGACCGGAAAGCTTCTCGTTTATGATGAAGATGAGCTGGGCGCCGAGTGGGAGCGTCTCAAAAATTTACCGGCAAACGATTTCCCCGGCTAGATCGCGGATTTCGGATAGCGCAGCGTCGCGCGATCAGCTCTCGCGTTCGCCGCGGATGAATTGCTCGACGCAGCGGTAGGCTTCGTCGTCGGTCATCTGCACTGGCGGATGTTTGGAGAAATAGGCGGAAGGGGAATGCAGCACGCCGCCGATGCCGCGATCGAGCGCCAGCTTGCAGCAGCGGATTGCATCGATAGCCACGCCAGCCGAGTTTGGCGAATCCTCGACTGAAAGCTTTACGTCAATTTCCATCGGCACATCGCCAAAGAGCCGGCCTTCCACACGAATAAAGGCAATTTTGTTGTCGAGTTGCCACGGAACGTAATCGCTCGGGCCGATGTGTATATTTTCATCCGCCAGACGCTCGCCAGCCACCGATTGCACGGCCTCGGTCTTCGATGTTTTCTTCGACTTAAGACGGGTGCGATTGAGCATGTTTAGAAAATCGGTGTTACCGCCGGTGTTCAATTGATACGTGCGCACGAGTTTCACACCGCGCTTGCGAAAAAGATCGACCAGCGCCCGATGCACGATAGTGGCGCCCACTTGCGCCTTAATATCATCACCGATGAGAGGCAGATTTCTGTCAGCAAAACGCTTGGACCAGACCGGATCACTCGCGATGAAGACCGGAATATTGTTGACAAAACCAAGTCCCGCCTCCAGCGCACACCCGGCATAAAAGCGGGTAGCCTCCTCGGAGCCGACAGGAAGATAATTGACCATTAGTTCCGCTGAGGAGTTTTTCAATTCGGCGATGATCTGTTCGCGAGTGGATTCTTTTTCCAGCGGCAGGAATGTGCGTAGCGGGTCCTGATCGCGCATATGCGGCGGATAGCCATCGAGAACGCAGCCCATTTTCACAATGGCGCCTGTGAGCTTGATTTTTTCACAAAAGGCCTTTGTGCAATTCGGCGGCGCAAAGATGGCTCTGCTGACGTCCAGACCGACTTTGCGTCGGTCGATGTCAAAAGCTGCAACCACTTCGATATCGCCCGGGCGGTACGAACCGATCTGCCGGTGCATCAACCCGATGCTCCCACCGTCGGCGGAGGAAGTGTCATAAAAATTTATCCCCTGGACAAGAGAGCTGGCGCAGTTTCCAACCCCCACGATGGCGATTCTTATTTTTCTCATTTCTAAGTTGCTAAAGCTGAAAGACTATCTGAATTGAATGATTCGCAGCAAGATACAAGTTAGGTCGCTTCGATTGAGACAGCGTATGCCTGCTCGTAGCGATTTGGACTGTTGCAAGCGGCGAATCTGTATGATCTCGCGCCGCGTTGCAAGACCTGATATAAGAAAAAAAACCACGGGCATCTTTACTGGGAAGAAGCCCCCCGGCAAGGAGATAAGCCACATGCGCTTGAAGTTCGCGCCTATCGGCATGCTGATCATCGCTGCCTTGCCCGCGTCTTCGAAATCACTCTGGGCGGTTCCCGTTTACAGCATCGAACAAGCGGTCGCACTCGCCCAGGAGCGCAACCCGGAAATCCTGATCGCGCGCAAGAAAGTGCTAGCAGCGCGTGGCAGTTTCGTTGAAGCGCGTTCCGGATTCCTTCCCTCGCTGGCCTCTACCGGGCTTTACGACAAGCGACAGACTCAGAGCGAGACGAACCTTCGACAGGAAGATTACAATGTAATACTGCGCCTCGAGCAGAACCTCTATACCGGCGGAGCAGTAACCAGCCAGGTGGCAATCGCACAGTTGAACATCGATAAGGCAAATTACGAGCTCCAGGAAATTGTCAACCGCGTGACCATGGATGTGCGAATCGCATTCAACGAACTCCTGTTGAATCGGGCAAAAGTTCGCGTGCGCGAAGATTCCGTGCGGGTGTTAGACGAGGAACTCAAGAACCAGCAGGAAAGATTAAACGCCGGCATCGCCAGTAAATTGAACGTTGAACGAGCTGAAGTGGCCATGGCCAACGAGCGGCCAGAGCTTTTTAATGCACAGACTGAGTTGAAAAACTCCTACTTGCGGTTGGCGGAACTTTTCGGCACCGATTTGCGTCCGGGGGCGCAAGCGCCCCCATTTGAGATTTCCGGCGAATTGCAATATCGGCCCAATCATCCGGACCTAATCGACTGCCTCGCCCGGGCTGACGTGAATCGGCCAGTCATTAAAGCCCGGCAGAAAGATATCGAAATCGAAGACCGGCAGTATGTTCTGGATCGAAGCGCGCTACGTCCACACGTGCGCGCTTTCTCCGGGTACGAAGTTTACAGCGAGCGGGATCCGGATGTGGGTCCTGAATTCAATTACGGCGGCGTAGTAGGGATAAATGCGACCTGGAACATTTTCGACGGGTTCGCCACCAAGGGACGCATGCAGGCAACGCGTGCCCGGCGCGAAGCGGCGGTGCACGCCCTGGCAGCAGCGCGGCGAAGCGTTGCTTCGGAAGTACGCAGCGCATTTTTCGACCTCAAACAAGCCGGGCGCGTGCTTGAGACCGAGACAAAAAATGTGCAGACGGCAGACGAGGCCCTCGAGATGGCCAAAGGCAATTTCGCTGCCGGACTGAGCACACAGCTCGACGTCCTGCAAGCGGCATCTGATGTCACCCGGACGCGCACGACTCGATTGAGCGCGATCTACTTGCACAACGTCGCTCTCGCACGCCTGGCACATGCCTGTGCCAGTTCAACGGAAGACTTGGATTTCGGATCGAAAATCAAAAGCGCAAAGCGCGACAATGACAAGGCAACGCAAGCTGCCGACGTGGCGCGGCCGCCCGAAAAGTTAAGCCAGCGATGAAGCAAGAATCTTTGTCTCAGGGGAGCACAGGCTGCCAGCCTGCAGTTCGCGGCAGGTTGCCGCGAACAGCTTGCGCTACGTCGCGTGTTTACATTGCGCGGCATTCGGCCAGCGGCCGAATGCTACGGGCTGGCAGCCTGTGCTCCCCTGAACGCAGCCTACGATGCCTCTGGAAGATCGCAGCGCCAAACCTGCTAATCGCAGCTTCGATGCTTTGTTTCGCACAACCAGCAGCCGCAGTGACCTTGGAACATGTTCTCCAAACCACGCTGGAAAAAAATCCCGCCATCCAAGAGGCGAAATCCGCTCTCGAGCAAGCAAGCGGGCAGCGCCTGATTTTTCGCTCCATAGTCTGGCCTCGCGCCGAGCTGGGCGTGCCGGCTGGCGTCCAGGCAGGTCACCGGGCTGGTGAAAGCGGAGTAAAAGGCTTCGCGGTCGGGCGCGGCTGGCTTACGCAGACTCTGTTCAACATGGCTGTGCCGCCCTCGCTCCGGCGCGGAGATGTCGAAGTCTTAATCGCCCAACAGCAATTGAACGTCGCCGTTGTGGAGCAGTTACACGCAGCGCGACTGGCGTTTTACGCGGCGCTTTACAATCGCTCGCTCGAAGCAATCCGAGAAGAACAACGCCAGAAACTCGAAGCGAACGCTGCTACTCAGAAGACGCGTTTCGAAGCCGGGTTGGCCGATCGGAGCGCATTCGCGAGCGCAACTATCCAAGCCACCGAGTTGGTCTCGCAAATTGAGAGCGCCCATCGCGCGTATCAGGAAGCACAATTGAAGTTAGCGGAAGCGATGGCGATCGATCCGGCAAAATCATCGTTGCCCGAGCCTGAAGGCAAACTGGAGTTCATTCCGATGCATCCCGATCTCGATTCCGAAACAGCGGCGACTTTACAACGAAGAGCCGATCTCAAGCTCGCGCGTTTATTCGTTCGCGCTGCCCACGAAGATCAGCGGATCATCGCAGCCGACTATTATCCTGCCGTCGTGGGAAGCATTCCTGCGGAATGGGTTCCCGTCACCGGCATCCATCGCCAGGAGTCAACAAGCAAGACGCAGGATTTTATTGGATCGGAAATCCGTGAAAAGGCGGCATACACGTGGCGGGTAATCGATAACGGCAAAGTGGGCGGCGCGGTGCTCAAGGCGCGCGCAGCACGAGAAGAAAACGAACTGACATGCAAGAAACTCGAAGCCAACGTGAGCCGCGAACTCTCGCGCATCGCCAACCAGCTTCAGGCAATCGATGCCCGCGAAAGCTCGCTCTCGGCAGCGACCACGGCCGCGGAGGAAAGCGCCCGTACAGTCCGGGAAAATGCCGCCAACGGTCTCGTCTCTTTGTTTGAATACCGCGTCACTGAAAATGCGCTTTTGACGACCAAAAGCGGGCTGCTGGACGCCGTTTACCAGAATAATCTCGCGACGGCAGAATGGGACCGCGCCACCGGGCGTTATTTTCAATTTTCGGGCGACACTACAGCATCGCGGCGCGAGGCGGATGATTCGTTAAAGCGTTAAAGGGTTACATCGGCTCCAGTTTTCAACTCCGAAAGCGCTCGCAAACAAGGAGCTAACGCCTTAACGCGCGCGACTCTCGCGATTTTAATCGCACAGGGAATTCCCTCGCTGATCGAACGGAGGTTTCTGCGGCGGTGTCTTGGGAATAATGCTTTCAAAGATCTACCAACAAGCGGGGACAAGAACGATCCCGCGCCAGCACGAGTTTATTGCAAAGAAGAGTCATGGACGCGAGACTGGTGCGCCAAAATTGAAATTGCCGGAATCAAAAGGGGTTCTTTGGGGCGGCGCCGCGGCAATCGTGCTGATTTTCGCAGCGGTGTATTATTTTTGGATGCCGGTGGCGGAAGTGGTTACTGCCCGGCGGGGCACCGCTATCTCGGCGGTTTACGGCACAGTGCGGATCGAGCCCGCGTTTGTCGTACGCGTTCGAGCGCAAAATGACGGTTTCATCCGATTAGCCGAATCGTTCTCGGCCGGTCGCGGCGCAATCGGTAAGAGCGTGCAGAAAGGGCAGTTGCTGGCGACGATCGCCGACGAGGACACTTCACGGCAATTAAAGCAAGCACGCGCCGACCTACAGGCCGCCACCGACCGCGCGGCCCTGCCGCTTCCCTCTTCGGAGCTGCTCAAAGCGGCGGAGGACAATCTGCAACGGCTCGAAAAAGTTGTCGGTTCCGGCAACGTGCCGGCAGTCGAATACCAGAAAGCGAAAAGCGAAGCGAACCGTTTGCGTGGCACAGTTGAGACGGAGCGGATCGAGCGGGATCGCAGCCTTAGTTCGCTGGAAGAAACGACGAAGAAACTGGAAGCGGAGATGAAAAACGCCGAAGTGCGCGCGCCGATTGATGGGATCCTCACCAATGTTCAAACAATCGACGGCGAACTGGTCTCGGACGGGAACGAACTTTTCACAGTCTCTTCGCACACTCAGCGTTACACCGTCGTGCTGGAGATGGACAATCCGCCAGACAATTTGATGGTCGGAATGACGGGGGAGATGAACATCATCACCGGCACGCATCAAAATGCGCTGCTGGTGCCGACGCGCGCGCTGCTCGTCGATCAAGCGTTGATCGTGAAGCACGGTATTGTCCATTCCCGCACAGTTGGCGTCGGATTTCGGACTCTCGATTTTACGGAAGTGACCAGCGGCTTGGACGAGGGCAGTCACGTAATCGTCTCCGACCAGGATAAGTTCCGCTCTGGTGAAACAGTGCGGCAACGCATGATCAGCTCGCCGCCGCCACCGAAGGCGCCATGACCCCACCACTTTATATTGCGCTGCGTTTTTTGACGCATCGCAAGCGGGCATTGCTACTGAGCCTTAGCGGTGTTGTCTTCGGCGTCGCCATCTTTATTTGCACGCAAGCGCAGACCCAGGGGTTCGCCCGCTATTTCATTGATTCGAACATCGGCGCCAATGGCGCGCTGGTCATCAGATCACGTTTCCGTCCGCGCTACGAACCGCTCATGGTTTCCGCAAAAGGCTCCAACCGCCCAGTGGGGCGACGCGCCTATTTTGAAGGCATCACCAACGCGAACGAAATCATGCGGGTGAGCAGGCAATTTTCGAATGTGGTTTCCTGTTCCCCGGTCCTGCGCGGAACACTCAGCGCGCGTGTGGGATTTGAGAACGCGACGGTCGATCTCTACGGCATCGATCCGTCCCTGCATGCGCAAACCACCGATATTTTGCACCAATTGATTGACGGCAACTTTGATGACTTTCGGAATAATACCAGCTCGATCATTATCGGTTCGCGCTTGGCAGACTTACTTCAGGCTGGCGTCGGCGACACGGTGCAATTGCTCGCGCCCAACGGCGAGTACTGGCGATTCACCGTTGCGGCCATCGCTCGCGCAGGCATTGGATCGATTGATTCAACCCGGGTTTATGCGCATGCCAGGGTCGCACAGGCGCTGCTGCAACAACCGTCCGGCGCGTCGATGATCATATTCAAACTGCGAAATCCGAACCGCGCGCCGGCTTTGGCCAGCCGTTTCGAAACCCTCTTTCAGCACAACGCTTCGAGCTGGCAGGAACGCGAGGAAAGCACGCTGCAACTGTTTCTGACGTTGCGAATGTCGGTTGCGATTACTGTTTCCCTCATCATTCTGCTGGCAGGCTTCGGAATTTTTAATGTCCTTACGATGTCGGTGTTAGCCAAGATCAAAGAGATCGCCATTTTGCGTTCCATGGGTTACCGGCGCATCGACATCTCCTCCATTTTCTTGTGGCAGGGCGCGCTGATCGCAGCGGCCGGATCGCTGCTCGGCTGTTCGCTGGGCGCGTTAATGACCTGGGGCGTGTCCCACATCCCAATTCGTCTTCGCGGCTTGCTGTACACGAATTACTTTCTGGTAACATGGGATTGGAGACACTACGTGTTTGCCACGTTGCTCGCGATCCTGGCCGTTTTCATCGCGAGTTATGTCCCGGCGCGCCGCGCCGCTGAGTTGCCGCCGGTAGTCACGATTCGGGGCTCCAGATGACTTCGGAAACTTGTCTTAGTTGCGAAGGGATCGAGCGCTATTTGGGCGAAGAAGAAGAACGCGTGCACGCGCTGCGCGGCGTATCGCTCGATATCGAGCCCGGCAGTATCCACGCAGTTGTTGGCCCGTCTGGCTGCGGCAAAAGCTCATTGCTGTACATTCTCGGGCTACTCGATCTGCCGGATGCCGGCCGCGTTTCAATCGAATCGGAGCCAGTCTCCCAGCTGAGCGATGACGAACTCGCGTATAAACGCAGCAAGTTCATCGGCTTCATTTTTCAATTCCATTTTTTGATGGAGGATTTCACCGCGCAGGAAAACGTGATGATCCCGATGCGCAAGCTTGGGAAACTTTCCGATAGCGAGATGCGCGAACGCGCTGCCAGCTTGCTGGAATCGGTTAGCTTGGGTGACAAATTGCGGAGACCGAGCCGTCATCTCTCCGGAGGCGAACAGCAACGAGTGGCCATCGCCCGCGCGTTGGCCAACGACCCTCGAGTCATTCTGGCCGACGAACCAACCGGCAACCTCGATACTGCCAACTCTGAACGCGCCTTTGAGCTGCTGCAGACCATCGTACAACAGGGCGGGAAAGCCTTGCTCCTTGCCACCCATAATCCGGTCATCGCCGAATCCTGCGATTGGATCCATGAAATGAAAGACGGCCTGATCAACGCCAGCCACCCGCGCGGCGCGAGACGTCGCTGACAGTTGGCAGCTCGCCGCTCCACCGTTAATCTCGCGGACGATGGAGAATATTCTGCCAATCGTAATTGCGGATGCGCCCGAGGCGTTGACCGAATTGTGCGGCGTCAATTTACTCGAACGTTTGCTCCGCATTTTGCAGCGACTCGGATTTCGCCGCGCGATTGTTTTTTCCAGTTTTGGAACAAGGCCAGACGGCGCACTTCCTAATTGTCCCGGCAAACGTCTATTGCGATGGGCGTTTGCTTGCCGCCCTGTCAGCCAGGAATTCTCTGACTGTTCTTGTGGATTCCAATCCGCCGCAGTTCGTCCAACACCTGATCCAAAACCCGAGCGGGCCGGCTTTGGTGACGCGGGACTTCCTTCTGGCGTGCTCTGACAGCGCGCCGGTTTTTGAGGAGCTCAAGCAAAAGATCGACGCTCGTGAAATCGACGCCGTGGACGCAGCTAAAGTTGACGATTACATCGTCAGCATGCGCCGGCGCGTGAGGCCACTTTGTTTTTCAGCGACGCCAGCACAGGACCGTCGTCTGGCTCAACGCATCATTCTGGATTCCGCTCAAAACGGCACGCTCGATTTCCCCGCGTACGTTCATGCGCCAATCGAGACCGCGATCGTCTCTCGCC
The DNA here is from genome assembly GCA_003218535.1 of Verrucomicrobiota bacterium. GTDB lineage: Bacteria > Verrucomicrobiota > Verrucomicrobiia > Chthoniobacterales > UBA10450 > Udaeobacter. Next base: position 9,151 of record QHNV01000182.1, read on the forward strand.
TTTGCAGAACACGAATCACGCCCAACCAAATTACCATTGCCGGCCTTGTCATCGGATTCAGCGCCACCGCAGCCTTTGCAATTGGTCGAGTCGGGCTCGGCATTCTCGCAGCTCTGATCTTTGGTGTCGTCGATGGATTGGATGGAAAGCTCTCGCGCGTCAAAGTTGAAACCACCAAACGCGGCGAATGGGAGCACCACGTCGATACTTTCGTCGAAAATTCATGGTGGGCCGCCATCGCTTTTCATTTGTGGCAAGTCGGCCAACTTCCGAGTGCATTTTATTTTCTCGCGCTACTCATTGGTTCGCATGTGTTGAATGGATTCGCGAAACGGCGGGCGCGGGCGGCAACGGGTCGGCTGCTGGATGATGTCGGGCCGTTCGACCGAGCTTTTCGGCTCATCGCCGCTCGAAGAAACATTTATATTTGGGTTTTGGCGTTTGGCTTTTTGCTAGACGCATTACCGCAAACTTATGTCTTTATCTGCGGTTGGGCGGCGCTTACTGCGGTCGTTCATCTTCTGCGTTCGGTGTGGATTTGCAACGCTTCCCGGCGGCGACTGGTCTTGACCGCCCGCGTGTTGTGATTTCAGTCAACTTCTTTCAGCGACCGTATTCTGCTGCAAACCAACCGCGGTCGTACTTCTCATGACTCACAACCTCGACCTTGCCCGATCTAGCGACCACGATCGTGAAGCGCCGGTACATGCTGCCGACCTCGCGCTGGAACTCGAGCCGCCTGTCAGCGATGCGCCAGCGCGGGTGGACGCGACCGGAGTGGAGCTGAAACGCGGCGCTTTCCTGAACACGCTCGCGATGCTCGCGTCGAATTTCCGCGGCATCTTCACATTTCTTGTCGCACGTCTGCTCGGGCCGGCGGTACTCGGCATGTTTTCCGTTGCATGGGCCACGACCGACATCATCAGCAAGATCGGCGTTCTTGGGCTCGACAATGCGATCACGACATTCATCGCTCGCTCGGAAGCTGTTGGCGATCAGGCGCGAAGCCGATCGCTTTTTCGAGTCGCGGTGGTGCTCGGGCTTCTCCAGTCGGTTGTGACGGCTGTGATCGTGATCGTGGCGCTCCGGTTTTTTAACCGCGGCCTCCACGTGCAGCCGCAAATGGTTTCGGTGCTGAGCCTGGTTCTCTGCGCGATGCCGGGCCTCGCTCTTTACCGCATCTGCACCGCCATCTCGCGCGGGATGAAGGTCATGCAGCACGATATCTATTCGCGCGGAATGACCGAGCCGATTGCAACGACCCTCGCTTTCCTGCTGGCAATCGCCGTTGGGTTTAACGAGTTCTCACCAGAGGTCGCTGTAATCGTGGGAACAGCAGCTTCAGGAATTGTCGCACTCCGCCTGGCTTCATCCTGCTTTCATGACATTCCTGCGCCGACGACTGTCATGTCGCCGGTCGCGGAAGCAAGATCACTGCTCGCGTATTCGGCTCCCATCAGCATTTATCAACTCATTAACGCGTTGATCTCCCGGCTGGATCTCATCCTGCTGGGCTACTTCGTTGGACGCGCGCCCGGTGTGACGCTGGCAACGGTCGGTATTTACAGCGCTGTCGTCGGGACCGCCAACGGCTTGCGAAAAGTGAACCAGGCGTTCAACCCGATTTTCGCCCCGGTCGTAGCCGGTATGACCGCAACGGGCGACCACGAGGTCGCCGCCGCCACTTACGCCCGGCTAGCTCAATGGATGCTCTGGATCCTGTTGCCGCTCGTTGTGGTCCTGTCGCTCGCGGGTAGTACGATTCTGTTGATTTACGGCTCGGCATTCTCGCAAGGCGGAGCGTGGCTGGGGATCGTCGCGCTGGCCAGTGCCATCAACGCGTTTGTTTATCTGGGCGAGACGGTCATCATGGTGCAACGTCCGGCTTTAAATCTTCTGCATTCAACGATTACGTGCGCCGTCGCGTTTGCCGGGTTGCTCTGGTTGATTCCGCGCTTTGGAGCGTTCGGCGCCGCCGTCGGTACTCTCCTGCCGTACATCGTCCAAGGAATTCTGCGTTACGTGACGCTCCGGTGGGTATTCCATTGGAAAGATTCCTGGAGCGATATTCGCCCGCCTCTGATTGCCGCAGCAATTGCGCTTGTGCCCGCGCTCATCTGCCGCTCATTTCTCGGTGGAATTCCTGCACAACTCATCAGCGCCGGGGTTTTTCTGGCTATTTTCGGTGTCCAATGGTGGCAGCACCATGTTCATCGCAAAGACAAACAGTGTTAGGCGACTCGAACACGTCCCACGCGTCGCGGAAAAACGCGATCGTCTCATTGTTGTTATGTTGGCGCCCGTTGGGCACATGGTGAAGCGATAAGGTGCGCCGCTGTCGTCGCACACTCCGCTGTCTTCCCGACGCAGGCACAACGTACCGTGCTACGTTGCGGCGAGCGAGATACCCACTAATCCAGATATCATCCATGTAAAATGCTCCCCTTGGAGCCTGGGAATAATCCCACAGCGATTCATCGAAGAACCTCGGTTGGATCAAATAACTTCCACAGCCAGTGATCACCGCCACGCTCTGCGGCTCGCGGAGCTCGCTGCCGTAGATCATGGTGGCGTCGCGCCAATCAAAAGTTCGCGGCATTGCTGCGCCGCGGATACAAATTGCGGCATCGGGCATTTGCGTGTGGTAATGCAGATACGTTGCGAGTGCATCTCGCGGATAAACTCGATCGTCGTCCAGCACCATTATCAAGGTATCTCCGCGGCCGGCCGCAAGCTCTTGTCGAACTGTCTCGATAAACTTAGTGGCTGGACCCCAGTCCCTGCCACAATGCCAAATACGGACACGCGGCAACCTCGGGAGATATTTCGGCACGACATAAGGCCGCTTCTCGCGAATGGAAAATTCGGGAACCGCAATGATGATTTCATCCGGCGGGCGTGTTTGCCGCAGAAGCGACCGAATCGTTGGCCTCAGATTGTTGATTCGGCTAGGCAAAGTCGAAAGTGACGCGATCACACGGCGATTTTCGAACCTCCCGTCGCCAGCCAACGTTTCACGAATAAATCGGACCTGGTGACGCCGCTTCCTCCTGGCCGGCAGCAGCCAGATCACACATGCCGGAATTAAAACGACAACGACTGCGCAAATCAGACGAAACATGGAAACAGGATCGGCATCGTATCTCAAATGCAGGAGCTCGAAAGGGAAAATACGGAGAATCGCGAAATAACGAAACGTAGATACATCTCCTCCTTCTTCGGGCCGATCGCTTCCAGCAGAATTAGGAACCTGTCTTGCTTGCTTGACACCGCGTCTATGACTGTGATAGGGGAACGAATGTTCTCTCTCCAACAGGTCGCTCGCGTTTTTGACACCAAACCATGGGTTGCGCACCTGTACGTGACCGAACAGTGCAACCTGGATTGTCATTATTGCAATGAGTTCAACAACTCGATTCCGCATCCGGTCCTGGCCGATCTCAAGAAATGGATGGACCACATTCGGAAGCTCGGTGTCATGCGCCTCGGTCTGCAGGGAGGCGAACCGCTGAAGCATCCGGACATTGTGGGGATAGTGCGATACGCAAAATCCATCGGTTTTTGCCAAGTGAGCATGTCCACAAACGGCTTTCTCCTCAACCGCCAGCTCCTGGCAGACCTTGAAGGAGCGGGGCTCGATGAACTGCAAATTTCCGTGGACCGAATGACGCCGATCGCAAGCACACGCAAAGCGATGAAGTCGATCCTGCACAAGCTTGACTGGTTCAAAGATTCGAAGGTCAAGCTGACCGTCAGTGGCGTCCTGTTCAAAGATACCCTCGATGAGATGGCACAGGTGATAGACACTTGCCTCGATTTGGGGATTCCGGTTCGCGCGCGCGTGATCCACGACGATCTTGTGCACGACCGCGCTTTGCGCGACGCGAGTGAGAGCGAGCCGCTGCTCCGCTTTGTCGAACAGCAGGAGAAACTGAAGCGAAGCGGCCAGAACATTCGCTCGAGCTGGAATCTTCTCACTTATCAGAAGAAGATGCTGCGACAGGAACCGATCGAATGGACCTGCATCGCGGGGTATAAATATTTCTTCGTCTCATCGACCGGTAAGTTTTGGCTCTGCAGTCAAGTGCGAACCGAGAGGCATATTCTCGAGATCACGCAGGAAGATTTGCTAGGCTACAATCGGAAGAAGAATTGC
>QHNV01000015.1 GCA_003218535.1 Verrucomicrobiota bacterium
GCAGCCCGATCAAGCGCACAATCGCTTGTGCGTCGACTGCCGGCTGATCGCAAACCAGCAATATGGCTGCATCGATATCTGTCGCGTTCTCGACCAAATGCCGAATACCCGCGCGAATCGAACTGCCCATTCCCCGCTGCCAACTTTTGTTTTCGATGCTTGTCACGTTTGTTCTTTCCAACTCACGGGCAACTTTTTCGCCGTGGCTCCCGATGACCGCCACGATTGGCGAGCAGCCGGCTTCCGTCGCAGAATCGGCAATCCGGCGGACAAAGCTTTTCCCACGAAACGATACGAGTTGTTTCGGCTGGCCGAAGCGTGACGATTCGCCAGCTGCCAGAATCACCGCCCCAATGTGACCCTTTGAGCCTCGTGACATCTCACCGCTTCGAAAGCGCTCCGGCGGCTGCCGGATCCATGCATTTCAGAGCTCCGTGGATCGACATTTTTCTCTCGCGCAAGAAACAACCGGAGCCCCCGGCAAACACGCGTTGAATCTCGGAGACAATCGTCAGCGCGATTTCTTCAGGCGTCTCCGCGCCAATATCGAGCCCGGCGGGCGCGAAGAATCCCGCATTGATCGTGACGTCCATATCGAGCAGATCGTTTAGCAGTTCATCTCGGCGTTTTCGGGGTCCAATCAGACCGACGTATCGCAAGTCGAGTGGCAGCAGTTTTTGCAGCGCTACAAAATCCCGCCCGTAGTTGTGCGATTTAACGATTGCTGCCGTCCATTCGTCCGGTTCGCTCGACAATTCATTTGCATCAGTAACCTCGAATGTCTGCCAGCCTAACAAGTTCGCGAACGCCGGAAGCGGCGAGCTGTCCGGTCCGCTACCGAAGAGAAAGACTTGAATTGGTGGATGAATTTCCTGGATGAGCGGGCTATACGGGAAGCTGTTGGCTTTTCCAGGAAAGCTGCCGGCTTCACGTACAAAGCTTCCTTCCAACGCTGTGATCACAAGACACGACCGCCGGGTGTCGAGATGCGCTGCAAGTTCACAAAGAAAATCTTGGGACACGCGCTCGATGGAAATATCGATCTTACCGGCGCACCCGAAACGCTTTCGCGTATCAAAACTCATGATCGCTGGCTCGCCAGTTCGTAGGACTTCAAGTGCACGTGACGCTACTTGTTCCTCGAGACAACCAGCACTAAGGGAACCGACTGTTTTCCCGTCTGCGCAAACGAGCATGCGTGCGCCCGGACGCCGATAGCTCGAACCTTCGGCCTGCACGAGTGTGGCCAGCGCAAAATTTTCGCCGCGTCGCTTCTTAAACTCCCGCAAAATATCGTAAATGTCTTTCATACACTCAGATCAATTTGTCCGGCGTGATCGGCAGATCGCGAACGCGTTTTCCAGTTGCGTGAAAAATCGCATTCGCTACCGCCGCCGGCGCACCGACGATTCCGATTTCCCCAATGCCGCGTGCACCAAGATCGGGCATGTGAGGATCTAGCTCGTTGATGAAATCGATGTCAAATTCCGGTGTGTCCGCGTGCACCGCCACGTGGTATTCGGCAAGATTAGGATTACGCGCTTCACTCGCACCTGTCCCAGAGGATCGACATGCACCTCGACGAACACTGCGCCGTACGAAAAGAACGAAAATTTTTCGCGCTCTTCCTTGTTTGGTTCTGAAATAAACTCAGCCTGAATTTGTTCCTGGCCGGAGCGCGCCAGTAGATTCGCTAGTTGTGCCGGATCGTTAGGCCAACTTTCCCCGAGATCGACAACTTTCTTTTTTAATTCGCGACAAGCGCCCATTACCGCGGGCGCAACACTCGACGTGAGCCATGATCCACCGTTGTTCGGCGCTTCGGGGAATTGCGAGTCCCCAAGTTCGAAGCGGATCTTCTCAATTGGAATGCCCAGTGTGTCAGCTGCGAATTGCGACATTGCAGTGTAAGTCCCCGTGCCGATCTCGTGCGTCGCGCTGCGCACCGTGACTGTTCCGTCTTTGTTAAGAATCGCTGTCGCACCCGCCTTTTGTTGACCGGCTGGATAAATCGCCGTCGCCATTCCGAAACCAATTTGGGATCCATCTGCCCCGCGCAGCGACCCCGCTTTTCGAGTTCGTTTCGACCAGTCGAACTTTTTCGCGCCGCGCTCGTAACATTCGCGCAGCTTTTTACTCGACCACGGCCTGTTTTCGTATTCGTCAATATCCGCGTAATTGCGCAGTCGAAATTCGACCGGATCGAGGCCGGTCTCATTTGCGAGCTCGTCCAGAGCGGACTCGAGAGCGAACACTCCCGGCGCTTCGCCAGGCGCGCGCATTGGACACGGTGTGGTCAAATTGAGCCTAACGAGTCGGTGCGAAACCTCGACGTTCGGACAGGAGTACAACATGCGTGACATGTTTCCGCACGGCTCGGTGTATTCCGAGACGGGCGAGCAATGCGTCGTAGTCGCGTGACGCAGCGCCATCAGTTTTCCGTTTTTATCCGCACCGATGGAAAATCTTTGCTCGGTGCGCGCGCGTTGACCGGCGGAATCAAACATTTGCGGTCGCGTGAACGTCAGTTTCACCGGTCGCTGCACCAGTTTCGCTGCTGCAGCTGCGAGCACGGTATGGCTCCATTGAAATCCTTTCGAGCCAAATGCGCCACCGATGAATGGGCAAATAATATGCACATTTTCGCGCGGCAAACCGAAGACATTCGCGATGATTCGTTGCAATTGTTTGATCCCGCGGGTCGCTTCATGAATAAGCAGGCGATCCGGCGCCTCCCATTCTGCCGTGGTCGAATATGTCTCGATCGGATTGTGATTTTCGACTGGCGTGGAATAGACAACATCAATCTTGTGCGCAGCAGTCGCGAGCGCGGCATTTATATCGCCGCGTTTCACCTGGAGCGATTCGCGCCCGATGAATCTTTCCGGCCAGATCGCATTTTTCTGCACGCGCTCGTCATCGAGCATGACAACGGGCGGCTGTGGTTGGTAGGTCACACGCACGAGTGACGTTGCGTGCACGGCTTGTTCAAAGGATTCCGCGACGACAATGCCAAGATGTTGCCCGGCGTAGTGAATCTCGGCGTCTTGCAACGGAACGCGGTCTTCTCCTGGAGCGCCTTTTTTCGTTAGGTCATCGGGATATGGTTTGAACTGGGGCGCGTTTTCGCGGGTTAAGATCGCAATCACGCCCGGCGCTGATTTCGCTGTGGAAATGTCGATCTTCGTGACGCGCCCATTTGCGATCGTGCTTTGAACCAGCACGCCGTAAGCAAGTTTCGGACGCGCGAATTCGGCAGCATAGGTGGCCTGACCCATGACTTTGAGTCGCCCGTCAACACGAGTGAGTCGTTGGCCAATCAGTGTCGCGCTCATGTCACGCCATTGCAGCTACTGTGCTCAAAGCGCAGACGATCGCGCGCTTGGCCAGTTCGATTTTGAAGGAGTTGTATTTGTAACCTTTCGCTGCAGCCAGCTCCGCTTCAGCTGCGGCGCGAAATGTGTTTTCGTCGGCGCTTTTGCCGTTGATTTCGGTTTCCACTTTGTGCGCGCGCCATGGTTTGTGCGCAACGCCTCCCAGCGCAACGCGTGCGGCTTTGACCTTGTTCGAATCGAGATCGAGCGCTGCGGCGACACTCACCAGCGCAAACGCGTAGCTGGCGCGGTCGCGCACTTTCAAATAATGCGATCGTGCCGCGAATGAAATCGCTGGAAGATCAACAGAAACGATCAATTCATCCGGAGCGAGATTAGTGTCGCGTTCCGGTGTGTTTCCAGGCAGACGATGAAAATTACCAAACGAGATTTCTCGTTCGCCTTTTGGTCCGCGCACGCGCACGACCGCATCCAGCGCAGCCAGCGCGACGCACATATCGCTGGGATGCGTGGCAATGCATTGATCGCTCTGTCCTAGAATGGCGTGAATACGGTTGTAACCATCGAGCGCACCGCAGCCGCTCCCCGGCTTACGCTTGTTACACGCCGGAAACGCCGGATCGTAAAAGTAATAGCACCGCGTGCGCTGCAACAGATTGCCTCCGACGGTTGCCATGTTGCGCAGTTGCGGGCTCGCTCCGGAGAGCAACGCCAGGCTCAAAACCGGATAACGCGTCTTGATCAATTCGTGCTCAGCCACATCGGAGTTGCGGGCCAGCGCGCCAATGCGTACGCCTTTGTCTGGAAGCTCCTCAATTTGTGTAAGTGGCAGTCGATTGATGTCCACCAACTCGTTAGGCGTCTCCACTCCCATTTTCATCAGATCGATCAAGTTCGTTCCGCCCCCGAGAAATTTTCCCTGCGGCTTTCCTGCGAGGGTATGCACTGCTTCGCCTGGATCGGCGACGCGGGAGTAGGAAAACGGGTTCATGGGAGCGTACCAGATTTCTTTTTCGCCACAGATGGACACAGATTTTCACAGACGCAGCAGTTCCGAAATCTGTGTTTCATCCCTGTGAATCCGTGGCTGATCATTCTCGTTAGGTGGTTTTTGTTTTCGCCTCTTTAATTGCGGCCAGGATATTTGGATACGCGCCGCAACGGCAGATGTTGCCGCTCATCCACTCGCGGATTTCGTCGTCGCTGTTCGCATGATTCTCCTTTAACAGCGCGACTGCGGAACAAATCTGTCCCGGCGTGCAGTAGCCGCATTGAAATCCGTCGTGCTCAATGAAAGCGGCTTGGACAGGATGCAGCTCATCACCGTTAGCGAGCCCTTCAATGGTGGTGATCTCATCACCTTCGTGCATGACCGCGAGCGTGAGACATGAATTGATTCGCCGTCCATTTATCAAAACGGTACACGCGCCGCATTGGCCGTGATCGCATCCTTTTTTCGAACCGGTCAGGTGAAGTCGTTCTCGCAACGCGTCAAGCAATGTCACGCGCGGATCGACATCGAGCGAATACGCTGTCCCATTTATCTTCAGGTTCACATTGACTAAATCGCTCGTCGGGCCTGCTGTGCTCTTTCGTTCAACTCCTTCAACCGACACGGCGCTGAGAAGATTCGGGCCGATCACAACAGCAGCGCTGGTTCCGGCGACTTGTTTGATGAATGTGCGTCGCGTCCCGATTGTTCGAAAATCGGAATTTCGTTTAGCTGATCCGCTTCGGATTCGAACGGAACATCTCCTTTACGAACCATCGTTTATGGAATCGCACGAGCGACCAAAAGAGGTCGGTTTCGATTTTCGGCTCGCCGAATTTGATGTTGGATATTCCTGCGTACACGCCGCGCATCGCAACTTCATTTGCTTCACCTTCTCTGGCGCTGCTTCGCCATCTACGCAGTCGAACGCAAAGCGCGATTTCTGATTGGATGCAGTTCGCTCATCTCGCAGGATCCCATGTAAGGCGCGGCGATATATCAGAAGGTCCGCAGAGAAAAGTACGGTCGCGATCGCAGTCTGATTGCGCAAATTTTCCGGTTGTTTGCGCGCGCTGTTGAAAGCGTGCTGTGTTAGCGCAACCGCTTCACGGGGATCATCGGTCAATCTCGCGGCGAAGCTGTACGCCGCAGAGTAATAACGAGCAACTAAACGATCAAGCCAATTCGAGCGCCCCGGCAATCCAATTCCCGAGAGGCTGGTAAATTGGCGAACAACGGCGGAAAGCCAGCTTTTTTGTCTTACTTTCTTGTCTTACCGGCAATGTCTTACCATCGTTGGTTGCTGGTTTTACCTATGAAAAGATGAGAAATAAGCGGGTGAAGGGAATCGAACCCTCGTGTGCAGCTTGGGAAGCTGCCGTTCTGCCATTGAACTACACCCGCAGCGCGATTTTCGATTTTAGATTTTCGATTGCCGATTGCAACCGAAAACAAATCGTGAGCCTAACAATCGCTCCTTAGCGCATTGAATTTTGGTGATTGACTACCCCATGTGGGTGGGCCGTTGATCCCATTTCGCAATACGACGACAATCGGATGGCTCAAAGCTAGTCCACTGGGATCCGCCCAATGGCACTGGTGGCTCGACCACGTTCCGACCCGACACGATAATTTCGCCCAATACTGAGCATGGAAACCCACTCCCCTTCAATGCTGAAGGCAAGACGGAAGCTCCCGCCTGCTCCAGTCGCTGCCGAGCCCTGGTGTTACCATAATTTCTGTAGACCCAAATGTAATATCCTGTTCCCGAGGGATCGAAAAATTGACCCGCTCCGGTATTGGTACCCAATTCCCGAGCGCGGATTCGCAGATTCCCTTACATAAGGCGGGCTGATAAAGACGATCTCCCTCGTGTACAGTGTACTCTTCACGGCTCGTAACTCATTAAATGGGACATCGTTCGTTGCGGTTCCACCGGGCCGTATATATAATCGGTCGTGGTACCACTAGGGACAGGAGACGTTCCATATTCCGTGTAGAACGCATTCACGGCAGTCACGATTTGGGTGAGATCGTTTTTGGCTTCCGGCGCGTTTTTCTGGTTCTGGACAGCTTGAAAAGCAGGGAACAAAAGTCCCGCAAGAATCCCGATCATGGCGATGACAATGAGCAGCTCCATTGACCGTGTTGTCGTTGCCTGCCGGGTTGCTCAAGAGGGCGCGAGCACCTGTAGCCGAGTTAAATAAGCCGCTGGAGCACTTGAAAACCAAGGCCCGTGTTGCCTGGGCCTTTGTTCTGAAAAAGAGCGGGGCGAAATTGCTCGATACCTCTCGCTCCACGCCTGCACGCAATGGCGTTGACTAAAATTAGAGCAGGGTTAGGCCTAAAAGAGATGCCACACGGCCTTACGGCGCCGCAGGGGAAGTGTAGCCATCTAGCTTGGAAAGGATTGAGTTCAGTTTTTAACTTTTTTCGAAACTTCGCCCGCGAAAATCCGAGGAAGATGGGGACACAGTGAATATTTTATCTGATTGGCACTTGGTCAGATCTGGTACGGATACTGATAAGGAAGAGTGTAAGTGGGGTTTGCATGCAACCGTTGTAAACGGAGTCTAATAATAACTCTTGACAAAAAGTCTTGACAACTTGTCGCGAATTTTCGTAGTGACACCGAAGACAAGTCTGACCCGGGGCGCACAAGGCTCCTCCCCCACAGCTTTTTGCTCCTCTGTCAGAGCGTCAGTTGAGGTCAACCCGCCGGGGGGAAGAAAGATAGTTGCTTATGCATCCAACCATTCCGACCACAACGGCAAACGCATCCACACTACGAAAAATCGAAATCCAGAGTAGCGAGGCGAATCAGCTGCACCTGAAGTTCGTCGTGAGTTACCGCGAGGCCGCAAAGCGCAAGCAAAAGGTTTTTGAGACGGAAGAGGAGGCGATGGAGTTTGCCCGGACTAAAAATCCTAATTTTCGACATGATCCAGTCCGGGAAACAGAGGTTCAAGCATCTGCGCGTTTGTTGCTAGAGTGCACGAACCAGCTAAACGCCTATGGCAAAACAATCAAAGATGCGACAGACTTTTTCGTTCAACATCTAACGGCCACCGATAAGTCATGTACCGCGAAAAAGTTAGTTGATGAATTTGTTGCAGCACAGGAAAAGGAGGCCGCTTCAAACTTTGATTTAGACGACCTTCGATCTCACCTGACGGCTTTCGGCAAAAGATTCGATGGCGATCCGGTCGGAACCATCACATGCACACAGATCAACGAGTGGTTGCGCTCGCTCAACGTCTCGATTATCACACGGAACCATTACCGACAATTGGTTATGCTGGCGTTCAACTTTGCCGTCCAACGTGGATACACTAATTCTAATCCAGTCTTTGGTCGGTTCGTTGTCAGCCGACCTGTCTAGCATTGCGATCGTTGGCTATGAAATAGCGTCCAAGCGAAAAGCGGCTTTCGCACGGATCGCTTTCGTTGACGCTGTAGAGGCGCGTGCCCTCACGCGCAATTCGTTGATCCGTCGCGGCTGGGGCAGCCGCCACGACAAGTTCATGTCCATTTGGCCATCTGCTCGGGAAATGGGCA